>DASUSH010000077.1:0-42278 GCA_036375215.1 Solirubrobacterales bacterium
AAGCTCGAGAAGCCGCCGCCCGCGGCGCCTCCGCAATACACGGCGGTCTTCGCCGAGGCCCTGATCGCCGAGGCCGAGGCGGATGAGCGCGTGATCGGGATCACCGCGGCGATGGCGGGGGGGACCGGGCTCGACAAGCTCGCCAAGGCGGTCCCCGAGCAGTACTACGACGTCGGGATCGCCGAGCAGGACGCGGTCCTCTTCGCATCCGGCCTCGCGCTCCAGGGCGCGAAGCCGGTCTGCGCGATCTACTCGACCTTCCTGCAAAGGGCCTACGACCAGATCGTCCACGACGTCTGCCTGCAGGAGCTGAACGTGGTCTTCGCGATGGACCGCGCCGGGCTCGTCGGCGACGACGGCCCGACGCACCACGGCGCCTTCGACGTCTCCTACTTCCGCGCGCTGCCGAACGTGGTCGTGATGGCGCCGCGCGACGAGGCCCAGCTCGTCCACATGGTCCGCACGGCGCTCGCGTACGACGACGGCCCGATCGCGCTGCGCTACCCGCGCGGCACCGCCGCCGGGGTGCCCCTGCCCGAGCGCGGCCGCGAGATCCCGATCGGGACGGGCGAGCTGCTCGCCGAGGGCGAGCGCGTCGCGCTGCTCGGCTACGGCTACGGCGTGCAGGTCGCAAACGACGCCGCCGAGGCGCTCGCCGAGCGCGGCCTCGAGCCGACCGTCGCCGACGGGCGGTTCGCGAAGCCGATCGACGCCGCGCTCGTCGAGCGGCTCTGCGCCGAGCACGACATGGTCGTAACGGTCGAGGAGAACGTGCTCGCCGGCGGCTTCGGCTCCGCCGTCCTCGAGCACGCCGAGGACGCGTTCGCGGATCGGCCCGGCGATCGCGCCCGCGTCATGCGAATCGGCCTGCCCGACCGCTACGTCACCCACGGCAAGCCGGACCTGCTCCGCGAGGAGGTCGGCCTCACGGGGCCGGCCGTGGCCGAGCGTGTCCTCGCCGCGCTCGGCGACCGCGAACCCGTCTAGAGGGTCCCGTCTGATTGTCGTTTCGCTTACACCCGGACGGGGTAGGTCGACTGACGTGACGCGAGTGGTTTCCGGACCGGCGCGTTGCATCGAGTGCAGGGCGGTGTGGCGCGTCGTGCATGTGATGCTCTCCGAGGAGGGCTGCGTCCGCTGCGGGGGAGACCTGGAGGCGATCGCCGACCGGCAGGACCTGCTCGAGCTGCACGAGCGCGAACGGCGCTTCGCGCCGCCGGTCCGTGCGGTCGACCCGGCGCTCCAGCCGGTTCAGCAGCCGGCTTCCTAGGCCTGCGCACAGTCGTGCGCGCGGTGCCGTCCGACGGCACCCCGAAGATCGGCCTCCGATGCTGCGATCCAGGGCGATCGTGATCCGCGCCACCGGAGAGCGCGACGAGCTCGTGCGGGAGGCGCGGCGCCTCACCGACGTCGTCACCAGCCTGCCCCGCGTCCACGAGCGGGTCGCCGACGAGGCCGCCGAGGAGATCGGCGCCGCGACCCGCGAGATCGACGAGATCGCGCGGCTGGCGGGGTCCCTCGACGGCGCCGCACCGCCGGAGGAGCGCGCCACCCGCTCGCGGCTGCGGGCGCTCGGCGCCGAGGCCAAGGCACGCCGCCGCCGCCTGCGCGCCATCCGCCGCCGGCTGCTCGAAGAGCAGTACTACGCGGACGACGCCTACGGCGACCGGCTCGCGGCCTAGGTCTAGGGAACGGTCGGGATCCCGCCAGGTGCGGTGGGGTCGCCGGGGATGCCCGGCGTCGTCGGCACGCCGCCACCGGGCGCGAGCGGGTCGTTCGGGATGCTGGGGGTGGTCGGCGGCGGTGGGATGAACGGCGGGTTCTCCTGCGCCTCGATCCGCTCCTTCGCCTCGCTGCCGCAGACGACCTCGCTCCCGTCCGCGGGCTCGAAGCAGTCCTGCGCGTTCAGCCCAATCCCGACCAGCTGCTTGTCGAACACGCCGGTCCCCCAGAGGATGATCAGCCCGACGAAGACGCCGAGCAGCCAGTAGGGGCTGAAGTGGAAGCGCCGCTTGAACGAGTTCGCGTGCCGCGTCTGCTCGGCCCACCTCGCCCCGTCCCAGTAGCGCTCCTTGCCCGAGTCGAGCGGGTCGTGCAGCCACCCGGGCGGCGGCAGAGGCTCCGGCGGCATCGGCAGCGCTTCGGCGCCGGGAGGCGGTGGGGGAGGCGCTGCGCTGGGGGGCGGGATCCGATCCACCGGTCGAATCCTCTCCGGCCCCGACGACGGAAGTCAACCGCGCGTCACGGCCTAGCCTCGCCGGCATGCGTGCCGCCGCCCTCGCCGTCCGCTTCCTCTGCGAGCTGGCGATGCTCGCCGCGCTCGCCTACGCCGGCTTCGAGCTCGGCGAGGGCGCCATGGGCTGGGTCGCCGGCGTCGGCCTGCCCGCGCTGGCCGCCGCCACCTGGGGCGCATTCGTCGCGCCCAAGGCGAGGTGGCCCGTGAGCACCGCCGTGCGGCTCGCGATCGAGGCCGCCCTCTTCGGCGCGGCTGTCGTCGGCCTGGCCCTCGCCGAGCGGCCCCTCCTCGCCGGGATCCTCGGAGCCGCGGCCGCGGCCACGTCGCTCGTCAACGCCGCGGGCGAGCCACAATGAGAAACGCCCCGCTCTCGCGGGGCGCTTCTCGGGGTACAGGGAGGAGAGATATGTATTTGGTTTTTGGAGGTAGGCCGGGCCTTCAGGCACCGCGGGGGGCGAGGCTGAACCGCGTCGTCGCGGTCAGCAGCGCCTGTGCGGCACCGACACCGACCAAAAAGGTCATTCCGGGCACGTCTCCGAGGAGGCCGGCGACGACGCCGCCGATCAGGGCGACGTAGGCGAGGGCGTAGTCGAAGCCCGCGTGCGCGGAGAGGGAGACCGTCCGGCGCTCGCCGACGAGGGAGAGCGCCGACCCGAGGAGCACCGCGCCGATCACGACGGCGATCGCGGTGGCGAGCTCGCCGAAGCCGAGCACGAATGGCGCGGCCATGATCGCGGGGGCGAGGGTGACCTCGAGGGCTCCGTGGATGTCGAGTGAAACGCTTCGGGCGGTCATTGCAACAGCAAGGGTACGAACGTACGTGCGATCGGTGTGTGAGCGCGATCACAGAGGTGTTGCAGCTGACAACGTGCCGAGCGTTACCTTCCGGCCATGGAGCGGCGACGCGTAGACGCACTGCTCGCGGAGCGCGGGCTCAGTCCCTCGCGGACGAGCGCCGCGGCCTCGGTGCGGGCCGGCCGGGTCCGAGTGGGCGCCGGCGGGGCGCGGGCGAAGAAGCCCGGGCAGCTCGTCGCGGCCGACGCCGAGCTCGCCGTCGAGGAGCCCCCGCGCTACGTCTCCCGCGGCGGGATCAAGCTCGAGAACGCGCTCGCCGCCCTCGGGCTCGACCCCGCGGGCCGCGACTGCCTCGACGTCGGCGCCTCGACCGGCGGCTTCACCGACTGCCTGCTCCGCCACGGGGCGACCCGCGTGATCGCGCTCGACGTCGCCCACGGCCAGCTCGACTGGGGCCTGCGCAACGACGGGCGGGTGCACGTGATCGAGCGCTCGAACGCCCGCGGCCTCGAGCCCGCCGATCTGCCGTGGCAGCCCTCGCTCGCCACGGTGGACGTCTCCTTCATCGGGCTGTCCAAGGTCCTGCCCGCGGTCGCCGCCTGCGTCGCCCCGGGGGGTGAGCTGCTCGCCCTGGTGAAGCCGCAATTCGAGCTCGGCCGCGAGCGGGTCGGCAAGGGCGGCGTCGTCCGCGACCCCGCCGACCGCCGCGACGCGGTGCTCGGCGTGGCCCGGGCCGCGCGGGAGCTGGGCCTCGCCGTCCACGGCTTCGCGCCCTCCGGGCTCCCCGGCCCGAAGGGGAACCTCGAGACCTTCGTCTGGGCGTCGAGCGGGGGGGCCGGGCTCGCCGATCTCGAGTCGGCGGTCGAGGAGGCGGAGGTTTGAGCGCGCGCCAGGCCTCGCTGGTCACGCATACCCACCCGGACCAGACCCGCGACGCGGTCGTCGCGGCGCTCGCCGCGGCGAGGACCGCCGGGTTCGAGCTCGTCGTGACCGAGCACGAGGCGGTGAAGCACGGCGGCGCGCTGGCGGACTGCCGGCGGGTCGAGCGCATGCCCGACCATCCCGACCTCTGCCTCGCGCTCGGCGGCGACGGCACGATCCTGCAGGCGCTGCGGCGCTACGTCGACACCGGCGTCCCCGTGTTCGGGATCAACTACGGCACGATCGGCTTCCTCGCCGCGGTCGAGCGCGATCGCTTCGAGGAGGGGCTCGAGCGCGCCTTCGCGGGGGACTTCGAGACCCTCGAGCTCCCGGGGCTCGTGACCAAGCTCGACATCGAGCGCCCGGTCGCGCTCAACGACATCAGCCTGATCCGCAAGCCGCACGGCCGCGTCGCGGAGCTCTCCTACAGCATCGGCGGCCGCGAGATCGGACACGTGCGCTGCGACGGCCTGGTCGCGGCGACCCCGGTCGGCTCGACCGGCTACAACCTCGCCAACCAGGGCCCGGTCCTGGCCTGGGGCGTCGAGGGCTACGTGGTCAGCTTCATCGCGCCGCACACGCTCACCGCGCGCCCGCTCGTGGTCGCCCCGGGCGACGTCCTGCACGTCTCCAACGAGCGCGGGCGCGAGGCCGTCGACGTCGCCTTCGACGGCCTCCACGTGGCGGAGCTCGCGAGCGGCGACGAGCTCGTGATCGCCTTCCGCGACGGCGCCGCCAGCCTCGCCCAGCTCCCGGGCGCGAGCTTCTACGAGCGCATGCGGGACAAGTTCGGCCGCCTCGCGGGCTAGGGCGCCGGCGCCCCCCGCGGGCCGGCGCGCCCGCAAATTGGGCGTTGGCGGGGGAAGATCCGCCGCGCCCGCCGCTACAAACGAGTGAGTGCTCCTCGAGCTCCGCATCGAGAACCTGCTCCTGATCGACCGCGCCGAGATCCGCTTCGGCGAGGGGCTCAACGCGATCACGGGGGAGACGGGGGCCGGCAAGACCGTGCTCGCGCACTCGCTCGACCTGCTGATGGGCGGGCGCGCCCGGCCGCAGATCGTCCGCCCAGGCGCCGACGAGGCGTACGTCGAGGGCGTGTTCTCCGTCCCCGAGGGGCTCTTCGACGACCCCGAGCTCCGCGAGCTCGCCGAGCGACTGCCCGAGGGCTCCGACGAGATCGTCCTCGGCCGGAGGGTCGGCGCGTCGGGGCGGACGAGCGCGTTCGTCGGCGGCCGCTCGGCCCCCGCGAGCGACCTGCGCGCCCTCGGCGCCCGCCTGATCGCCTTCTACGGCCAGCACGAGCACCGCAAGCTCACCCTCGCGGCCGCGCAGGCGGCGGTCCTCGACGGCTTCGGCGGCCCGGACCAGATCGCGCTGCGCGACGCCTACCACGCCGCCCATGCGGAGGTCGGAGCGATCACGCGCGAGCTGGAGGCGATCCGCGAGCGCGACGGCGCCCGGGAGCGGGACCTCGACCTCCTGCGCTACGAGCTGGGCGAGATCGACGCGGCGGCGCCGGACCCCGACGAGGAGGCCGAGCTCGCCGCCGAGCGCGAGCGTCTGCGCCACTCCGAGGGCCTGCGCGAGGGCGCCGAGCGGGCGCTCGGCGCGATCGCCGGCGACGGCGAGGACTCCGAGGGGTCGGTGACCACGCTGCTCGCCGCCGGCGAGGGCGCGCTCGCGCCCGCGGGCGGCGTCGACGATCGCCTCGACGCGCTGGCTGAGCGCGTCGGAGCGCTCGCGATCGAGGCCTCCGACCTCGGCGGCGAGCTGCGCTCCTATCTCGAGGGCCTCGAGGCCGACCCCGAGCGCCTGCAGCAGGTCGAGGAGCGCCTCGACACGCTCGACCGCCTCCGTCGCAAGCACGGCGGCACGATCGAGTCGGTGCTCGAGCACGCCGAGCGCTGCCGCGCCGAAGTCGAGCGGCTCGAGGGCGCGGAGGTGCGGAGCGCCGAGCTCGACGAGCGCCTCGCCGAGGCGATCGCGTCCCGCGCCCGGCTGGGCAGGAAGCTGAGCGAAGAGCGCGTCCGGCTGGTCCCCGAGCTCCAGGAGCGGATCGCCGCCGAGCTCTCCGCGCTGGCGATGGAGGGCGCCGCGCTCGACGTCGTCCTCGAGCCGGTCGCGCCGGCGGTGGACGGCGGTGAGGGCTACGCGGCGAGCGGCCGCGAGACGGTCGAGCTCCAGCTCGCCACCAACCCCGGGATGCCCGCCGGCCCGCTTCGCGACGCCGCCTCCGGCGGCGAGCTCTCGCGGGTGATGCTGGCGCTGAGCGGCCTGGTCGAGGCCGACGGGGTGGCGACGCTCGTCTTCGACGAGATCGACGCCGGCGTCGGGGGCAACACGGCCCGCGCCGTGGGCGAGCGGTTGCGCCGGATCGGCGAGAGCCGCCAGGTGATCGCCATAACCCACCTCCCGCAGGTCGCTTCGCTGGCCTCGCGCCATTTCCGGATCGAGAAGTCGGCGACCGGCGGCCCGGCACGCGCCGACGTCGAGTGCGTCGAGGGTGAGGAGCTCGTCGCCGAGATCTGCCGCATGCTGGGCGCCGATCGCGAGGACGAGGCGGCGAGCCGCCACGCCCGCGAGCTCCTCGCCGCCTGAGCCGGCCGCGAGTTCGCCCGAGGCGGGGTCTCGCTCTAACCTGCGTCCGATGGCCACCCGGCCCTCCAGCAGGGAGCGATCCCGCCCGCGCCGCCGCCTGTTCCGCGCGCGGCGGCAGCGCGAGGCAGAGGCCGGCGCGGCGGTCCACGGCATCGCCCGGCTCGGCAAGCGGACCAAGGACCTCGTCAAGCGCCTGCGCCCCGGGGACATCGCGATCATCGACCACGCGGACCTCGATCCGATGGCCGCCGAGGACCTCGCGGCCTCGGGAGTGCGGGCCGTCGTGAACGTCGCCGAGTCGACCACCGGGCGCTACCCGAACGCCGGCCCGCTCGTCCTGGTCGAGGCCGGGGTGAGGCTCGTCGACGTCGACGACGCCGACCTGTTCGAGGAACTCGACGACGGCGCCCCGATCGTCGTCGACGGCGCCGAGATCCGCTCCAACGGCGATCTGGTCGCCCGCGGCGAGGCGCTCGACGAGGAGATGCTGCGCGCCCGGCTCGCCGAGCAGCAGGAGTCGGTCGACGCGGCGATCGCGGACTTCGCGCGCAACACGGTTCACCACATCGAGCGCGAGCCCGAGCTGCTGTCGGGCCGGCTCGAGTTCCCGGAGACGCGCACCGAGTTCCGCGACCGCCACGTCCTGATCGTGGTGCGCGGGCCGACCTACCGCCGCGACCTGCGCACGCTCAGGGCATACATCCGCGACACGAAGCCGCTCCTCGTCGGCGTCGACGGCGGCGCCGACGCGATCCTCGAGGCCGGGCTGAAGCCGCACGTGATCCTCGGCGACATGGACTCGGCGAGCGATGCGGCGCTCTCGTCCGGCGCCGAGCTGATCGTCCACGCCTACCCCGACGGCCGCGCGCCCGGGCGCGAGCGCCTCGAGGCCCTCGGGCTCGACTCGGTCGTGATCCCCGCGGCTGGGACGAGCCAGGACATCGCGATGCTGCTCGCCTACGAGCGGGGCGCGGCGCTGATCGTCAGCGTCGGCGCGCACTTCAACCTCGAGGAGTTCCTCGGCAAGAACCGCGCCGGCATGTCCTCGACCTTCCTCACCCGGCTGCGCATCGGCGAGACGCTCGTCGACGCGAAGGGGGTCTCGCGCCTTTACCGGCCGTCGGTCGCGGGCCCGCACATGGTGCTGTTCGCGCTCGCCGCCGCCCTGCTCATCGCCGTCGTGATCGTCAGCGTGCCGGCGCTCGACAACCTCGCGGAGCTGCTCTGGCTGAAGATCCGCGTGCTCTTCGGCCTGTAGATCTGGCCTAGCCTTTCGCAGTCGTGGGCTACTCGGCGCGATACCACGCCTTTTCGATCATCGCGATCTTCACCGCGCTCGCGATCGGGATCGTCATCGGGGCCGGCTTCGGCCAGGACCTCGTCTCCGACGCGTCGGAGGACCTCGAGCAGAGCCTCTCCAGCGACCTCGAGGAGGAGAGCGCGCGCAGCGACGAGCTCGCCGCCGAGCTCGACCGCGAGCGCGCCTTCGGGATCCGCCTCTACCCGCCGCTCGTCGACTCCCGCCTCCGGGGCGAGACGATCGGCGTGATCGCGCTCGGCGACCTCCCCGAGGACCTCGCCCGCGAGATCGAGGAGACGATCGAGCCGACCGGCGGCGAGCTCTCCAAGGTCGCGGTGGTCCGTGAGCCGCCCGACGTCGAGGCGCTCGGCGACGCGCTCGGGCCGCAGTTCGAGAACCTGCCCGTGGGCGCCGCCGAGGAACGCCTGGGCCGGCTGCTCGGCGCCGAGCTCGTCGAGGGCGGCCGGCTCGTCGACCGCTCCCGCGACGAGTTGCTCGACCGCTTCAGCGGCAACCCCGGCCCGGTCGACAACGTGATCCTGGTGAAGGCGCCCGCCGAGGATGCGGTCGAGGAGGACCAGAAGGCCGTCGAGGGCTTCGAGGAGGCGATCATCGAGGGGATCCGGGGGACGGAGGTGCCCGCGGTCGCGGTCGAGCTCTCGAGGTCGGAGCCCTCGAACGTGCCGCTCTTCGACTCGCTCGCGATCTCCACGGTCGACAGCCTCGACCTCACGTCGGGCAAGGTCTCCGCGGTGTTCGCGCTGCTCGGCAGCGAGGGCAACTACGGCATCAAGGAGACCGCCGACCGCCCCCTCCCCGACCTCGTCTTCCCGGCGCCGAACCAGGGGCGCCCGGCGGAGGGGAGAGGGCTCCCCGAGGGCCAGGGCCGCGGCGGAAATTGAGCTGGATCTCGATCGCGCTCTCGGCGCTCGTCGCCCTCGTCGTCGTCCCGGCGGGCTACCGGGCGCTGATCGCGGCCGGGATGACCCGCCCGAACTACCGCGGCCGGGAGCTCGCGTTCCCGCTCGGCGCGGCGACCGTCGCCTCGGCGCTGGTCGCCCTCGCCCCGCTGGCTCCGCTCGACGCGCTCGCCGACGAGCGGCTGCTCGAGCCCGAGCTCGGCCGCTGGATCACCTACGTCGTCGGGATCGCCTTCCTCGGGCTCTTCGACGACGTGCTCGGCCGCGGCGCCGCCACCGACACCGCCCGTGGCTGGCGCGGGCACGCGCGCGCCGTCGGCTCGGGCGAGCTCTCGACCGGGGCGATCAAGGCGCTCGGCGCGCTCGCCCTCGCCGCCTTCGTGCTCGCCCGGCGCGGGGAGGAGGGCGCGCAGTACGTCGCCGACATCGCCCTGCTCCTGCTCGCCACCAACCTGCTGAACCTCTTCGACACCGGGCCCGGGCGCGCGGAGAAGGTGTTCGGGCTGATCGCCGCCGGCCTCTGCATCGGCGCCTGGACGGCCGTCCCCCTCGAGCTGCTGGGCCCGATCGTCGCGCCCGTCGCGCTCGGCGCCGCCTACACCCTGCGCGAGCGGGCGATGCTGGGCGACACCGGCTCGAACGTGCTGGGCGCGCTGACCGGCATCTGGATCCTCACTAGCCTGGACGAAACCGGGCGGATCGTGGCCCTCGGAGTGATCCTCGCGGTCACCGCGTACGGCGAGTTCCGCAGTTTGGGAAGTCTCATCGAGCGAGTTCCGCCACTGCGTTATCTAGACTCGCTCGGCAGATGAGTAGTCGGGGAAGCGCAGCGGAGACCAAGTTCATCTTCGTGACCGGCGGTGTCGTCTCCGCGCTTGGCAAGGGGATCGCCGCGGCGTCGATCGGCCGGCTCCTCGTGAGCCGGGGCTTCCGGGTCCAGCTGCAGAAGTTCGACCCCTACATCAACGTCGACCCCGGGACGATGAGCCCGTTCCAGCACGGCGAGGTCTTCGTCACCGAGGACGGCGCCGAGACCGACCTCGACCTCGGCCACTACGAGCGCTTCACCGACGAGAACACCTCGCGGGCCTCGAACGTGACCGCGGGCGCGGTCTACAACGCCGTGATCAGGCGCGAGCGGCGCGGTGACTACCTCGGCGGCACGGTGCAGGTGATCCCGCACATCACCGACGAGATCAAGCAGCGGATCCTGATCGTCTCCGAGTCGCAGGCGGTCGACTTCGTGATCACGGAGATCGGCGGCACCGTGGGCGACATCGAGTCGCTGCCCTTCCTCGAGGCGATCCGCCAGCTCCACGCCGAGCTCGGGCCGAAGCGCTCGATGTTCATGCACCTGACCCTGGTGCCCTACATCGGCCACGCGGGCGAGCTGAAGACGAAGCCGACCCAGCACTCGGTGAACGAGCTGCGCCGCATCGGCATCCAGCCACACGCGCTGCTCTGCCGCTCGGAGAAGGGGCTCGACCGCGAGATCCGGCGCAAGATCGCGCTGTTCGCGAGCGTCCCCGAGGAGGCCGTGATCTCCGCCCGCGACGTCGACAACATCTACAAGGTGCCGCTCGTCTACCGGGCGGAGGGCGTCGACGACCTCGTGCTCGACCACTTCCACATGGAGGACGCGCCGGCGCCTGAGCTGGGCGAGTGGGAGCAGCTCGTCCGGCGCGCCGACGACGCCGACGGGCGGGTGCGGATCGCGCTCGTCGGTAAGTACGTGCAGCTCGCCGACGCCTACAAGTCGGTGATCGAGGCGCTCAACCACGGGGGCTTCCAGCACGGCGTCGACGTCACGGTCGACCTCGTCGACTCCGAGCAGCTCGACGAGACGGCGCTCGAGGACGCCGACGGGATCCTGATCCCCGGCGGCTTCGGCGAGCGCGGGATCGAGGGCAAGGTGCGCGCCGCGCAGATCGCGCGCGAGCGCGACATCCCGTTCCTGGGGATCTGCCTCGGGATGCAGATCGCCGTCGTCGAGTTCGCCCGCCACGTCTGCGGCATGGAGGGTGCCAACTCGGCCGAGTTCGACCCCGAGACCCCATATCCCGTGATCGACCTGCTGCCCGAGCAGAAGGAGGTCACGGAGATGGGCGGGACGATGCGCCTCGGCGCCGACCCAGTGAAGCTCCACGACGGCACCCGCGCCCGCAAGATCTACGCGGACGAGGCCGTGATCTACCAGCGCCACCGGCATCGCTACGAGGTCAACAACATGCTTCGCCGCCGGATGGAGGACGAGGGCCTGGTCGCCTCCGGGACCTCCCCGGACGAGCGCCTCGTCGAGGTGATCGAGCTGCCCGGCCACCCGTTCTTCGTCGCGTCGCAGTTCCACCCCGAGTTCAAGTCGCGGCCCAACCGGCCCGAGCCGCTCTTCCGCGACTTCGTCGGCGCCGCCGCGAACCGGTCGCGCCACCGGCCGCCGGAGACCTCCGAGCAGCCCGAGGTCGAGGGCTCCGAGGTCGGCGGCATCCGGGTCCGCCGCTCGGCCTAGCCGCGGATCCCCGAAGCCGGGATACTGCGGGCCGATGCCCTCCGACCGAATCGCGGTCGTCCAGCGGTTCCTCGATCGCTGGATCGCCGGTGACCGCACCGTCCGCGACGACGAGGTCCACCCCGACGCGGAGCTCCACACCCGCCTCGCCGCCGCGGCCGGCGAGCCCTACCGCGGTCGCGAGGGCATCGAGCGGTGGGGCCGCGACCTCGGCGACCTCTTCGAGCAGATGGACCTCACCGTCGAGGAGATGATCGAGACCGACACCGGCGCGGTCCTCGTGATCAGCACCGCCGAGCTCTCGGCCCGCGGCAGCGACGTCACCTTCACCCAGCCGCTCGCCTGGCTCTTCAGCTTCCGCGACGATCTCCCCGCCCGCATGGACGTCTTCCAGAGCCACGCGGAAGGCCGCAAGGCGGCCGGGCTGCTGTAGCGACCTGTCCCCTCGGGGTCAGACCCCTCAGGTGGCAGGTCGGCCTGTCCCTTTGGGGTCAGACCCCTCAGGTGGCAGGTCGGCCCGCCGACTAGCCTCCCGCCGGTGAGCGAGAGGATGCTCGAGCGCTTCGTGCGGCTCTGCGAGACCGCGAGCCCGACCGGGTCCGAGCGGGCGGTCGCCGACGACGTCCTCGGCGAGCTCCGCGGCCTCGGGGTCGAGGTCGCCGAGGACGACTCGGCCGGGCCCGCGCGCGCCGGCGCCGGCAACCTCGTCGCCCGGGTGCCCGGCGCGGGTGGGGGGTGGGTGATGTTCGCGGCGCACCTCGACACGGTTCCCCACGACGCGCCGATCGAGGTCGCGTTCGCCGACGGCGTCTACCGCAGCGCCGGCGAGACGATCCTGGGCGCCGACAACAAGGCCGCGGTCACCGTGCTGGTCGAGCTCGCTGCCCGCGCCGCCGCGGGCCCGCCGGCGCCCGTCGGCCTCGAGCTCGTCTTCACTGTGGCCGAGGAGGATGGCCTGCGCGGCGCCAAGGAGCTCGACCTGGGCGCCCTGCGGTCGTCGTTCGGCTACGTGCTCGACCACGCCAGCCCGATCGGCGAGGTGATCGTCGCTGCGCCGACCTACAACCGGATCGAGGCCGAGTTCCACGGCGCCGAGGCGCACGCGGGCATCCGGCCGGAGGCCGGGCACAACGCGATCGCGGCGGCCTCGGCCGCGGTCGCCGCGATGGAGCTCGGCCGCCTCGATACCGAGACGACCGCGAACGTCGGCGTGATCGCGGGCGGCACCGCCTCGAACGTCGTCCCCGGCCAATGCCGGATCGACGCCGAGGCGCGCGGGCTCGACGAGACCCGCGCCGCCGCCGTCACCCAGGCGATCGTCGATGCCTGCGCCTGGGGCGCGGGGGAGCACGGCTGCGACCTCGAGGTGGACGTCCGCGAGATGTTCCGCGGCTACCGGCTGCGCCCGAGCGCCCCCGCGGTCGAGATCGCGCGCGAGGCGCTGCGCCGCTGCGGGCACTCGCCGGTCGAGACCGCGACCGGCGGCGGCAGCGACGCCAACGCCTTCTGCGCGCGCGGATTCGACGCCGTCCTGCTCGCCAACGGCACCGACGCGAACCACACCCCCGACGAGAGCGTCGCCGCCGCGCGCATCGGCGAGATGCTCGCCGTCTGCGAGGCGATCGCCGCAGCGGCCGCCCGGAGGCCGGGCTGATGCTGAAGCTGCGCCGCGGCGTGGTCGTCGAGGCGGACCCGCTCACGGTCGAGCTCGGCGGCGGCGAGCGCCGCCGCGCCTGGTCGGACCCGGGCCTGATCGGCGCCTGCGAGCCGGGCGACGAGGTCCTCGTGAACGTCGAGGCCCTGGACCTGAACCTCGGCTCGGGCGGCTTCGACATCGTCTGCGCGAACCTGACCCGGGGCCTCGGCGCCGAGCGCGCCGGCGAGATCCACGTGATGAAGCTCAATTACTCGCCGCTCCAGCACCCGGTCGACCCGGTCGAGGCCGGCCACGACGAGGCGCCGCCGCGCCCGGGGCGCACGCCGCCGGTGCTCGTCGTGCCGCTCCACGGTCACCTCGCGCCGGTCGCCTGGGCGTTCGCCGAGGTGGCGGCGGGGCTCGGGCTCGGCTACGTGCAGACCCCCGGCGCCGCGCTGCCGGGAACGCTCTCGCGCGACGTCGCGAGCCTCCGCGACCGCGGGCTCCTCGCCGGCCACGTCACCGCAGGCCCCTGCTACGGGGGCGAGTACGAGGCGATCAGCGTGCCGGGCGCCCTGCACGCCGCCGCCGAGCGGCTCGGCTGGGACGCGATCGTCGCCGGGCCCGGCCCGGGGATCCTCGGCTCGGCGACGCGCTACGGCCACGGCGGGATGGCGGCGCTCGACTCGGCGCACGCCGCGCTCGCGCTCGGCCTGCCGACCCTGCTCTCCCCGCGCCTCTCGGCCTCGGACCCGCGCGACCGTCACCGCGGCCTCAGCCATCACTCGGCCGCCGTCCTCGAGCTGCTGCTCGCGCCGGTCCGTGTCCCGGTGCCGGAGACGGATGCCGGCGGCTGGCCCACCGGTGCGCCGGAGGGCGGCTCGGCGCTCGACGCGCTCGCCGCCGTCACCGAGGCCTGCGGCGGCCGCCACGACGTCGCGGTCGAGCCGATCGACCTCGACGGCTATGCCGCCGCCGGCCTTCCGACCAGGTCGATGGGCCGCGCGATCGACGAGGACCCGCTGTTCTTCGCCGCGCCGCTCGCCGCCGGGCGCGCGCTCGCGCATGCGGTCCGGGAAAGCGGGTAGGCGGGAGGCCGATGGGCGAATCGCTGGAGCGGATCGGCAGCGAGACGGCCTACGAGGGCAGGATCATCGACGTCCACACGGACACGTTCCGCTACCCGGACGGAGAGACCGCGGAGCGCGAGATCGTCGTCCACCCCGGCGCGGTCGCAGTCGTCGCCCACGACGACGAGCACGTCTGGCTCGTCCGCCAGCCCCGCGAGCCGGTCGGCGTCCCGGACCTGCTCGAGCTCCCAGCCGGCAAGCTCGACGTCGACGGCGAGTCGCCGCTCGAGGCGATGAAGCGCGAGCTGGCCGAGGAGATCGGCAAGGAGGCCGACGAGTGGCGCGAGCTCAAGCGCTTCTACACGAGCCCCGGGTTCGCGCAGGAGGAGGTCTGGGTCTTCGTGGCCACCGGCCTGCGGGACGTCGACCACGACCCCGATCCGGACGAGCGGATCGAGATCGTCCGCTGGCCGCTCGCCGAGCTCGACGACGCGATCGCCGAGTGCGCGGACTCGAAGACGCTGATCGGCCTGCTGCTCTTCCGCGCCGAGCGCGCCTAGCGGCCCAGGCGGCGTTCTCGAGCGCGCGTCCCGCACCGCGGCGGGCGGGACGGGCGCGCGGTTGCACCGGCAGGACGGCCCCGCGCCGGCCAGAAGCTCATGTGTCCATGGCCGTCGCCGCCGAGAGCCGCCCGGACATCGACGAGCGCTTCGAGGCGCTCGTGCTCGACTTCCTCGCGTACATGGAGTTCGAGCGCGGCCTCGCCCGCAACACGCTCACCGCCTACCGCACCGACCTGCTCCAGTACGGCGAGTTCCTGTACCGCCACGGGATCGGCCCCGCGGAGGCGAAGCCGGCCGACGTCTCCGAGTTCCTCGCCGAGCTCGCCACCGGCGCGCCCGCGAACGGCTCCGACGAGGACGGCAACGGGCACACGCGCGCGCCCTGCTCGGCCGCGACGATCAATCGCAAGGCCGCCTGCCTGCGCTCCTTCTACCGGCACCTGCGCCGCCAGGAGGTGCTCTCCGAGGACCCGACGGCGAACCTCGCGGCGCCGCGCCGGGGGCGCAAGCTCCCGCACGTGCTCGGCCTCGGCGAGGTGAAGCGGCTGCTCGAGGGCGCGGGCGGGAGCGACGCGATCGCGCTCCGCGACCGCGCCCTGCTCGAGGTGATGTACGCCTGCGGCCTGCGCGCCTCCGAGGCGACCGGGCTCGAGGTCACCGATGCCGACCTGCGCCGCGGCTTCGTCCGCGCGCACGGGAAGGGCTCGAAGGAGCGGATCGTCCCGCTCGGCCGGGAGGCCGCCGGCGCCCTGCGCCGCTACCTCAACCGCGGCCGCCCGGAGCTCGTCGGGGCGAGCGGCGAGCGCAAGCTCTTCGTCAACTTCCGAGGCGGGCCGCTGACCCGCCAGGGCCTCTACAAGATCATCCGCCGCCATGCGCGCGCTGCCGGGCTCGAAGGCAAGATGAGCCCGCACACGCTGCGCCACACGTTCGCCACCCACCTGCTCGCCGGCGGCTGTGACCTGCGCTCGGTCCAGGAGATGCTCGGCCACGCCGACATCGCGACCACGCAGATGTACACGCACCTCTCCGGCGAGGAGATCAAGGAGGCGTACTTCAAGGCTCACCCACGGGCCCGAGCCTGACGCCTGCTAGAACGGGCGCATGCCCGAGTTGCCCGAGGTCGAGACGATCCGCCGCCAGCTCGAGCCCGAGATCGTCGGCCGGACGGTCGCCGAGCTCGAGGTCCACGACGAGCGCTGGACGCGGCCCGAGGATCCGAGCGCGGTCGCGGCCGCGGTGGCGGGACGGCGGATCGAGGCCGTCGAGCGACGCGGCAAGTACCTGATCCTCCGCCTCGAGGGCGAGGTCGCCCTGGTCATGCACCTGCGCATGACCGGCAACCTGCTGCTGCGCCCGGCCGCGCTCGCCGGCGAGGGCGAGGCGGCCGCCCTCGACCTGATGGAGGCGCGCAAGTTCGGCGGCCCCCGGCTGTACCCGACCCATCCCGAGGCGCGGCACCTGCGGGCGGTGATCCGGCTCGAGGGGGGCGACGAGCTTTGGTTCACCGACCCCCGCCGCTTCGGGCACGGCGGGGCGTTCGAGGGCGAGGCGCTCGACGCCTACCTCGACGCCCGGCTCGGGATCGAGCCGCTCTCCCCGCAGCTCACCGACGAAGCGCTGCTGGACCTCGCCGCCGGGCGGACCGCGCCGCTCAAGTCGTTCCTGCTCGCCCAGGGCGGGGTCGCCGGGATCGGCAACATCTACGCCGACGAGGCCCTCCACATCGCCGCCCTTCACCCGCTCTCGCCCGCGGGCTCGATGAAGCCCGAGCACGCGGAGGCGCTGCGGGTCGGGATCATCGCCGCGCTCGAGGCCGGGCTCGACAACGGCGGCGCCTCGATGGACGACTACCTCGACGCCCGCGGCGAGCAGGGCTCGATGCAGGACGAGTTCCTCGTCCACACCCGCGAGGGCAAGAGCTGCCCGCGCTGCGGCGAGAAGATCCGGCGCATCGTCGTCACCGGCCGCTCGACCTACTTCTGCCCGGCCTGCCAGGTGCGCCTCCGCCGGCGCCCGAGGCGCCGCAGGCGGGCGCGGGCGTGAGCGCGGGCGCGAGCGAGCCGCCGCCCCTGCCCGAGGGCTTCTCGGTCGGGCACTGGAGCGACACCCCCGGCGGCACCGGCTGCACCGCGATCCTGGCGCCGCCTGCTGCGCGCGGCGGCGTCGACGTGCGCGGCGGCGGCACCGGCACGCGCGAGACCGACGCGATCGGGCCGCTCACCGGAACCGAGCAGGTGAGCGCGATCCTGCTCACCGGCGGCAGCGCCTACGGGCTCGCGGCCGCCGACGGTGTCGTGCGCTGGCTCGAGGAGAACGGCCGCGGATACATGACCCCGGGCGGCCTCGTCCCGATCGTCCCCGCGGCGGTCGTCTACGACCTCGTCGAGGGCGATCCGGCGGCCCGGCCCGGCCCCGACTCCGGCTACGCGGCATGCGAGGTCGCCGCCGGCGGGGTTCCCGAGCGCGGCCGCGTCGGCGCCGGCACCGGCACCGCGGTGGGCAAGGTCCTCGGGCGCGAGCGCGGCGTGCGGGCCGGCGTCGGCTACGCCGCGACGAAGACCGGGCGCGGCGAGACCGTCGCGGCGATCGCCGTCGTGAACGCGTTCGGCGACGTGATCGGCGCCGACGGCGCCCGCATCGCCGGACCGCGCGGCGACGACGGCGAGACGCTCTCGACGGCGGACATCCTGGTGGCGATGGAGGGACCCCCCGACTGGAGCCGGGTCGAGGAGCGCAACACGACGCTCGTCTGCGTCGTCACCGACGCGCCGCTCGGGAAGCCGGCGTGCACGCGCGTCGCGCGGATGGCGAGCGCCGGCATCGCGCGGGCGGTGGACCCGGTGTTCTCGGACGTGGACGGCGACGTCGCGTTTTGCATCGCCTCGGGCCCGGTCGAACACGACCGCTTCGCAGCGGTCGCGGTGGGCACGGCCGCGGCGACCGTGACTGCGGCCGCGATCCGCGACGGCGTCGCCAAGGGTTCTGACCAAGGGGTCTGACCCCAAGGCGTGCTCCCCTCAGCAGCCGCGGACCCGGTCGCCCCGCCCCGCGGCGCACCGGTCTCGGTTCCCCTTGCCGCCGACGAGGGTGTCGCGCCCGCCGCCGCCCGCGAGGCGGTCGTTGGCCGCGCCGCCGCGCAGGAGGTCGCTGCCGCCGGCACCGCGCATCGTGTCTCGGCCCTTGCCGCCGTCCGCAACGTCGGGCCCGCCGCCGCCGTTCACCTTGTCCGCCTTGCCGAGTGCGCAGATCCGGTCGCGCCCCTTGCCGCCGTTGATCCGGTCGCGGCCGGCGGTGCCGACGATCACGTCGTCGCCGAGCGTGCCAGGGGTTCGTTCGCCGGGCACGGCCTCGATGGTCGCATCGTGGCCGCGACAGGTCGGGCGGTTGCCACCGCCGAGGCGTGCGAGGGCGATGTTCTCGGGCTCGGCGCCGGCGGAGGTGAAGCCGGCGCCGACGATCTGGCCGTCCGGCTGCAGGGCCAGCGCGTTGATCGCCGCGTCCGCGCCGAAGTCGACGCTGGCGATCCCGCCCGTACCGAAAGTTGGGTCGAGCCGCCCTAGCGGTGTGAGCCTGCCCACCTCGAAGTCGGAGGTTCCCGGCGTGAAGAGGACCGAGTCGTCGGGCTGGGTGAGCAGGTTTACCGGCGCCTGGCCCTCGGGGCCGAGGTCGAGGAGGGTGAACCCGCCGCCGGCGAAACCGGGATCGAGCGCGCCGCCGTTCGTGAAGCGAGCGATCGCGGGCGTTTCGTTCAGCCCAGCGGCGACCAGGCCGCCGAGTAGATACCCGTCGTTCTGCGCGGCGAGGCTGAACCCGATGTCGAAGGCGCCCGAGTCGGCGATCGCGACACCGTCGCCGTCGAACGTGGGGTCCGGAGCGCCGATGGCGCTGTAGCGGGCGACGACGAGGTCCGCGGTGCCCGCGCCGACGATGAAACCGCCGACCACGACCTTGCCATCGGCTTCGACGACGAGGCTCTCCGCCCGCTCGTCGCCGCCCAGGTCGGTCGTCGCCACGCCACCGGCGCCGTAGGTGCCGTCGAGCGATCCATCCGAGCCGTAGCGGACGGTGACCAGATCCTCCGGATCTCCGGAGAAGTTCCGCGCGGACACGACGATGTTGCCACTGGGGCCGAGCGCGATCCCGGTGGAGACCTCGCTCGCGCCGAGGTCGGTGAAGAGCATGCCGTCGCCGTCGAACGACGCGTCCAGGCTGCCGTCGGCGTTGTAGCGCAGGAGCGCCAGGTTCTGCGGCCCCGGTCCCGTGGACGTGGATCCGGCCACCACGATCTTGCCGTCCGGCTGCAGGGCGACGGACCACCCGCCCGCGCCCATCCCGAAGCTGGTGACGACGAAGCCGTCGTCGCTGAAGGTGGGGTCGAGGGAGCCGTCGGGGTTGTAGCGGGCGACGAGGATGCGGCCGGTCGCGCTGCCGGCCACGACGATCTTGCCGTCGGGCTGGAGCGCCACGTCGGTGATCACCTCGATCGCGCCGAGGTCGGTGACGACCGTCCCGCCGCTGCCGAAGGTTGGGTCGAGCTCGCCGGGGAGTGCGGCGGCTGGAGCGGCGCCGGCGGCCATGCAGGCGAACCCCGCCAGCCAGACCCAAAGGAACGTAACCGTGCGGTGCACCCCGCGGCCATGGTGACGCCTCTACGTCCGACCCGCAAGCGATTGTTGAAGGCCGTGCCGGGCACGTTCAAGACAGAGGCCGTCGTGCTGCGCTCGATCCGCTTCGGCGAGGCCGACCGGGTGCTGCACCTCTACAGCGCCAGCCGCGGGCGGATCGGCGCGATCGCGAAGGGGTCGCGGCGGCCGCGCTCGCGCTTCGGCGGGCGGCTCGAGCCGTTTTTCCGCCTCGACCTCGTCCTCCACGAGGGCCGCGGCGAGCTCGCCACGGTGACCGCGGCGTCCACGGTCGAGGGCCACGCCGGGCTCCGCGCGAGCGGGCCCGCGCTGGGCGCCGCCGCCCGCGGCTGCGACGCGGTCCTGCGCCTGCTCGACGAGGCGCAGCCGAACCCCGGCGCCTACAACCTGCTTTGCCGCTACCTCGCCCTGCTCGACTCCGGCGACGGCGCCGAGCTCTCCGTCGCGCTCGCCTTCCGCATCAAGCTGGCGCTGGTCGCCGGGTTCGCGCCCGAGCTGGCCTCCTGCGCGCGCTGCGGCGAGGTCGACGACCTCGTCGCGTTCTCCGGGGCGTCCGGCGGGGTCGTCTGCGGCGCCTGCGAGCAGGGCGGCTTCCCGATCGGCGAGGAGGCCCACCGGTTCATGGTCGGCGCGCTCGGCCGCCCGCTCACCGAAGCCCCGCAGGCCTCGCCGCAGGCGCTCCGCCAGGTGGAGCGGGCGATCGGCGAGACGCTTGAGCACCACGCGCACGTCCGGTTACGCTCCGCTGCGTGAGCGAGCAGGTCGTCCGCGCCCAGGGAGCCGAGGTGCCGAAGCTCGGCTTCGGGACCTGGCAGATCCACGGCGACGAGTGCGTGGAGGCCGTCCGCGACGCGCTCGAGCTCGGCTACCGCCACGTCGACACGGCCCGCGCCTACGACAACGAGCGGTTCGTGGCCCGCGGCCTCGCCGACAGCGGGGTGGCGCGCGAGGAGGTGTGGCTCACCACGAAGGTCTGGATGGACGACCTCACCCGCGACCGGCTGCACGCCTCGGTGGAGAACTCGCTGCTCGACCTGCGGACCGACTACCTCGACCTGCTCCTGATCCACTGGCCGTCCGCGAGCGTCCCGCTGACGGAGACGCTCACCGAGATGGTGCGGCTGCGCGACCTGGGCCGGATCCGCCACCTCGGTGTCTCCAACTTCCCGGCCGGGATGCTCGAGCGCGCCCTCGAGCTGGCGCCGATCCTCTGCGACCAGGTCGAGCACCACCCGATGCTCGGCCAGGACCGGATCCTGAAGGTGGCCGAGGAGCACGACCTTGTCGTCGGGGCTTACGCGCCGTTCGCCCACGGCGAGATCCACGGCGATCCCGTGCTCGCCGAGATCGGCGAGGCGCACGGCAAGTCGGCGGGCCAGGTGGCGCTTCGCTGGCTGATGGACGAGGACCGCGTCGTGGCGATCCCGAAGGCGGCGAGCCACGAGAACCGCGTCGCCAACCTCGACATCTTCGACTTCGAGCTCTCCGCCGAGGAGCGGGGGCGGATCGACGCGCTGCCGAAGGACCGCCGCCACTTCGACACGAGCTGGGCCCCGGACTGGAACGACTGAAGCCGGGGCGCCCGCCCGGCGCGGCTACTTGCGGTACATGCGCTCGGCGACGCGCAGGCCGACAGCGCGGGGGCCGATGCTCGATGCCCGCATGAGCCAGCGGAAGGTGCGGCCCGGGATGAAGGAGCGGGTGCCGCGGTCGTAGGCGCGCAGCGATTCGCGCACGACCTGGTCGGCCTCGATCACGCCGGGGAGGCGGTCGGGGCCCTCCTCGAAGTCGGCGATCGCCTGCCACTCGGTCGGCACGGGGCCAGGGTTCACCGACATCGCCTTCACGCCCGTGCCGCGCAGCTCGGCGTGGAGGGCGTCGGTGAAATTGAGCGCGAACGCCTTCGAGGCCGCGTAGACCGCCTCGTAGGGGAGCGGCTGCATGCCGGCGGTGGAGGCGACGACGATCACGCCGCCGCTGCCGCGCTCGACCATCGCCGGCAGGAAGGCGCGGGTGAGGACGACGACGGCCTCGCAGTTCACGCGGACCATCTCGGCGTCGCGGCCCGCGTCGATCTCGATGAAGCGGCCGTGGGTGCCGAACCCGGCGTTGTTCACGAGCAGGTCCACCTCGACGCCGAGCTCGGCGATGCGGGACGGCAGCCCGGCGGCGTCGGAGCCGAGGTCGCAGCCGAGGACGTGGGCCGTCGTCGCCAGCTCGGATGCGAGCTTCTCGAGCCGCTCGGCGCGGCGGGCGACGAGGACGAGGTCGTGGCCGCGCTCGGCGAGCTGGCGGGCGAACTGCTCGCCGATCCCCGACGAGGCTCCGGTGACGAGGGCGGTGGGCACGGGGCGCGAGCGTATCCTCATCGCGGCTATGCGTGACGGGACATTCGAGGAGCGGGTCAGGGCCTGGGAGCGGGAGTTCCTCTGGGATCGCGCGACCCCCTCGTATCCCGCGGCGCGCCGCGTGCCCGAGGCGGACAGCCCGGTGCGGACCCCGTTCCAGCGCGACCGCGACCGGATCGTGCACTCGAAGGCGTTCCGGCGCCTCAAGCACAAGACCCAGGTCTTCATCGCCCCCGAGGGCGATCACTACCGCACGCGGCTCACGCACACTCTGGAGACCTGCGGGATCGCGCGCACGGTCTCACGCGCGCTCGGCCTGAACGAGGACCTGACCGAGGCGATCGGGCTCGGCCACGACCTCGGTCACCCGCCGTTCGGGCACATCGGGGAGGAGGCTCTCGACCGGGCGATGAACGAGCGCGTCGGCCGGCGCTTCCGCCACAACGAGAACTCGCTGCGCGTGGTCGACCGGCTCGAGCGCGAGGGCCGGGGCCTCAACCTGACCGAGCAGGTGCGCGACGGGATCCTGAACCACACCGGGCCGGAGAAGCCGGCGACGCTCGAGGGCCGCGTCCTGCGCCTGGTCGACCGCGTCGCCTACATCAACCACGACATCGACGACGCCCTGCGCGCCGGGATCGTCGGCGAGCGCGACCTGCCCGCGGAGGAGATCGCCGTGCTGGGCGAGACCGGGTCGGCGCGGATCGACACGCTCGTGCGGGACATCGTCGAGCGCTCGCGTGAGGCCGGCGACATCGCCCAGTCCGAGGAGGTCGGCGGGGCGATGCTGCGGCTACGCAAGTTCATGTTCCAGCGCGTCTACCTGGGGCCGGAGGCGCGCGGCGAGCACGAGCGGGTCGAGCGCACGGTCCGCGGGCTCTTCGACCACTTCCTCGAGCACCCCGAGGAGCTGCCGAGCGCGCAGGACGGGGCCGACGCGGAGGAAGAGGTCCAGCCCGTGGTGGACTACCTGGCCGGGATGACCGACCGCTTCTGCATCGCGACCTTCAAGCGCCTCGCCCTGCCCGAGGAGTCGAGGCTCTAGTGGTGAGCCGCTGATGGCCAAGTTCTCCGACCAGACGATCGAGCGGGTGCGCGACGCGGTCGACTTCGTCGAGATCGTCTCCGCGCACACGGACCTTCGCCGGGCGGGCGAGCGCTTCAGCGGCCTCTGCCCCTTCCACGAGGAGCGCACGCCGTCGTTCTCGGTCGACCCTCGCGAGAAGCTCTACTACTGCTTCGGCTGCGAGGCGAGCGGTGACCTCTTCACGTTCGTCGAGGAGAAGGAGGGGCTCTCCTTCCCCGACGCGGTCGAGTCGCTCGCCGACCGCTACGGGGTCGAGATCGAGCGCGAGGCGGAGGACCCGCGGGTCGAGGAGGCGCGCAAGCGGCGGGCGCGGCTCGGTGAGCTGCTCGACCGCACCGCGGCGTACTACGCCTCGTACCTGTGGGACTCGCCGAAGGCGGCGAAGGCACGCGAGTACCTCGCCGGCCGGGGCCTCGGGGAAGAGGTGCTGCGCGACTTCGGCGTCGGGATGTCGCCCGGCGACTGGGGGACCGTGCTGGAGCGCGGCCAGCGCGCCGGTTACAAGATCGACGAGATGGGGGCCGCCGGGCTCGTGCGCAAGGGGAGGTCCGGCGGGTTCTACGACTGGTTTCGCAACCGGATCATGTTTCCGGTCCGCGACCCGCGGGGCCGGATGCTCGGCTTCGGCGCTCGCGGGCTGACGCCGGACGCGAAGCCGAAGTACCTGAACTCGCCCGAGTCCGAGCTCTACCGCAAGTCGCGGATCCTGTTCGGCGTCGAGCGCGCGCGGGCGGCGATGGCGAAGGGCGGCCGCGCGGTCGTGGTCGAGGGCTACACGGACGTGCTCGCGCTCCACCAGGCGGGCTTCGAGGAGGCGGTCGCGGTGATGGGGACGGCGATCACGCCCGACCAGCTGCAGGCGCTCGCCGGGCTCTGCGAGGAGGTAGTGCTTGCGCTCGACGCCGACCGCGCCGGCCGGGCGGCGATGCTGCGCGCCCAGAACGTCGCCGGGAGCCGAAAGCTCAGGCTGCGGGTCGCGCAGATGCCGCCCGGCGAGGACCCCGCCGACCTGCTCACCGGCGAGGGGGCGGGGGAGGGGGCCGCCGACCGGTTCCGCGAGATCGTCGACGGCGCCCTCGACATGCCGGTCTTCCACGTGCGCTCGATCCTCGACGCCGGCGACCTCGGGACGCCCGCCGGGCGCGACGCCGCGCTCGACGAGTCGCTCCCGGTGCTCGCCGGGATGGGGGAGACGATCGGCCGCGCCGAGCTCGCCCGCGAGGTCGCCGAACGCCTCGACGCCGATCCCGGCCTGGTGATGCGCAGGCTCGCCGGCGAGGGCCGCCCCCGCCGCGAGCCGCCCCCGCCGCCGCGCCAGGAGGTCTCGGGAAACGGCGAGGGCTCGCCGCCGCCGCGCCGGCCGGTCGAGCTCAACTCCCGCGAGCGCCGCGAGCAGGCGCTGCTCGCGATGTGCATCGCATCGCCGCAGGTGGGCAGGGAGTTCCTGGGAAAGCTCACCGACGAGCACCTCTCCTCGCCGGCCACCGTCCGCGCGCGCGACTGGATCGCGGCCCACATCCAGGCCCCGGTCGAGGGCCTCCCGCGCGAGGACCACGAGCTCGTCTCGCTCGTTACCAAGCTGGTGGCGATGTCCGACCGCGAGCCGGCCACCCCCGAGGCGATGGAGCTCAACTTCCTGGCACTCGAGCAGCGCGCCCTCGAGGACCAGCTCGCGGAGGCCCGCGAGACCGGCGGCGGCGAGGCCCTCGTCGACCTCCAGCGCCGCCGCGCGGAGATCACCGAGAAGATCGCGCGCCACCGGGGCTGAGCCACGGGGTGTGTGAGGGAACACACGTTCGCTTTTCCGTCCGATCCGGGCGCGAGAATTTCCGAGCATGGAACGCGATCTGCTCGAGAGCTACCTGGACCAAGGGCTCTCGCTGGAGCAGATCGGAGCCTTCGAGGGTCGTCACCCTTCGACGGTCGCCTATTGGCTGCAAAAGCACGGACTGGCGCCGAAAGGCCGAACGAAGCACGCGCCGAAGGGAGGTCTCGACAAGGACCGGCTGGAAAGCCTGATCGCGGCGGGTTGCTCTCAACGTGAGATCGCTGAGCGCTTTGGGGTCAGCCAATCGACGGTCCGTTACTGGCTGGGCCGTTACGGCCTGCGCACGGCACGCCGTCACCGTGTCCGCGTCGAGGACCAGTTGCCGCGGCTGACCCGAACCTGTCCGCTTCACGGTCGCGCCGTCTTCTACCGACGATCCGATGCGGGGTACCGATGTACCAAATGCAACCAGGCTGCGGTTTCCGAGAGACGCAGGAAGCTCAAGCGAATCCTCGTCAAGGAGGCGGGGGGCAAGTGCCTGATCTGCGGATACTCGAGGTGTCCTCGGTCGATGCACTTCCACCACCGCGATCCGGCCACGAAATCGTTCAGCCTCTCGGGGCGTGGCTACACGCGCTCGCTCGCGGAACTCCGCAGGGAGGCAAGGAAGTGCGACCTGCTCTGCAGCAACTGCCACTACGAGGTCGAGGAGGGTCTTACGAAGCTCGGCTGACGCTAGAGTCCTGACAGCCGTCGGCTATGCCCCGTAGCGCGGACGGCTTACCACGGTCCGGGGTAGCTCAATCGGCAGAGCGACGCGCTGTTAACGCGAAGGTTGTGGGTTCGAGTCCCACCCCCGGAGCTTTCGAGGTCGGCTCTAAGCCGGCCTCTTTCGTTCGCTTGCTGATCGGTGCTGGTCGCGCCCGCCTTCCCTAGCTCCGCGCCAGTTCCTCGACCATTGCCGCGCCCCGCTCCGCTCCCGGGTTGTCCGCCGCCCAGGCCGCGATCTCGCCCGCCCGCTCCGCGAAGCGCGGCTCCGCCAGCAGCCGCCTGACCGCCCAGCGGATCGACCCGGCCGCGGTCAGCCGCCAGGGGACCATCAGCCCGGCGCCCGCCCACTGCACCCGCGCGCCGTTCTCGGCCATGTCGCCGACCGCCGGGCAACTCAGCACCGGCACCCCGGCGGAGAGCGCCCGCGCGATCGTCCCGTGGCCGCCGTGGCAGACGACGAGGTCGGCGGCGCGCATCGCCTGGGTGTAGGAGATCCACTCGACGCAGACGGCGTTCTCCGGCACCTCGATCGGCACCTCGGGCTCGTGGCGATTCGTGGTCCCGACCACCCGCACCGGCTCGCCGGCGAGGCCCGCGAACGCCGCTCGCAGGAGCCGGCAGTCGGGGTCCTGGGACGTCGAGGGCGCGACCAGCACGAGCGGCCCGCGCCCTTCCGGGAGCTCGACGTCGTCGTACGGAAGCTCGAAGTGCATCGGGCCCGTCACCCGGACCCCGGCGGGCCAGCGCCGCGGGTATTCGAGCTGCGGGAAGGTCGCGACCATCGCGAGCCGCTCGCTGATCCCGCCGTGGAAGCGCTCGATCGGCGCCAGCCCGACCCGCTCGCGCGACTCGTTCAGCTCGTCGCGGCCGCGCTCGAGCCCGCCGATCAGCACCGGCAGCGCCGCCCGCCAGGCCGCCCGCCCGAGCGCGGTCCGCGACGGCATCCAGCCGAACGCGAAGAACGGCTGGCCCGGCTCGTGCACGGGGTAGACATGCGGGATGAGCGTCGCGTGGCGGCAGCCCGCGGCCTCGGCGGCGAGGGTCGGCGCGAGCGTGAGGATGTCGCTGACGACGACGTCGGGGCGAAACTCGTCGAGGAGCGGCCGCAGCGCGATCGCGGCGTCGGCGGCGCCGGCGAAGCCGCCCTCGGGGGGAGGGGGGAAGACGGTGTATTCCTCGGCGCCCTCGAACCGCAGGCCCGCGTCCTCGACCGGCTCGCGCCAGTGCTCCCAGGTCTCGACCGCGACCTCGTGCCCGCGATCACGCAGCGCCTTCGCGAGCGCGATCGACGGGAACGCATGCCCGGGGTCGCCGAACGCGGCGACCAGCAGCCGCAACGAATCGCTCATGCCGCTCCCCTCGCGGTGGTATCCCTACCGGACCGATGCTCCGCCGCAAGCCCCGAAACCCGGCCCAGCGCCTGCGCACCGCCGTCGACGCGATGCCGCGCCGCACGCGGATCGCGATGCTCACCGGCATCGACGAGAACCGGATCGTCGTGGGGGCCTACACCGACAAGGAGTCCGGCGGGATCTGCCCGATGCTGGCCGCGCACCGAAACGGCGGCCGTACGAGCCTCGCCAGCTTCGCGCGCTCCTGGGACCGCTTCACCAACGCCCGCCGGCCGCGCCTCGCCACCGAGCGCGAGGTCCGCACCCTGCGCAGCTACATCGAGATGAGCCTTCTGCGCGACGAGCAGGGGACCGAGTCGGTCTCCGCCCTCGCCAACGAGATCCGCGCCGACCGCCGGGCCGCGGCGAAGCGCGCGGCGAAGGACACCGACCTGGCACCTGAGGGTCAGACCCCTCGGGGTCAGACCCCAAAGGGACAGGTCGCCACCGGCGAGCGCCACCGTGCGCGCGAGCTCAGACACCGCCGGTTCTGGTCCTGGCTGCGGCCGACGCGAAGCTACGACGTCTTCGCCGAGAACGTCGCCGCGGCGACCGAGCAGCTCAACGAGCAGCGCGCCGCGGCGGGCTCGTCCGGGCGCGATCGCGAGACCGTCTAGCCGCGCCGCTATGCGGAGACTGTCCCGAGCTCGGCGGGCCGTTGGAAGACGATCTCGGGGACGATGCACGCGGGCGAGGTGCGCAGCAGGAAGCGCACCGCCTCGGCGAGGTCGGCCGGCCTGATCATCTCCTCGCGCGGGACCTGGCCCTCGACCCAGTCGGTCATCGGCGTGTCGACGAAGCCCGGGGCGAGCGCCGTCACCTGGATGCCGTCGCCGCAGACCTCCTTCTGGGTCGCCTCGGAGAACCCGATCACCCCCGCCTTGGTCGCCGAGTAGACGGCGAGCCAGCCCTGGCCCTGCTTGCCGGCGATCGACGCCGTGTTCACGACCAGCGCCTTGCCGTGCTCGGCGCCCGCCTCCTTGAGCAGGGGGAGCGCCTCGCGCGTCGCGATCACGTACGAGCGCAGGTTGACCGCGATCTGCATGTCGATGTGCTTCGTCTCCGCCTGCGCGATCTCGCCGCCGATGCCGACGCCGCCGTTGTTGGCGAGCACGTCGAGCCGGCCGTAATGCTCGCGGTGCGCCTCGAACAGCTTCTTGATCTCCTCCTCGTCGACGAGGTTCGCCGGGACGGCCTGCACGTCGAGGCCGTCGGCGGCGAGCTCCTCCTTCGCCCCCTCGAGCTTGTCCGGCCGGCGCGCGGAGATCGTCACCCCGTAGCCGTCCTCGCCGAGCGCCCGCGCGATCGCGAGCCCGATCCCGCTCGACCCACCCGTGACCAATGCAGCGCGCTCCGCCAACTGAAAAGCTCCCTTCTTCGCCGACCGGCTCGGCAGCCTATGTCTTAGGCGGAATTGAAGGGCCGGCCCCTACCATGCCCCGCCGTGCCCGTCGCCGACGCCCATCGCCGCGGACTGAGGCTCGCCCTCGCGACCGCGATCGTCCCCGCGATGCTCGTCGCCGCCGGCTGCGGGTCCGACGACGAGGCCGAGACCAGCGCCTCGGCCCCGGCGCCCTCCGCCGCCGACTTCCCCGCGCCCGACGGCCGCTCGGTCGAGGAGATCTACGCCAACGCGACCCCGACCGACGACCTCGTCCTCGCCCCGACCGGCCAGGTCTACAACGAGGGCGAGAACCGGTTCGGCTTCGGCGTCTTCACCGCCGGCCGCGAGCAGATCACCGACGCCGAGGTCGCGATCTACGCCGGTCCGCCCGACGGGCCGGCCGAGGGCCCGTTCCCGGCCCGGATCGAGGACATGAAGACCGACCCCGCCTTCGCCGCGAAGACGACCACCGACGACCCCGACGCCGCCAAGGTCGTCTACGTCGCCGACATCGACCTGGCCAAGCCGGGGCGCACCGACCTCGTCGCCCTCATCCACGAGGGCGACGGCCTGCGCTCGGTGCGGATCGCGCCGAGCCTCGACGTCGGCCGCTTCGGCGACGTGCCGGTCGCCGGCGACAAGGCCCCGGTGATCGACACCCCGACCGCCGACGAGGTCGATGACCTCTCCGAGATCGACACCCGCGACCCACACGACACGATGCACGAGGAGAACTTCGCCGACGTGGTCGGCGAGAAGCCGGTCGTCCTCACCTTCGCCACGCCGCTCCTCTGCCAGAGCCGGGTCTGCGGGCCGGTCGTCGACATCTCCGAGCAGCTGAAATCGGAGTACGGCGACGAGATCGCCTTCATCCACCAGGAGATCTTCGAGGACAACGACATCAACAAGGGGCTGCGCGACCAGGTCAAGCAGTACGGGCTGCCGACCGAGCCCTGGGTCTACGTGGTCGACGCCGACGGCAACATCTCGACCGCGATCGAAGGCGCCTACGGCGTCTCCGAGCTCACCGACGCCGTCGAGAAGGTCGCGCCCAGCTAGGCCCTAGTCGTCCGCGCCGCGTCCGTCGGCGATCCGCCGCCAGTAGCGCAGGTACTCGCGCTCGTGGCCGATGCCGGCCTCGAGCGCCAGCCGGGTCCCGTCGGTGGGGCCGCTCGCGGCGGCGGCCATCCGCTCGTACTCGCGCAGGCGCTCCTCGTGGGCGGCGATCTGGTCCTCCGCCAGCCGCACGGGGTCCGCCCCCAAGAAGAGCTTGAGGAGCCCGGGGTCGCGCAGCTCCCAGCCGCCGGCGGCCGGCGGCTCGTCGCGCCAGGCGGCGAGCTCGCGCCTGCCCGCTCGCGAGATCCGGTAGATCCGGCGCCGCCGCCCCGTCTCCTCGCGCTCCTCGTCGAGTAGGCCCGCCTCGGCGAGTCGCGCGCACTCGGAGTAGAGCTGTGTGTGGGGGAGGGCCCACAGGTACTCGACCCCGTTCTCGGCCGCCCGCTTGAGGTCGTATGCCGTCGCCGGCTGCAGCCGCTCGATCAGGCCGAGGACGACGTACGAGGTCTCGGTGAGCCTTGTCACAGACACGGCGCGGAAGACTACGCTACGGTTCGCATCGTTCGTACTGAACGATACGGGAGGAATCGATGGAGCCTGCAACGGCGAGCCCGGCGACGGCGCCGCAGACGGATGGGAAGCGAGGCGGCCTGCCGGCGAAGGGCATCGAGTCGCTCGAGAACGAGACCCGCGTGGAGAGCGTGCCGGTCTCCGGCGAGATCCCCGCCTGGCTCACCGGATCGCTGATCCGCACCGGCCCGGCGAAGTGGGAGGTCGGCGAGCGGTCGATGAACCACTGGTTCGACGGATACGCGATGCTCCACCGCTTCGGGATCGCCGACGGCAAGGTCTCCTACGCCAACCGCTTCCTGCAGTCGAAGGCCTACCGCGCCGCCAAGGAGACCGGCGAGATCGTCTACTCCGAGTTCGCCACCGACCCCTGCCGATCGCTCTTCGGCCGCGTCTTCTCGATCTTCAACCCGAAGCTCTCCGACAACGCCAACGTCAACCTGACCAGGCTCGGCGAGCGCTTCGTCGCGATGACCGAGACCCCGATCCCGGTCGAGTTCGACGCCGAGACGCTCGAGACGGCCGGCGTCGCCTACGAGACGCCCGGGATGCTCACGACCGCGCACCCGCACCTGGAGCGCGCCGACGGCGGCATGCTGAACTACGCGGCGAAGGTCGGTCCGCGGAACAGCTACCGGTTCTTCCACGTCGCCCCCGAGGCGAACCAGCCGCGGGTGCTGGCGTCGCTACCGGTCCGCGAGCCGGCCTACATGCACTCGTTCGGGCTCACCGAGCGCCACTTCGTGCTCGCCGAGTACCCCTACGTCGTCAACCCGATCAAGATCCCGCTCTCGGGGCGGCCCTACATCGAGAACTACGAGTGGAAGCCGGAGCTCGGCACCAAGTTCACGCTGATCGACCGCGAGACCGGCGAGGCGACCGGCCCGTTCCGGACCGACGCGTGCTTCGGGTTCCACCACGTGAACTCCTACGAGGAGGAGGACGGCACGGTCGTCGCCGACATCTGCGTCTTCCGCGACGCCGAGATCGTCCAGGACCTCTATCTCGAGCGGCTGCGCGCCGGCAAGCCGGTCTCGGAGCCGGAGCTGTGGCGCTTTCGCATCGACCCGAAGGCGGGCGAGGTGGCCGGCGAGCGACTCACCGAGAAGGGCTTCGAGCTGCCGCGCATCAACTACATGCGCTGCAACGAGCGCCCGTACCGCTACGTCTGGGGCGTCGGGACCGGCGAGTCGGGCTGGCTCGAGGAGATCGTGCGCGCCGACCTCTCCGACCGCTCGACGACGACCTGGGCCGAGCCCGGCCACTACCCGGGCGAGCCGGTCTTCGTCGCCCGCCCGGACGGCGAGGCCGAGGACGACGGCGTGCTGCTCTCGGTCGTGCTCGACGAGGCCAAGGGGAGCTCCTACATGCTCGTGCTCGACGCGCACGACCTCTCCGAGCTCGCCCGCGCCGAAGCCCCGCACCACATCCCGTTCGGCTTCCACGGCCAGTTCGCCCGCGGGGTTTGAACCCGCGCGGAGGGGTAAGATCGCCCGTATGGCACGCACCGAACCCCGGGCGGACGAGGAGCACTTCGGCGAGGCAAGCCTCGACGACGCGCAGGCCGCGAACCCGCCCGACGCAGACGACATGATCGAGCCCGAAGTCGACCCGCTCGACACGGAGGTCGAGGACGCCGAGATCGTCGCCGTCGAGGAGGTCGGCGAGGAAGAGGCCGAGGAGTTCGAGCACAAGGACTGACTGCCGCCGTCACTAGATTCGGCGACGGATGTCGGACCGGAACGTCGAGCTGCTGCGCCCGATCTACAGCGAGTGGGCGAAGGGGCCGGATCTCGGACTGACGGGAGCCGACGCTCGCGGTACCGTGGCCCGCGGGGCCGGTAGCTCAGCGGTCAGAGCAGCGGACTCATAATCCGTCGGTCGGAGGTTCGAATCCTCCCCGGCCCATCGCTTAGGCAAGCGGGTTGTGGCTCTCGAGCCGGGGCCGCTTCACGTTCCGGATCAACGCCTGGGTCAACACGCGGCGCAAGGCCGCGCATGGGATCGCCTCCGATGAAGTGTCCACATTGCTTCATCGACTTTCACGACAACTGGACTTCGCAGCCCATCGGCGAGGACAAGTCTGCGTTAGGGGATACGGGCCTGTCGAGCTGGACGCTGCTGAAGACCAAGTGCACGCGGTGCGGGAAGTTCACGCTCGTCCTGGCCGGCGTCGACTATGTGGATTCTGAGAAAACCGTCCGCATCCCGGTGTGGCCGCGTGGGTCGGTGCGTCCCGTGGCGCCCGAAGTGCCTGCGGGCTACGCAGCTCGCCCGCGAGGCGTGGCGCTCGGTTAAGAAGAACCGCGTCGGCCTTTCCTTCGGCTACCTCGTCACCGACGACCTCGACCGCTCCGATGGCGTCAAGGAGCTGCTCGCCATCGACCTCTTCGAGATCACGCTGACCGGGGTGCCGGCGAACGCAGACGCCCGAGTCCTGAGCACCAAGTCGATGCAGCCAATCCAGGTCGCGACCTTCGAATGCTGAGGGCAGGGCTACTCCGACAGCCCGGCGGCTTCGAGGGCTTCGTCCCTAGCCCAAAACGGACCTTGACGCCTGGAAATCCGCTCATCCGCGAACCAGAAGATTTGCCAGGCGTGAGTCTCGGTGTCGACGCCGCTGGCCGTGCCTCGTGCCGAGATCCGTGTCCCGAGGAGGACTCCGCCATCGCTCATCTCGGTGATCTCCTCGATCTCCATTTTGAGTTCCGACCAGAGCTCGACCACCGCTTGCTCGGCCCACCTACGCACCTCCCGTGGCCCCCGATAGTTCCCCTTGAGGCCCGAAAACGCATCGACGGTCTCCTCCCACACGACGCCCGGATGAAGGCGGGCGACGAAGGCGTCCGTATCGCGTCGGTTCATGGCCTCGACCGCCTCGCGCGCAATGTCAACGTTCTCCTGCGACATCGCCTATTCCCGCAGCCCGGCGGCTTCGAGGGCCTCTTCCTTGGTCGTGAACGCGTGGGCGTGAACCGCCTTGCCGTCTCGAAACCTCACGACCTGCCAGACATCCCAGCTGGTCTCGGCGCCGCTCAGCTTCCCGCGCCCCCGGTTCGTGTGGCGAAACACCACCTGATCGTCGTCGTGCCCGATCACCTCGTTGATCTCGAATCGGACATCGTCGAACTGGTCCAGGAGCCAACCCACGAACAGCTTGAAACCCTCGGGCCCCCGGTGGGTCTCGGTAACACCGGGAATCGCACCGCTTGGGGTGTACTCGAAGTCAGAGGCGAGGACGGCGAGCGTCCCATCGATGTCGCCCCGATTGAAGGCCTCGTAGGCTCGGCGCACAGTTTCGACGTTCTCCTCCGACATCGCCCGCGCAGTATCCGCAAAGCGGGGGAGGGTCGCAAACGCCTGAGCGCAATCTCGGCATACCGCCGACTGGCTCGCCGCAGGGAAAACAGATGCTTGAGGTAGCCAGATGACGGAGCGGCTGCAGAGCGCCGGAGCCGCGCTGGAGAAGGTGATCCGCGACGACTTGCCCGGGCACGTCGAGCTCGACCCACGCGAGGAGGCGCTGCTCGCCGCCGCGGCGAGACAGGCCCACGACATCGCCGCGCTCGAAGCCGACATCTCCGCCCGCGGGCACGTGGTCGACGGCCTCGTCAATCCATCCGTGAGAGAGGTCCGGCAGGGCCGGATGGCGCTCGGGCGGCTGCTCGCCGGGATCGACCTTCCCGGGGGCGCGTCGACGACCGTCCTGCGTGCCGAGAGGGCGGCAAGGGCACGATGGAGGGGCGCGGCGTGACTCGCCTCCGCCACCCCGGTCCGCGTAACGCCGAGGAGGAGGGCCGGGTCGAGCTCGTCCTGCAGATCGGCCCGACGACCTTCGACGGATACAGCGACGAAGAGCTGGAGGCCGCTTGGCAGCGCCAGCGCGACGAGATCATGGGCAGGGAGCAACGGGCGACTCTGAGGACGTCGGTGACCGCGGCCGGGCGTCAGGCGTCGCCGAAGGGATCCTGCCCCAACATGTCCTCGGAGCTCGGGAGCCCGCCGCCGCAACAGCGATTCGCCGTCGCGGCGAGCCAGGTCATCGCGTAGGCGGCGGGCGCACGGCGAGCGGCCGCCTCGGCCAACTCGCTGATCCCGTCGACAAACCCGTCGCGGGGGAATGCGGCGAATACCTCGTGGACAGCGGCCGGGTCGAGCCGGTCGAGGAAGAGTCCAGCCACGTCAACGCCGGTGCCCCAGTGGATGAGCGCGCACTCGGGGGACCGCACATCGGCGATGCCGAGCGAGGTGTGAAGCGCGATGGCATCCCAAACCACCTGCGTCTCATCGAGTGAGAGCCCGTTCGCCGTCGCCCAGTCACGCGCGGCCTCGGCTCCGTCGACTTCGAAGCGCCGCTCACCACCGTAGCGCTCGGTCAGCCCGAGGTCGTGGAGGACCGCGGCGATATAGGCCAGCTCCTCTTGCGCCTCGAGTCCCGCGGCCGAGGTGGCGAGGGCACCGAAGACATAGCTTCGTTCGCAGTGGCGCTGGAGGAAAGCGGGACTGTGCTCCCACGCGAATGCCTGGGCATCGCGAGCGAGCGCGCTGTCGGGGATGCGGATGCCCGCAACCGTCTGCATGCCGGCAGGCTTGGCCATCGTGTCCTCCTTCGCTTCCGGTTCACTCGGCGGGTTGTCGAGACGAGGAGGACGCTACGACCGGACCGCTCGCCCGGCAATCGGGAGTTCTCCTGACTCGTGCTTAGCCAGGCGCGATGCCCGAGCGCGGAAGGTCGGCCCAAGCGATCAGGCCGTGCTCGATCGCGAACAGGGTCGCCCCGGCGCGGGTCGAGACGCCGAGCTTGCGGTACGCGTTTTGCACGTGGGTGTCGGCCGTCTTGGCCGAGATCCCGAGCTCGTTGGCGACCTGCTTCGTCATCAGGCCGCGGGCAAGCATCCCGACAACCTGGGCCTCGCGCTCGGTAAGCCCTGCCGGCCGCTCGAGCTTCGGCGCCCCATGGCCCGCGGCCTCGATCACCGCGGTCACTGCGTCGGCATCGAGCTTGCCTTCGCGCGCGTCCCGGCCGAGCTCCTCCGCCGCAGCTTCTGGTGAGAGCGCCTCGCGGTGGGACCGCGGCTCGCCCATCGCGTGGTAGGCATCTGCCGCCGCGAGCACCCGGGCCGCCAGGCCGAGCTCCGCCCCCGACGCGGCGCGGTGGTAGCCGCTCGCGTCGAGCCGCTCGTGGTGCGTTGCGGCGACGGGAGCGAGCGCGGAGAAGAAGTCCGAGCGCGAGAGGCAGCGCTCGGTCTGGTACGGGTGGAGGCGGACCTCCTCCCACTCGTCGGGGGTCAATGGTCCGGGCTTCCCCCAGATCCGCGGATGGACGGCAACCCGCCCGAGATCGTGGACGAGACCTGCGCGGCGCACCGCGATCACCTGCTCGGGATCAACGCGGCAGCGCTCGGCCGCCCCGGCGGCGAGCTCGGCAACCCCGGTCGAGTGTCCCGTCAGGTACGGTGAGACGAGGTCGGTGAAGCCCGCCATCGCTACCAGGGCCCGGTCGAGCGCCTCGCCTTCGAGTATGAGGGGAGAGCCGGGCTCGCGCTCGAGGACCTCGTCCCAGACGGACCCCTCCTCGGGCGCAAGGATCTCGTCGGCGTGGTCGGCGAGGCAGTCAGCGATCTCCGGGTCGAACGCACCGCCGCCGCGCTCGCGCACCGTATGAGCGGCGACCTCCGGGCCCGAAAGCATGCGCTGGAAAGCGGCGTCCACCGCGACGATCGTGATCCGCACCGGGAGCGGCATCTCGTCGCCCTTCGATCGGCGCAGCACCCCCTTGCCGTCCCAGCGCTCGACGAGGTGCGCGAGCGGGTCGATCACATCTCGGGGTAACCCGAACCCCGAGCCCAGTCTCTGGATCACCTCGCACATCGCCGTGAAGTGCGGGCGCTGCTCGCGCGCAGCGCGCGGCAAGCGGCGCACGGCCTGGATCGCCCGGACCGGACCCGAACGGTCGGCGTCGGGCAGCGCCCGCAGGATTCCGCCGAAGATCTCGCGCTGGGACCCGAAGATCACCGGGTGCAGGTTCTCGACCAGGGGGCTGCCGAAGACGTCGGCGCTCACATGGGCGTCGGTGGTGCAGCCCGCGTGCGCCAGGAACGAGACGTAGTATGCGCCTGCCTCCGTCTCGCGGTCGACCCCCAGTCGCTGGGCGAGGCGCGACGCGATCAGGGTCGTCTGCAGGCCGTGCTCGAACGGGAACCCCATCCCGAGGTCCGTTGCGAGGCAGAGCGTGGCGACGACCTCTGCGGCGCGGACGCGATCCGGCGCCTGGAAAGCCTCCCTGGGCATCGTCCGCACGCTAACAATGCCGCTCCACGGCGCGGCACCACGATGCCCAGACACGCGCTCCGGAGCGCCGGCAACGTCCTTCGCAGCCGTGGACGCGGCCCTTGCCGGCCCCTTCGACATCCGGGTGACGGTGGTGCGCAGCAACATTCAAAGGCCGGGGAGCACGCACAAGAGGGTTTGGCGCTTCGAGCCGCTCTGCGACTCCGGGTGTGCGAACGCGTCCGCCTCCACCGCCGGTTGCCTGGAGGTCACGGCTCCGCCGCCTCTCTCCTCCGCCGTACGGACACCGGCCGCTACAGGGGCACAGAGCGGCAGCGGGTGAGCTGTCCGAACGGGGAGATCGGGCGCCGAGGTCTCCAAGACGCGGTTCCGGATCGCGAGGAGTCGTGACGGCGAGGCAGGGAAGATCTCCGGGCGCGGTGATCTCCGCGTGCGGGGTTGCCCGGGCAATCCGCACGCAGACGCCGAGTTCATCGGCCATTCGGTTCGCTGACGCCGCGCACACAAGATCCGTCGGTCGGAGGTTCGAATCCTCCCTGGCCCATCGCTCGACACTGGACCGCCCGGTCCGGGCGCGATTGGATAGGGCCATCGCGACGTTCTGCCTGATCCACGGCTACTGGCACGACGGCTCGTCGTGGTCGCCGCTGGCCGGCGCGCTCCGGGCGCGCGGCCACGAGGCCGTCGCGCCCGATCTGCCGATCGACGATCCGGGGACGACCTGGACCGAGCGCGCCGAGCCGGCCCTGCGGGCGGTCGAGGGCGCCGGCGAGCCCGTGGTGATCGTCGTCCACTCGGCGTCGTCGGGGTACGGGGCGCTCGTGGCGGCGGAGCTCGAGGACCCGCTGCTCGTCTACCTGTGTCCGAGGCTGACCCCGTTCGACTCCCCGCCGGGCGCGCCCGACGTCTTCCGGCCCGGCTTCCCGTTCCCGCCGCGCCGGGCGGACGGGTCGAACGCCTGGGAGCGCGAGGCGGCGATCGAGGCGATGTACCCGCGGCTCCCCCGCGAGACCGCCGAGGACCTGGCGGATCGCCTGCGCCCGACCGCTCCGCCCGCCGGCGAGTTCCCGCTGGACGGGCACCCCGACGTCGCGACCGCGCTCGTCTACACCAGCGAGGATGAGTTCTTCGAGCCCGACTGGGAGCGGTTCATGGCGCGCGAGCTGCTCGGCGTCGAGCCGATCGAGATCCCCGGCGGCCATTTCCCGATGGTCGAGGACCCGGACGGCCTCGCCGACGCCCTCGACCGCCTGGCGCGACGGCACGCCGGCGGGTGAGCGTCGGCGGCGCCGGGCGCTGCTCGGAGCGCCCGCGGGCTACAGGTCCCAGCCGAAGTAGACCTCGGCGCGCACCAGCTTCTCGCCCGCGAACGTGAGGACCTCGGTGTTGCGGAAGCGGCTGCCGTCCGTCTTCTCGCTCTCGTAGGTGACGAGGACCTCGTCACTCTCGTAGGCCAAATAGCTCGCGCGGGCGAGCCGCAACCGCTCGGGTTCGGGCATGCGCGCCTCCTCATCTCGTATCCGCCCCTGGGTGGATAGCACTGGCGGCTCGAGGCCGTTCCGCTAGCCGCGCGGGCGCAGGCCGGCGACGAGGCGCTCGAGCGCCTCGCCGACCTCGGCGCGGGCGGCGGCCGGGTCGGGCGCGCGGGCGATCACGATCGAGGCCGCGTTGAGGGCGCCGAGGAGGATGTGCGAGAGGGGCTCGATCGGGGCGCGATCGAGGTCCCCGGAGCCCATCGCGTCGGCGAGAGTCTCCTCGATCATCGTCAGGCCGTGGCGCTCGTCGACGGCGTGGAGCTCGTCGGGGCCGAGCACAGCCGGGCCGTCGAGCATCACGATCCGCTGCGTCTCCGGATCCAGGCAGGACTCGAGGAACGCGTCGAGGCCCAGCTGCAGCCGCCGCCCGGCGTCGGGCTCGTCGGCGACCGCGGCGCGGATCCGGTCGACCCAGTCGAGCTGCACCGAGCGGCAGGCGGCCTTGAAGAGCTCGCGCTTGTCGGCGAAGTGGTGGTAGAGGGCGCCCTTGGTGACCCGGGCCGAGCGCGCGATCTCCTCGATCGGCGTGGCAGCGTACCCGCGCTCGGCGAACAGCGCCCGCGCGGCGGCGACCAGCGACTCGCGGGTGTCGAGCGCGTGCTCCTGGCGGCGCGAGGCTGGGGTGGAGGCGACCGCCATACCGGCGGTATGTTACAAATCTTCGGTATGAGCGCGGAGCTCACCGGCAGCCGCGAGGCCGTTCGCTACGAGGTCGCGGACGCGGTCGCGGTGATCACGCTCGACCGGCCCGAGGTCGCGAACGCGGTCGATCGCCCGACCGCCGAGGCGCTGGCCGGCGCCTTCCGCAGGTTCGACGCGGACGAAGGCGCCGCCGTCGCCGTGCTCGCCGGGGCCAACCACACCTTCTGCGCCGGCGCCGACCTGAAGGCGATGCGCGACCCCGAGCGCGTGACCCGGGTCGAGCCCGACGGCGACGGCCCCGTCGGCCCGACGCGGATGCTCACCGGCAAGCCCGTGATCGCGGCGGTCGAGGGGCACGCGGTCGCCGGCGGCCTCGAGCTCGCCGCCTGGTGCGACCTCCGGATCGCCGCCGAGGACGCGGTGTTCGGCGTCTACTGCCGGCGGTGGGGGATCCCGCTGATGGACGGCGGCACGATCCGCCTCGCCCGCCTGATCGGACACAGCCACGCCCTCGACCTGATCCTCACCGGCCGTGGCGTGAGCGGCGAGGAGGCGCTAGCGATGGGGCTCGCCAACCGCCTCGTCCGCCGGGGCGAGGCGCTCGCCGCAGCGACCGCGCTCGCCCGGGAGATCGCCGCCCGTCCGCAGGCGGCGCTGCGCAGCGACCGCCGCTCCTCCTACGAGCAGTGGTCGCTACCCGTGGCCGAGGCGCTCGCCGGCGAGTACGGCCACGGGATGGCGGCGCTCGAGACCGGCGAGATGTTCGGGGGCCTCGACAACTACGAGAAGGGAGAATGGCGACATGGCCACGTCTGACCGGGTCCCGATCGAGGAGATCAACCTCACCGAGCGCGACAACTGGCCGGACGGCCCCCCGCACGAGCTCTTCAAGCGGATGCGCGCCGAGTGCCCGGTGCACCGCACCGAGGAGATCTCCGAGTTCCCCGAGGAGGACGGCTTCTGGTCGGTCACGACCGCGGACGACGTCCACACGGTCAGCAGGGACTGGCGGACCTACTCGTCCGAGCGGGGCGGGATCACGGCGGTGACCGACTCCGTGATCCCGGTGGAGCTGATCCGCTCGATGTTCATCGGCATGGACCCGCCGAAGCACGATCGCCTCAAGATGCTCTTCCAGCGCGGGTTCACGCCGAAGCGGATCGCCGAGCACGAGGACGCGATCCGCGAGATCGCGGTCGGCGTCCTCGACGGCCTCGAGGGGCGCGAGACCTGCGATCTCGTCGCCGACGTCGCCCAGCCGGTGGTCTCGCGGGTGATCGGCAGCTTCATGGGGATCCCGCCCCAGGACGACATCGTCTGGGCGCGCCTCATGAACTCGATGCTCGGCGCGAGCGACCCCGACCTGAACCCGGAGGGAACCGACGCGATCATGGAGCGCGACATCCCCGAGCTGTTCGAGCGCTGCAGCCACCTGATCGCCGAGCGCCGTCGCAAGCCGACCGACGACCTGACCAGCGTCCTCGTCCACGCCGAGATCGACGGCGAGATGCTCGAGGAGCACGAGATCGTCATGGGCTTCTTCCTGCTGATGGCCGCCGGCAACGACTCGACGAAGGCGACCTACGCCAGCGGGATGCGGGCGCTGCTCGAGAACCCCGAGCAGCGGCGGAAGGTGCTCGACGACCCATCGCTGGTCGCGCCGGCCGTCGAGGAGTCGCTGCGGATGTTCCCCGCGTTCGCCCACTTCCGCCGGACGGCGACGAAGGACACCGTCCTCGGCGGCCAGGAGATCCGCGAGGGCGACAAGGTCGTCATGTGGTACGTGTCCTCCAACCGCGACGAGACTCGTTACGAGGACCCCGACACATTCGAGGTCACCCGCAACCCCGAACACCAGGCGTTCGGAGCGGGCGGCCGTCACTTCTGCCTCGGCGCCGCCCTGGCAAGGCTCGAGCTACGGATCCTCTTCGAGGAGACCCTTGCCCGATACCCCGAGATGGAGTTGGACGGGGAGCCGGCATTCGTCGAGTCCGCCTTCGTCAACCAGCTGAAGACGCTGCCTGTCCGGCTGCGCCCCCGGGCCTAGGGCCGCCCGCCCGCCTACCCCCGGCGCGAGGCCAGGCGCCCGAGCCGCCGCCGCGACCGGGACTCGGCTTCGCGGCGGGCGAGCCAGCCGAAGCCGAGGGTGACCGCGAGGTTGTAGGCGCCGGCGAACCAGAGCCCGGCCTTGGCGCCCGGCCGGGAGACCGCCGGCGAGGCCGACCAGACGACGTCGGTGGCGATCTCGGTGCCGCGCAGCCACGCCAGCGCCCACCAGTCCCTGGGCTCGCCGCGGCGGTCGGCGACGGCATGGGCCGCAGCGAAGGTCAGCCAGATCGGGCCGCAGCGGCGGAAGAGGTGGCGGGCGTCGGGCCCGGGCTCCTCGTGGCCGAGGACCCGCAGGGTCGCGGCGGGCGCCGCGAGCGCCGCCGTGCCCAGGGCGAGGTCGAAGGCGATCATCGTGCGGTTGGAGAGCCGGAGCGCGTCCTCTATGTCCATGAACCGATCCAACCACATCGACGCGCCGGAGGTCGCCTGAGAAGGAAAGCCATGTGGCGGGGCGAATTCCCCGGCCATGAGCAAGACCGCAACCAAGACGCACGCCCGGAACGGGCGCGCCGGAAAGTCGCTCTCCACCTATATCTCCGAGCGGCTCGACGAATTCTCCCGCTCGCAGAAGGACGTCGCCCGCTACATCGTCGACCACCTCGACGAGGCCGCCTTCCAGACCGCCGAGGAGCTGGCGCGCCGCGCCAACACCTCGTCCTCGACCGTCGTCCGCTTCTCGCAGGCGCTCGGCTTCGAGGGCTATCCCGAGCTTCAGCAGTCGGCGATCGAGGAGTACCGCAACCGCGACGCCGGCGAGAACGGCAACGGCGGCGGGCAGCTCTTCGACTTCGACCACTCGGAGTTCGAGGCCGCGCTCGCCGCCGACCATGCCAACGTCGAGGACACGGCGCGGACGCTGACCCGCGAGCAGGTCGAGGCCTGCGTCTCGGCGCTCGCCAACGCGAAGCGCGTCGTGATCGTCGGGGTGGACCAGATGGCGTTCTTCGCGAGCTACCTGCGGCACCTGCTGGCGCTCCTCGATCTGCGTGCCGAGGTGGTCGCGACCCCGCGCCAGGAGTCGATCAACCGCCTCGCCCGCGTCGACGAGGACACCCTCGTCGTCGCCTTCTCGGCCGGCCGCGCACACCCGCTGATCATCCGTGCCCTGAAGCTCGCCCGGCACCGGCGCTCGCCGACCCTTGCGATCTCCGACGCGACCCTTTCGGAGGTCGGGGAGCACGCCGACTACCAGCTCTACTTCTCGTCGAACGGCCCCTCGTACACGCGCTCGAACACCGCGTTGATGTCGGTGGTCCAGGCGCTCGCCTACGGGGTCTACTCCCGCGACAAGGCCGCCTACAAGGACCGGATCCGGGCCTTCAAGCTGAAGTAGCGAAACTTCTTCCTGGCACTGGTCCAAACCCGCCGGAACGAGAACGGGCCCCGATTTCGGGGCCCGTTTCTCATCCGGAGCGCGGATCCGCGCAACCGAGCGCGTCTCGGCGTCTCGTATCCTTCGCTGCGATGGCCGAGCGCGCCACATTCAGGGTGAAGACCGGCCTCGCCGAGATGCTCAAGGGCGGGGTGATCATGGACGTCACCACGGCCGAGCAGGCGCGGATCGCCGAGGACTCCGGCGCCTGCGCGGTCATGGCGCTCGAGCGCGTCCCCGCCGACATCCGCGCCGAGGGCGGCGTCGCCCGGATGGCGAGCCCGCGGGTCATCAAGGAGATCCAGGAGGCCGTCACGATCCCGGTGATGGCCAAGGCGCGGATCGGCCACTTCGCCGAGGCCCAGGTCCTGCAGTCGCTCGAGGTCGACTTCATCGACGAGTCCGAGGTCCTGACGCCGGCCGACGAGCACAACCACATCGAAAAGCACGGCTTCGAGATCCCCTTCGTCTGCGGGGCGACCAACCTCGGCGAGGCGCTTCGCCGCGTCGGCGAGGGCGCCGCGATGATCCGCTCCAAGGGGGAGGCCGGCACCGGCAACATCGTCGAGGCCGTCCGCCATATGCGCGAGATCACCACCGGCATCCGCACGCTCGGCGTGCGCGGCCCCGAGGAGCTCGCCGCGACCGCGAAGGAGCTCCGCTCGCCCGTCGACGTCGTCCGCGAGGTCGCAGCCGCCGGCCGCCTTCCCGTGCCGCTCTTCTGCGCCGGCGGCATCGCCACCCCGGCCGACGCCGCGCTCAT
>DASUSH010000078.1:0-33669 GCA_036375215.1 Solirubrobacterales bacterium
CCCGAGCCCGAGTTCGTCATTGCCGACTCCGAGCTCGAGCGCACCGCCGTCCTACCGAGCTACCTGCCCGCGGTGACGGCCGCGACGGGCGGGCGCGTCGCCTCCGGGGTCGAGCGGATCGGCGGCGAGCGGGTCGGCGAGTCGGCCGTCGCCCTGAGCGCCGGCGGCGACCCCCGCTGGGTCGCGGTGCTCTCCAGCCCGCTCGGCGACGTCGACGACAACGTCGACCTGATCCGGCGCCAGATCCTGATCGCGGGCGCGATCGCGATCGCCGCCGCGACCCTGATCGGCTACTTCGCGGCCGGCGCCCACTCGCGCCGGCTGCGCCGGCTCGAGGACGCCGCCGAGCAGGTCGCCGAGGGCAACTTCAGCGTCCCGATCCCGGTCGACTCGCGCGACGAGGTCGGCCAGCTCGCCCGGACCTTCGACGAGATGCAGCAGCGGCTCGCCCGCCTCGACTCGGCCCGCAAGGAGTTCATCGCCAACGCCTCGCACGAGCTCCGCACCCCGATCTTCTCGCTCGGCGGCTTCGTCGAGCTGCTCGAGACCGAGGACCCCGACCCGAACGCCCGCCGCGAGTTCGTGCGCAACATGCGCGAGCAGGTCGACCGTCTCGGCAAGCTCGCCACCGACCTGCTCGAGCTCTCCAAGCTCGACGCGGGCGCGCTCGAGCTGCGCGAGACCCCGGTCGACCTCGGCCGGCTGGCGACGCAGGTGGCCGAGGAGTTCCGGCCGGTCGCCGAGCGCGACGGCTCCGCGGTCACGGTCGAGCCCCCCGGCGGGCCGATCGCGCGCGGCGACCCGGACAGGATCGGGCAGATCCTGCGTATCCTGATCGACAACGCCCTCGCACACACCCCGCAGGGCACTCCAGTCACCGTGACCACCCAGATCAGCCAGCGAGGGACAGCCGACGTCGTCGTCCACGACGACGGCCCGGGCATCGACCCGGGCGCCGAGTCGAGGGTCTTCGACCGCTTCTACACGGGCGACTCGGTCGGCGGCACCGGCCTCGGCCTCGCGATCGCCCGCGAGCTCGCCGTGCGCATGAACGGCAGCCTCGCGCTCGTGGAGAGCCGGCGGGGCACCGCCTTCAGGCTCTCCCTCCCGGCCGCCTCCGCGGCGGCGACGGGGTCGGGAGCCTGGGCGTGAGCTGCCCCGCACCGGCCCGCGCGCGCCGCGGCGCGCGCATCGCGGCGACCGCGCTCGCGGTGCTCGCCGGCGCGTTCGCGATCGCCGCCTGCGGCTCCGACGACGACGGCGACACCGCTTCGACGACCACGACGACGACCACCTCGGCCGGTGGCCGCGAGCAGGTGATCGTCGGGTCCTCGAACGGCTCCTTCGACCCGCAGGCGATCTTCGACGAGACCGCCCCGGGCGTCGTCACCGTGACCTCGATCTTCGACGGTGAGGACCTCGGTGGCATCTTCGGCGGCGGCGGTGGCGGCCAGGCGGCCGGCCAGGGCACGGGCTTCGTCGTCTCCGGCGACGGCGAGGTGATCACCAACGCGCACGTCGTCACCGACGCGCAGGCGGCGGGCCAGCCGCAGGACCTCCATCCGGCGAAGGAGGTCTACGTCCAGTTCCCGGACCGCAACAACGTCCCCGCCGAGATCGTCGGCTTCGACCCGTTCGCCGATGTCGCCCTCTTGAAGGTCGACCCCGAGGGCCTCGACCTCCAGCCGCTCGAGTTCGGCGACTCGGATGCGATGGAGGTCGGCGAGCCCGTCGCGGCGATCGGCAGCCCGTTCGGCCAGCGCAACTCGCTATCGGTCGGGATCGTCTCGGCCGACGAGCGCTCGATCGAGTCGCTCACCGAGTTCCAGATCGACGGCGCGATCCAGACCGACGCCTCCATCAACCCGGGCAACTCCGGCGGGCCGCTGCTGAACGCGGACGGCGAGGTGATCGGCGTGAACCAGCAGATCAACACCCGGTCGGGCGGCAACGAGGGCGTCGGCTTCGCGGTGCCGTCGAAGCTCGTCCAGCAGTCGCTCGACGGGCTCCGCGAGGACGGCGAGCCCGACTACGCCTACATCGGCGTCTCGGCGCAGCCGCTCTACCCGCAGCTCGCCGAGGAGCTCGGCATCGAAGCCGACACCGGCTCCCTGCTGGCCGAGGTGGTCCCCGGCAGCCCCGCCGCGGACGCCGGGCTCGAGGGCGGCAACGACCGGATCCGCTTCCAGGGCCAGCGGATCGACGTGGGCGGCGACGTGATCGTCGCGATCGACGGCGAGAAGCTGGTCGACGAGGCCGACCTGCCGCGGCTGATCTCCTCGAAGCAGCCGGGCGACGAGATCACCCTCGACGTCATCCACTCCGACGGGGACACCGAGGAGATCGACGTCGAGCTCGAGGAACGGCCCGACGCCGTCGACAACGGCTGAGCGCGTCGCGATGCGCGCGACCGTCGTCGAGCTCGCGCGCGCCCTGCGCGAGCGGGTCCTCCCGGAGCTGGGCAGCCATGCCGGCCGCGAGCACGCCGCGACCGGGGAGGGCGGCGACGTCACCTTCGCGATCGACGAGATGGCGGAGTCGTTCATGGAGGAGCACCTCGCCCGCGAGGCCCCGGGCGTCGCCTTCTACTCGGAGGACCGCGGCATGGTCACCCCGGCGGGCGAGCCCGAATGGGTGCTCGTCGTCGACCCGATCGACGGCACGCGCCCGGCGATGGCGGGCTTCGAGGCCGCCTGCGTGTCCGTGGCGGCGGCCCGCCTCGACGGCGAGCCGACGATCGCCGACGTCGAGGTTGGCTGCGTGATCGAGATCAAGAGCGGCGCCGAGTTCGTCGCGGAGCGCGGCGGGGGGATGGTGCCCGCGCCGCGGCTCTCCTCGAACGCGGATCTCGCGCGCATGTTCTGGGCCTACGGGCTGCGCGGCCGCCCGGTGCGCGTGATCGCCGAGGTGCTCGCCGAGATCGTCGACGCCTCCTCGGTCGGCGGCGGCACCTTCGACCTCGGCTCGGCGACCTACGACATGACCCGCGTCGTCACCGGCCAGCTCGACGCCTACATCGAGCCCGGCCCGCGGATCGTCGCCGACGTGCCCGGGATGCGCGCCGCGTTCGAGGAGCTCGGCGACGGCGCCGTCCTCAACAACTCCCCCTACGACCTGGCCGCGGTCGCGCTGATCTGCCGGGAGGCGGGGGCGGTCGTGACCGACGCCTACGGCGCCCCGCTGGGCCCCCGGCGGCTCCTCGGGTCCGGCGCCGAGTTCCAGATCTCGTGCGTGACCGCGTCGAACCAGGAGCTCCACGGGGTGATCTGCGAACGGCTCGAGCTAGGGGTGGAGCGTTTGCTGGCTGACCACCGTTAGGTTTCCGCGGTCCCATGCTTCAGGAAGTCCCACTCGGACAGAAGTCGCTCGCCGACTACACCCACCTGGTGGGGCGCGAGCTGGTCGAGTCGATCCGCGACCTCGCCGGCGCGCTGGAGGGCAAGCGGGTGCTGCACGTGAGCGCGACCGCGTTCGGCGGCGGGGTCTCGGAGATCCTCTACACGATCGTGCCGCTGATGCGCGACGTCGGCCTCGACGCGCACTGGAACGTGATCCTCGGGCGCGAGGAGTTCTTCAACGTCACCAAGCTCATGCACAACTCCCTCCAGGGCGATCCCGAGGCGATCTCCCCCGAGCAGTGGGAGCTGTTCGAGCGCTACAACTGGATGAACGCCCAGAGCCTGACGGAGGACGCCTGGGACGTGATCATCGTCCACGACCCCCAGCCGGTCGGCCTGCGCCACAACCTCCCGGAGGCCGCGAAGAAGTGGGTCTGGCGCTGCCACATCGACCTCTCGACGCCCAACGAGACCACGCTCGGGCTGATCAAGCCGCTCGTCGAGGAGTACGACGCCTCGGTATGGCACCTCCAGAAGTACGTGCCCGACGGTCTCGCCGAGAGCGCCAACGGGTCGATCAACCTGATCCCGCCGGCGATCGACCCGCTCTCGCCGAAGAACATGGCGCTCTCGCCCGACGACGCCTCGTTCGTCTGCGAGCAGTTCGGGATCGACGTCGAGCGGCCGCTCCTCACCCAGGTCTCGCGCTTCGACCCCTGGAAGGACCCGATTGGGGTGATCGACGCCTACCGGATGGTCACCGAGAAGGTCCCCGAGGTGCAGCTCGCGCTCGTCGGCTCGATGGCCACCGACGACCCCGAGGGCTGGGAGTTCTTCCACAAGACCTTCGAGCACGCCGGCGAGGACCCGGACATCAAGATCCTCAACAACCTGAACAACGTCGGCGCGATCGAGGTGAACGCCTTCCAGTCGCAGTCGGATGTGCTGATCCAGAAGTCGATTCGCGAGGGCTTCGGCCTGACCGTGACCGAGGCGCTCTGGAAAGGGCGCCCGACGATCGGCGGCGACGTCGGCGGGATCCCGCTGCAGGTGACGGACGGCGAGTCCGGATTCCTCGTCTCCTCGTCCGAGGAGACCGCGAACCGCTCGCTCGAGATCCTGGGCGACCCCGAGCTCGGACGCCGGCTCGGCAAGACGGGCAAGGAGCACGCGCGCAAGAACTTCCTGAGCCCGCGGCTCCTGCGCGATTGGCTGCAGCTTTTCGGGGAGCTCGACATCTAGCTCCGGCGGGTACTCTGGCCGCAGATGCCGGACGAGCAGCCGCTCATCATCGTCTCCAACCGCGGCCCGGCGCAGTTCGAGCGCGACGAGGGCGGGGAGCGCGTGGTCGATCGCGGTGGCGGTGGCCTCGTCACCGCGCTCTCCGGCCTGGTTTCACACCGCCGGGCCCTCTGGGTCGCCTCGGCGATGACCGACGAGGATGTCGCGGTCGCGCGCGAGGCCGACGGCCCGGTCGACGTCGCCCTGGGCGGCATCGACTACCAGGTGCTGATGGTCGAGTCCGACCCGGATGCCTACGACCGCTTCTACAACACGATCGCGAACCCGATCCTCTGGTTCATCCAGCATTACCTCTGGGACCTCTCGAACGCCCCCGACATCCGCGTCGAGGAGATCGAGGCCTGGGAGCACGGCTACAAGACCGTGAACGACGACATCGCCCAGGCCGTCGTCCGCCAGGTCGAGGGCGAGCGGGAGCCGCTCGTGATGATCCACGACTACCAGCTCTACACCTGCCCGGCGATCATCCGCGAGGCCCGCCCCGACGCGTTCCTGCACCAGTTCGTCCACATCCCCTGGTCGCAGCCGGACTCCTGGCGGATCCTGCCGCAGGACTGGCGCGAGGAGATCTACCGGGGCCTGCTGGCCAACGACATCATCGGCTTCCACACCTCCGCGTACGTGCGGAACTTCCTGCACTGCTGCGAGGAGCTGATGGAGCTCGAGATCGACTGGGACCGCCGCGCGGTCCGCCACCCCGGCGGCGAGACCTGGGTACGCGCCTATCCGCTCGGGATCGACGCCGAGCGCCTCCGCCGGGCCGCGGCGTCCGATCAGGTCGCCGGCTACGAGCGGGAGCTCCTCAAGCGCCGCCGGGAGTTCCTGATCATCCGGGTCGACCGCGCCGACCTCTCGAAGAACGTCCTGCGCGGGTTCACCGCCTTCGACGTCTTCCTCCAGCAGCACCCCGAGTTTCGCGAGCGCGTCACCTTCATCGCCCACCTGCAGCCGTCCCGGCAGGACGTCGCCGAGTACGCCGAGTACCTGGAGCGGATCGAGGCCCTCGTCGCCGTCGTCAACCACCGCCACGGGACGACCGACTGGATGCCGATCGACCTGCGCATCTACGAGAACTTCTACGAGGCGGTGGCGCGCTACAAGCACTACGACCTGCTCGTCGTCAACTCGATCTTCGACGGCATGAACCTGGTCGCGAAGGAGGCCCCCGCCGTGAACGAGCGGGACGGCGTCGTGATGCTCTCCGAGAACACCGGCTCGCACGAGGAGATCGGCGAGGTGACGCTGAGCGTGAACCCCTTCGACATCCAGGAGCAGGCCGACGTGATCCACCGCGCGCTGACGATGGACGCCGAGGAGCGCAGGCTGCGCGCCGGCCGCCTCCGCGAGATCGTCGACGGCCGCGACCCGGGCGACTGGATCGACGACCAGATCGCCGACATCACGGCGATGCGGGAGGCGCGGGCGACGAGGGCCGGCGCGGCGTGATCGCAAGCGGGCGGACGGCCGTCGCGGCGCTCGCCGCGGCGGCTTCCCTCGCGGGCGCCGCCGCGCTCCCGGGCGGCGGCACCGCCGCCGAGCCGGTCCCGGCAGCGGCGGCCAACGACTGCCTCGACGAGGAGGCCCGCGAGGCGAAGGGCCTGCTCTGCCCCGACCTGCGGATGCGGCCCCCGTTCGACCTCGACCGCGACAAGACCGCCGGCGGGGTGCCGATCCTGCGCGCCGCCAACTCGATCGACTCGGTCGGCGACGGGCCCGCCGAGCTCAAGGGCAAGCGCGATGGAGACCTCTCGATGGAGGCGAAGCAGCGGATCTCGACCGAAAAGAGGCGACGGCTCACCTACGCCACCGGCGCCAGGCTCGCCTTCAAGTTCATCCCCGGCCAGGGGCGCTACTGGAAGTTCCGCGACGCGGCCAGGTTCGAGCTCTGGGAGCTCGACGACGAGGGCCGGCGCGGCCGGCGCGTCGAGATCGGCCCGAAGCAGATCTACTGCCTGCGCGACCTCGAGCACACCCGCCCGGGGATGAAGGGCTCGCCGAACCGCCGCGTCTTCCCGAGCTGCAACCGGGATCCGGGTCGCCGGGCGGTCACGCTCGGCACCTCGGTCGGGTGGTCCGACGTCTACCCGGCGAGCTACCACCAGAACTGGATCGAGCTCGACCACCTGCCCGCGAGCGGGTGCTACGCCTACGTCCACGTCGCCGACCCGAAAAACGGGATCTACGAGCTCGACGAGACCAACAACGAGGCCTCGACCGTGGTCTTCCTGACCAAGGGCGGGCAATACAAGCCGGGACGCTGCGGCGGGATCCACGACGAGTCCCTCGCGCCGTCGCAGAGCGCCGGCGACCTCGAGGTCGACGGCCCCGGCGGGGAGTACTAGGGACCGAAGTCGCCGGGGGCGTCGGCGGGAGCGGGCGCCGGGCTGACCGGGGCCGGGGCGACGCCGGCCGGCGCGGGCGCCGGGGCCGGGACGGGAGTCGTCGCGGGCACGGGGGGCGGAGGCGGCGGGGCGGGCTCGGGCTCGCGCTCGCGCTCGTCGCGGTCGCGGTCGACGCGGTCGGGACTCCCCCGATCGCCACCACCTTCGGCGGCCTCCCCACGAGCCTCCCCCGAGCCGAGCTCGGGCTTCGCCCGCCGTCGCTTCGGCTGCGACCGCCTTCGCTCCGGCGTCTCCGCCGGCGCGCCATCGGCGCCGCTCGCGCCGGTCGCGCCCAGGCCGACGTCGGCCGGGAGCGGCGGCGGGTCCGGCGTCGAGAGCAGCCCGGGGAGCACGAGCGCGGCGGCCACGACGACCAGCCCGATCGCCCCGATCCGCAGCGCCGCGTCCCGGCTCAGCCGCTTGCCTCGCATGCCCACATGAAGCCCGGCGGCCCGGCGCCCGCCCCCCGGGTTCGGCACACCCCCGGCTATAGTCAGCGCCGCTTTGAGCGCCGAGTACGAGTTGATCCTGATGCTTGATCCGGAGGTCCCGGACGAGCGCCGTGACGAGATCGCGGGCAACGCGAAGCAGCGGATCGAAACCGCTGGATCGCTGCGCCACAGCGACAGCTGGGGCATGCGCAAGCTCGCCTACGAGATCGAGCAGCGAAACGAGGCCGACTACCGCTTCTACCGCTTCGAGGCGGAGGCGCCGCTGCTCGGCGACCTCGACCACACGCTCAAGATCACCGACGGCATCCTCCGCTTCCGCCTGTTCAAGGTCGACCCTCGGGCGCCCCTGATCGAGCCCCCCGCGGGCCTCCAGCTCGGCACCCCGGACCGCAGCGAGCGCCGCGGCAAGCGCGACGATCGCGGCCCCCGCCGCGACGATCGCCCCGCCCGCGAGGAGGCGCCGGCCGCCGAGTCGACTCCCTCCGCGCCCGAGGCCCCGGTCTCGCCGGAGACCCCGGTCGAGCCCGCCGAGCCGGCCCCCGAGCCCGCTCCGGCGGAGGAGCCGGCCGAGGACGCACCCGCGGAGCCCGCTCCGGCCGCCGAGGCCGAGCCCGCCGAGCGCTAGTCCCGGCGCCCAAAACCGCGTTACTTGCGGCTTCGCCTTCCGTGCCCCGCTCCCGGGGGAGAGATCGCGCCGCGCCGCGACTTATCATCGACGACGCTTACATCGATAGGAAGGAACGAGCCAAGTGGCAGCTTCGAACATCAACTCGGTCGTGATCACCGGCAACCTGACCCGGGACCCCGAGCTCCGCCAGACCCCCGGCGGCACACCCGTCTGCGGCATGCGCGTGGCCGTCAACTCGCGCCGCAAGGACGCCAGCGGCGACTGGGTCGACAAGCCGAACTACTTCGACGTGACCGTCTGGGGCGCGCAGGGCGAGAACTGCGCCAGCTACCTGTTCAAGGGCCGCCCGGTGGCGGTCCAGGGTCGCCTCGACTGGCGCGAGTGGGAGGCCAAGGACGGCGGCAAGCGGCAGTCCATCGAGATCATCGCCGACACCGTCCAGTTCCTCGGCTCCCGCGACGGGAGCGGCCAGGGCCAGGGCCAGGGCGGCGGCTTCGCCGCGCAGACCGACGTCCCGACCGACAACTCCGACTTCTCCCAGCCGGAGCCGGTCAGCGCCGGGCAAGGCTCGGACGACGACATCCCCTTCTAGCCCGCCGCAGCCACAGGCTCCTCGCGAAAGCGGGGGCTATCATCAGGGCCGTTGACGCCGTCGGGATCCCGGCGGCGTCGGTCCGAGATGACCCACGCGACCAGCGAAAGAGAGCGTCCCTAGATGGCCCGCAAGGGTGGCGGCAGCCAGTCCGACAGGTCGAGCAGCGGGCCCCCGCGACGCCGCGGCCCGCGCGACCGCTTCCGTCCGCGCAAGTACACGCGGATCAACGTCGACAACATCGACTACAAGGATCTGAACACGCTGCGGCGCTTCATCTCCGACCGCGGCAAGATCCGGTCCCGCCGCGTCACCGGCCTCTCCCGCCGCCACCAGCGCCAGCTCGCGGTCGCGGTCAAGCGGGCGCGCGAGGTGGCGCTCCTGCCCTACGTCGGCGAGCGTTGACCTAGGCGATGGCCCAGGCGATCCTGCTGAAGGAGGTCGAGAACCTCGGCGCCGCCGGCGAAGCGGTCGACGTCTCGCCCGGCTACCTGCGCAACTACCTGGTCCCCCGCAAGCTCGCCCAGCCCGCGACCAAGGGCGCGCTCGAGGAGGCCCAGCGTCGCCGCGAGGCCGCCGAGAAGGCCGAGCGCGAGGCCGAGGAGCGCGCCGCCGAGACCGCGGCGCTCCTCTCGAAGACGGTCTTGACGATCACCCACCGCGCCGGCGAGGACGGCAAGCTCTACGGCTCGGTGACGACGAAGGAGATCGCCGAGGCGATCGCCGACGCCCGCGGCCTCCGCGTCGACCGCAAGAAGATCCGCCTCGACCAGCCGATCCACGAGACCGGCACCTACCTCGTCGAGATCGAGGTCTCCGGCGGCGAGACCGCCAAGGTCAAGACGATCATCGCCGAGCAGCGCTAACCGCGCTTCGGCCGCCGCACGCGCGCCCGCAGCGCCAGCCAGGCCGCGCCCGCCGCGGGCACGAGCCCCGCGAGCTCCTCGAGCGGCACCGCCGCGAGGTGGGCGAGCGTCACGACGCCGCCCCCTCCGGGTCGGCCGCGTACTCGTCCTTCCTGCGCCACCACTGGTACGGCGGCTCCTGCGGGCGACCCGGCGGCGTGTCCTCCCACTCCTCCTGGCGCCCGAGCGGCGTCAGGTCGAGGAAGGTCCAGACGCTGCCGAGCGCCTCGACGCCGCGGCTCCTGGTCGCGTAAGTCAGGAAGACGCGATCGCCGTCGCGGACGTAGACGTCGAGCTTGAAGTACCCGGTCGTGCCGCGCTTCTCCTGGAACTCGCTGCCGACCGTCGTGTACCAGGGAACCTCCCAGCCCATCCGCTCCCGGTACGCCTGGAGTTTCGGTTGCGGCGCGGTCGAGACGAGCGCGAACGAGACGTCGCGCGCGTGCAGGTGGGGGAGCGGGCAGATCTGGTCGGTGAACATCGTGCAGCCGCCACACGGCTCGCCGTCCGCCGGGTGCCAGAAGTGGTAGACGAGCAGCTGGCTGCGCCCCTCGAAGAGCTCCGGAAGCCGCATGTGGCCCGCGGGCCCGTCGAACTCGTAGTCGGCGGAGATCTCGGTCATCGGCTGGCGCCGGCGCTCGGCGGCGAGCGCATCGCGCTCCCTGGTGGCTGCCTTCTCCTTGGCGAGCAGGGCCTCGTGGGCCGCCTCCCACTCCTCCTCGCTCACGATCTGCGGTAGCTCCATGATCCCTCCTGTCGGGTTGTCGCTGCTTTAGTTCCCTGGAGGAACGGACACTACCAGCTTCGGTTCCCTCAAGGAACTAAGGTAAACTCGCAGCCATGCAGAGGACCGACTTCACCACCATGAACTGCTCGATCGCGCGCAGCATGGGGGTCGCGGGCGAGCCCTGGACGCCGCTCGTGATCCGCGACGTCTACATCGGGATCAACCGCTTCGACGACCTCCAGCGCGACCTCGGCATCTCCCGCAAGGTGCTCGCGGAGCGGCTCAGGCACCTCGTCGACGCGGGCCTGCTCGAGCGCCGCCCCTACTCCGAGCGGCCGCCGCGCGACGAGTACGCGCTCACCGAGATGGGGCAGGAGTTCATGGACGTCCTGATGGCGATGGTGCGCTGGGGAGACCGCTGGACCGCGGGCGATGCCGGCCCGCCGGTCCTCTACCGCCACCACGCCTGCGGCAAGATCGCCCACGTCGAGCCCGTCTGCTCGGAGTGCGGCGAGCCGATGCACTCCACCGACGTGGACGTGCAACCGGGGCCGCACGCTTCGTAATAAGAGCGCGCAAATACCCCGTTCGCGGCTCGCGAACCGCCGGGGCGTGTGGCACCTTGGATCGTCATCCATGGAAGCCGCCGCCGCAGCCGTCCACGTCCCGCCCCAGAACCTCGACGCCGAGCGCTCTGTGCTCGGCGCGATGATGGTCTCGGCGGCCTCGCTCGACCCCGTCTTCGCGGACGTCCGCCTCACCGGCGAGGACTTCTACCGGGAGCGCCACCGGGTCGTCTACGAGGCGATCAAGGCGCTGTACGAGCGCGACGAGGCGATCGACGCGCTCACGGTCACCGAGCTCCTCACCCAGAAGGGCCAGCTCGACGCCGCCGGCGGGCGCGCCGAGGTCCAGAGCCTCCCCGATCAGGTCCCCGCCCCCGGGAACTCCCGCCACTACGCGCGGATCGTCAAGCAGAACGCGCTCCTGCGGCGCCTCCTCGGCGCGGCCCAGCAGATCCAGCAGTCAGTCCATGCCCACGAGGGCGAGCCGCAGCAGCTCGCCGAGCAGGCCGAGCGGCTCCTCTTCGAGGCCGCCCACCGCGAGCAGGCCGGGGACTTCCGCCAGCTGAACGAGGTCCTCCTGAACGAGGTGGAGCGCCTCGAGAAGCTCGCGGCCGGCGACGCCTCGGTCACCGGCACCCCCTCCGGATTCACCGACCTCGACGCGATCACCGGCGGCTTCCAGCCCGGCAACCTGATCGTGCTCGCCGCACGCCCCGGAATGGGCAAATCGGGCTGGGTCATCAACGTCGCCGACCACGTCGCCCGCGAGAAGAAGAAGCCGGTGGCGATGTTCTCGCTCGAGATGTCGGAGATGGAGATCGCGCAGCGGATGATCGCGACCCGGGCGCGGCTGCCGAGCGACAAGCTGCGCAAGGGCCAGGTCGCCAAGGCGGACTGGGCGCGGGTCCTCCGGGCCGGCAACGAGCTCGAGCAGTCCCAGCTCTGGATCGACGACTCCTCGGACCTTGGCATGCTCGACCTGCGGGCGAAGGCCCGGCGGCTGCACGCCTCCGAGAGCGCCGGAGAGGGCGAGGGGCTCTCCCTGATCGTCATCGACTACCTGCAGCTGATGCGGGCCGACGACCCGCGGGCCAACCGGGTCGAGCAGGTCGGCCAGATGAGCCGCGGGCTGAAGATCCTCGCCCGCGAGCTCGAGGTGCCGGTGATCGCGCTCTCCCAGCTCTCGCGCGCGCCCGAGCAGCGGACCGGCAAGGACAAGCGGCCGATCCTCTCCGACCTGCGCGAGTCGGGGAACATCGAGCAGGACGCGGACATCGTCGCCTTCATCTACCGCGAGGAGTACTACGAGGACGAGCCCGAGGATCCCGGCGTCGCCGAGCTGATCGTCCGCAAGAACCGTCACGGGCCGACCGACACCGTCCGCCTGGCGTTCAAGGAGCCGTTCGCCTCCTTCTCCAACCTCGCCCGCGAGGACCGCCACGGCGCGCGGCGCTCCGAGGAGGAGGAGCCGCCGCTCATGGACGTGGCCGAGGACGGCGGCTAGAGCCGATGGGGACCGGAGGCAAGGTCGCCAGGATGTGCCCGTTCGGTACCTGCGACGGGACCGGCTGGGTCGTCGGCGAGGACAACGTCGCCCGCTCGTGCCGGTGCCGCGAGCGCCGGGTCGCCCACGCCCGCGCCCGCGGGATCGACTCCGTGATCCCGGCGAAGTACCGGGGCGTCTCCTTCGACCGCCCCCCGGTGACCGCGATGAACAAGACCGTGCTCGCCGTCGTCCGCAAGTACGTCGACGACCTTCCCCGCCACCTGGGCGAGGGCCGCGGCCTCTGGCTGATGGGCAACGTCGGAACCGGCAAGACGACGCTCGCGATGCTGGTCTCGAAGACGGCGCTCGAGGCGGGCTTCTCGGCGGCGATCTACTCGTTGCCGCGGCTGCTCTCGCGGATCCGCCGCACCTACGACGCCGAGGCCGGCGAGCAGGGCTACCTGGAGTTCTTCGAGCGCCTCACGTCGGTCGACCTGCTCCACCTCGACGACGTCGGCGCCGAGAAGCGGACCGACTGGGTGCTCGAGCAGCTCTACTCGGTCGTCAACGAGCGCTACGAGACGGGGCGCTCGATCCTCGTCACCTCGAACCTCGACCAGATGCAGCTCGAGGAGCAGATCGGTGCCCGTACGGTCTCCCGGCTCGTCGAGATGTGCGGGCAGGAGTTCATGGTCCCGATGTACGGCGACGACATGCGCCTGACGGGCTAGAGCCCGCTCGGACGCCCCCCGGCGCACCCGGCTGCGGCCCGGGAAACTTCGCGGATACGGCACCGTCGGAACCCCCCATGCCCCTGCCATGCGGGGAACCCGCCGGCACCGCCCCGCTCGGCCCTGGCCACCCCGGGCACACGCGGAGTGTCCTAACGGGCTCCGAGCGCCCCCGGTGGCCCTCCTAGAATCCCCCGCTCATGCCGGGAATCGCGATCGTCGGCGCCCAGTGGGGCGATGAGGGCAAGGGGAAGGTCGTCGACCTGCTCGCCGAGCGGGCGGCCATGGTCGTGCGCTTCCAGGGCGGCAACAACGCCGGCCACACGATCGTCCGCGACGGCGAGAAGTTCGCCTTCCACCTGATCCCCTCGGGGATCCTCCACCGCGGCAAGCTCTGCGTGATCGGCAACGGGGTCGTGATCGACCCGAAGGTCCTGACCGACGAGATCGAGGCACTGAAGCGCCGCGGGATCGACATGAACGGCCTCAAGCTCTCGGCCAACGCGCACGTGATCATGCCCTACCACGTGAAGCTCGACCACGCGGGCGAGGCGAAGCTCGGCAAGCTCGAGATCGGCACGACCAAGCGCGGGATCGGCCCCTGTTACGCGGACAAGGCCCTGCGGCTCGGGATCCGCGTCCAGGACCTGCTCGACGCGAAGATCCTGCGCAAGAAGATCATGGCCGCGATGGAGCCGAAGCGCGAGCTCCTGCGGCCGTTCGCCAAGGACCGCGACCTCGACCTCCACGCGATGACCGAGGAGTGCCTCACCTACGGCCACCGCCTCGAGCCCCACATCGCCGACACCGCGCGGCTCTGCTGGGACGCCCTCGACCGCGGCGACACGGTGCTCTTCGAGGGCGCCCAGGCGGCGATGCTGGACCTCGACCACGGCACCTATCCGTTCGTCACCTCCTCGAACCCGATCGCCGGCGCGGCCTGCGTCGGCGCCGGCGTCGGCCCGGCGTCGATCGGCGAGGTCTGGGGCGTGGCGAAGGCGTACGCGACCAGGGTCGGCGCCGGCCCCTTCCCGAGCGAGATGCTCGACGCCGACGGCGAGCCCGACACGATCGCCGAGCAGGTCAGCAAGGCCGGTGCCGAGTTCGGCACCACCACCGGGCGCGCCCGCCGCTGCGGCTGGCTCGACGCGGTCGGGTTGCGCTACGCCGCCCGCCTCAACGGGATGACCGCGATGGCCATCACCAAGCTCGACGTGCTCTCCGGCATCGACCCGCTGCGGATCGCGACCAGCTACCGCCACCCCGAGGGCGCCCGCTTCGACGAGTTCCCCTACCACCAGTCGATCCTGCACACAGCCGAGGCCGTCTACGAGGAGCTCCCCGGGTTCGAGGGGGACATCAGCGGCTGCCGTTCGCTGGCCGAGCTGCCCGCCGCCGCGCGCGACTACGTGGACGCGGTCGCCGAGCACTCGGGTGTCGAGGTCCGCCTCGTCGGCGTCGGCCCCGCCCGCGACCAGGTGATCTGGACGGGCGCCGAGCCCGAGCTGCGGGCAGCCTGACGACGCCGAATAGACTGCCGCGCCTCATGTTCGAGAAGGTCCTGGTCGCCAACCGCGGCGAGATCGCGATCCGCGTGATGCGGGCGCTGAAGGAGCTGCGGATCCCGTCGGTCGGCGTGTACTCGGAGGCCGACCGCGAGACCCCGCACGTCCGCGAGGCCGACGAGGCCTTCCTGCTCGGCCCGGCCACCCCAGCGGAGAGCTACCTCAACATCCTGAAGATCATCGACACGGCCAAGAAGGCCGGCGCCGAGGCGATCCATCCCGGCTACGGCTTCCTCGCCGAGAACGCCGACTTCGCCCGCGCCTGCGTCGAGGAGGACATCGTCTTCATCGGCCCGCCGGCCAGCGCGATCGACGCGATGGGCTCGAAGACGAAGGCGCGCGAGATCATGCAGAAGGCGGGGGTCCCGATCGTCCCCGGCGCCACCGAGCCGGCGGAGAACGTGGAGGCCGCAGCCAAGCAGGCCGAGGAGATCGGCTTCCCGGTGGCATGCAAGGCTGCCGGCGGGGGTGGCGGCAAGGGCTTCCGCGTCGCGATCACCGAGGACGACCTCGAGGAGGCGTTCCACGGCGCCGCCCGCGAGGGCGAGAAGTTCTTCGGCGACTCGCGCGTCTACCTCGAGCGCTACCTCGAGGACCCGCGGCACGTCGAGGTCCAGGTGCTCGCCGACTCGCACGGCAACGTGATCCACCTCGGCGAGCGCGACTGCTCGATCCAGCGCCGCCACCAGAAGCTGATCGAGGAGGCGCCCGCGCCGCAGGTCGACGAGGAGATGCGCGAGCGGATCGGCAAGATCGCGACGGACGCCGCCGAGGCCGTCGACTATCGCGGCGCCGGCACGGTCGAGGGGCTCCAGCACGGCGACGAGTACTTCTTCCTCGAGATGAACACCCGCATCCAGGTCGAGCATTGCGTGACCGAGATGGTCACGGGGATCGACATCGTCCGCGAGCAGGTCAAGATCGCGGCCGGGCAGGAGCTCTCGGTGAGCCAGGGCGAGGTCGAGCTGCGCGGGCACTCGATCGAGTGCCGGATCAACGCCGAGGCCGCGCACAAGAACTTCGCCCCGGCGCCGGGGAGGATCGACCATTACCTCGAGCCCGCCGGGCCCGGCGTGCGGATCGACTCCGGGCTCGAGGCCGGCGGCGAGGTGACGCCGTTGTACGACCCGATGGTCGCGAAGCTGATCGTCTGGGACAGCGACCGCGAGCGGGCGACCGCGCGGATGCTGCGCGCCCTCGGCGAGTACGAGATCGAGCCGCTGACGACCCTGATCCCGTTCCACACCGCGATCCTCGCCACCGAGCAGTGGGCGAACGGCGAGACCTGCCGCGACCTGACCGAGGACAAGCAATGGCTGAAGAGCCTGAAACCTGAGCCCGCCGGCGACCCCTCCGCCCCCGGGCGCGAAGCGGAGGAGGCGGAGGGCTACGATGTCGTCGCACGCGACTACAAGGTCGAGATCGACGGCCGCCTCTACGACGTCAAGGTGATCGGCGGCGCGCCGGCGGCTGCCGCCGCCGGTGCCGGGGCGAAGCGCCCGCAGCGCCGCGAGCGCGCCGGCGGCCCGGGCGGCGGCGGCGCGACCGGCGACGACCTGCCCTCGCCGCTCCAGGGAACCGTCCTCAAGGTCGCGGTCGAGGAGGGCGCTGAGGTCGAGGAGGGCGCCCTCGTCTGCGTCATCGAGGCGATGAAGATGGAGAACGAGATCACCGCCCACAAGGCGGGCAAGGTCACCGCCCTCAAGGTCTCCGAGGGCGCCTCGGTCTCGAGCGGCGACGTGATCGCCACCATCGAGTAGCGCCCCCGGGCGTAGGCTGCCCCGACATGGCCGACCCGATCTCGCAACTCCCCTGGCGCGGTCCCGGCGACGATCGCCCCGATCTCCCCGTGCCACCCGGCAGGCTCCCGCTTCGCCGCAACGGCAGCTTCCGCAAGCAGTGGCGATACGTCGCCGCCTTCGCCGAGCCCTTCCACGTGTGCGCCGCGCGCGTCCAGGTCGGCCCGATCGGCCAGAGCTTCTGGGCGATCGTCGACCGCGAGCGCGGCGAGATCCTCGAGAACACGCGGATGCGCCCGCCCGGCGCCCGCGGCGAGGTCTTCCGCGAGCGCCACGGCGGCGGCCCGGCGCCCAACCTCGGGCGGGCCAACGACGCGGGCCTGATCGACCACATCGCCGCGAACGGGGTCCGGGCCCGGATGCGCGTGGGCGAGGGTCGGTGGGCGGAGTCGATCTGCCCGGCTCCGGGCGACAACTACGTCTGGACCCGCAAGCGCTGCGACGTCCCGATCCACTGCCACATCCGGTTCGGCGACCGCGAGTGGAAGCTCGACGCGCGCGGGGTCGAGGACGAGTCCGCCGGCTACCACCCGCGGCACACCGTCTGGAGCTGGTCCGCGGGAGTCGGCACGACCCGCGACGGGCGATCGATCGGCTGGAACCTGGTCGAGGGCGTGAACGACCCCGAGCGCAACTCCGAACGCGCGATCTGGGTCGACGGCGAGCCTTCGGAGCCGGGCCCCGTGCGGTTCCACGAGCTCGACGCGATCGAGTTCGCCGACGGTGCCCGCCTCGAGTTCGGCCGCGAGCAGGAGCGCCGCGCCGCGCAGAAGCTGCCGCTCGTGAGCTACGAGTACCGCCAGCCCTTCGGCACGTTCTCCGGCACGCTGCCGGGCGGCCTCGAGCTCGAGTCGGGCCTGGGCGTCATGGAGTACCACGACGCCCACTGGTAGTCGGGGGGGACCTGTCCCTTTGGGGTCAGACCCCTCGGGTGACAGGCCGACCTGTCCCTTTGGGGTCAGACCCCTGGGTGCGTGCTCTCCACCCGCCAGCGCCAGGGTGGCTCCTCGCCGGGGGCGAACTCGTAGTGGTTGCGGCCGGCGAGGGTCTCGAGCGGGGTGAGGGCGGGGTCCTGGGTCTCGAGGAGCGGGGTGGATGCGGCCGCAGCGACGGTGGCCGGGCTCGCGCGGCGCTCGATGCGCTCCCAGCCGAGCGTGGGGCGGTAGAGCCAGTAGGTGACGGCGAGGCCGCCGCCCACGGCGCGGCGGTCGCGGACCGAAGTGAAGGCGGTGATCCGCCGGTTCGACGCCGTGAGCCGCGGGCTGCCGGTCGAGGTCGCGCAGCTCGCCGAGCGGCAGACCCGGAAGTCGACCGGAACGAGTGGCGCGCCGGCGGGTCCCGGGTGCTCCGCCGGTGCGGGGGCGAGCGCCCGCACCAGGCCGGCCACGGGGCGGCCGTAGGCGGTGGTCAGCGGGTCGCGCCAGCAGGGACCCGGCAGCTGGGTCGCGCAGCGGATCTTCCTGCCGAGGGTCGAGGCGAGCTCGCGGCCGCCGTCGAGGCGCCCCGTCGCGACCGCGGCGGCGACGGCGGAGACGAGCAGGACGATCAGGAGGGCCAGGCCGACGCTCTCGACGCTCGCCGCGCCCCGCGATCCCGCTCCGTTCTCGGACACACCGCGAAGCTAGGCCGGGAGGGCTCCCGGATGGCGCGCGGAGAGTGCCGCGCTAGGAGAGACCCTCGCGCGCCTCGCGCACGAGCGTCACGGCCTCGGGGAAGACGATCCGGATCGCGTCGCGGACCTGGATCGCCTGCTCGTCGCCGGACCCGCTCAGTTCGAGGCGGGTGATCGCGGCCACGGTCATGTCGACGGCGAGCTTGATCGCGTTGTCGGCCCACGCCACCTTCTGCGCGCCCTGCATCTGCTCGGCCATCTCGGCGAGCCGCTCGCGCAGCTCGTCCGGATCCCCGAACAGCCCGCCGAATCCCTCAGCGCCTTCCATGCGAGCAATCTTAAGGGGTCCGCGCCCTCGGCCCGGCGCCCGGCCGGCGGGCCGCGGATAGGCTCCTTCGCCGATGGCCCTGCCGCCCCCGGAGCCCGACTCGACAGCGCTCGTCACCGGCGCCTCGTCGGGGATCGGCGAGGAGATCGCCCGCGGGCTCGCCCGTCGCGGCCACGGCGTGACGCTGGTCGCCCGCCGCGAGGATCGGCTGACCGCGCTCGCCGGCGAGCTCGGACGCGCCCACGACGTCCGCACCGAGGTGATCGGCGCCGACCTCGCCGATCCGGCCGCCCGCGACGAGCTCGCGGCGAGGGTGGGCGAGCTCGGACTCGACGTCGAGGTGCTGGTGAACAACGCCGGCTACGGTGGTTTCGGGCCCTTCGCCGAACAGGATCGCGAGCGCGAGATCGGGATGATCCGCCTGAACGTCGAGGCGCTGGTGGACCTCGAGTCGCGCTTCCTCCCCGGGATGGTCGGTCGCGAGCGCGGCGCCGTGGTCAACATCGCCTCGACCGCCTCCTTCCAGCCGATCCCGGACAACGCCACCTACGCGGCGACCAAGGCGTTCGTGCTGAGCCACGGCGAGGCGGTGCACGAGGAGCTTCGCGGCAGCGGCGTCAGCGTGACCACGGTCTGCCCCGGCCCGGTGAAGACCGAGTTCGCCGACGTCGCCGGGATCGGCGGCGCCGAGGACCGCACGCCCGAGTTCGTCTGGCTGACGCCCGAGCAGGTCGCCACGGCGGCGATCGACGGGGCCGAGCGCGGTCGCCGGGTCGTCGTGCCGGGGATGCTGAACCGCGCGACGAGCCTCGTGGGGCAGCACTCCCCGCGGGCGATCGCCCTGCCGCTGACCAAGAACATCTGGCGCCGCGGCGCCCTCTGATGTCGCGTCGACCGGTGGGGGCCCTGCCCTGAGCGGGACCGCGGAAGTCGCGATCCCCCGCGGCGGGTTCGAGCTGCGCGGCTGGCGCGCGGGCGCCGCTCCGGCCGTCCTCTGCATCCACGAGGCCGCGACCACCAGCGAGGTCTGGCGGCCGCTCGCCGCGGCGCTCTCGGACCGTGCTCCGGCGGCCGCCTACGACCGCCGCGGCTGGGGCCGCTCCGGCGCGCCCGCGGACTACAGGCGCACCACGATCGGGGAGCAGGCCGCCGACGCCGAGGCCGTGATCGCCGCGCTCGGCGGCGGCCCGATGACCGTCTGCGGCGCCGGGATCGGGGCGATCGTCGCCATCGACCTGGCCGTCCGGCGCGCCGAGCTGATCGCCGCCGCCGTCCTGATCGAGCCGCCCCTGCTCGCGCTCGTCCCCGAGGCGACCCCCGCGATCGGCGCCGACGTCGAGGCGATCCGCCGCACGGTCACCGCCGCCGGCGCGCGTGGCGGTGAGGAAAGCGACCCGCGCGCGGCCGCCGCCGCCGGCGCCGAGGCCGCCCTCGAGCTCTTCCTCGGCGGCAGCCTCGGCGCCCTCGGCGGCGGCGCCGAGCGCATCCCCGGCGAGATCGCGCGGGGCGCGAACCCGAGCCCCTTCGCCCTCTTCGCCGAGGTCGCGGCGATCTCGGGCTGGACGCTCCCGCTCGCGCGGCTCCCGGCCCTGGGCCCGCCGGCCGCGGTCGTCGTCGCCGGCTCGACGCCGCCCTTCCTGCGGCGCGCCGCCGAGGCGCTTGCCGCCCGGCTGCCCGGCGCCGACCTGCGCGACGTCGCGGGCCCCGGCCTCGCTCAGCTCGGCTCGCCGGGCGAGCTCGCCGCGATCGCGCTCGAGCTCGCCTGAGCGCCCTCGCGCGCCGGCACGACCGCGACCCGCATCTCGCCGCCGCGGCGGGCGAGGGCCGCGATCGCCTCGAGCGGGACCGAGAGGAGCGCGACGAGCGGCGCCGCGAGCACGCTCACGACCAGGTCGGCGGCGAAGGCGACCGGCCTGCCGGTGGCGCCCGGCCGCAACCGGCCCGCGATCACCTCGCGGGCGAAGTTGGGCTGGAAGGTGAGCGCGTTCGTGAGCGTCTGCCACATCCAGCGCTGCCCGCGCCCGAAGGCGGGATAGCGGACCGCGGATACCGCCAGGCCGCGCCGGGCGAGGACCGCGCCGACGCCGGCGGGGGTCAGCTGCAGCGGGCGCTCGGGCAGCTCGAGCGCCGCCCAGGCGCCCTCCCCGATCGCGGCCTGCAGGCTCCGCCGGTTCGGGCAGCGAAGCTCGATCGCGCCGTCGGCCGCGGGCTTGCCGAGCAGCTCCGCGACCTCGGCGTCGGCCGCGTCCCGGGGACGCGGGCCCGAGGCGGGGTGGACGGGGGAGGAACGCGCGACGGCGGTCCCGCAGCGCTCGCAGCGGTCGAGCACGTACTCCTCGTCGCGGCGGGCGTCGAAGGCGTGCGCCTCCGCCCAGGGGAAGAGCGGCCCGCCGCAGGCCGGGCACGCGCCCTCCGAGCCGGCATCGGCCGGAACCGTCCCGCGCGGAGGCCCGTCAGCCACGGCCGCTCGCCTTTCCTGAGGAGCTCGACAGCACGTCCATTACGCTAGCCGCGATGCAGCTGCGAGAGATCATGACGGAGGGCGTCGTGACCGCGCAGGCCGGCACCGACCTCGGCGCCGTCGCCGCGCTGATGCGCGATCACCACGTCGGCTCGGTCGTCGTCTGCGACGCCGAGGGCCGCCCGGCGGCGATGGTCACCGATCGCGACCTCGCGGTCCGGGGCATGGCCGATCAGCGCCCCCTCTCCGAGCCGATCGCCGACCACGCGAGCCGCCCGCTCGTCACCGGCGACCCGGAGATGGACCTCGAGGAGGCCGCGGCGCTGATGGTCCAGCACCGCGTGCGCCGCCTGCCGGTCGTCGCCGGCGACGAGCTCGTCGGGATCGTCACTCTCGACGACATCGCCGTCCGCACGGGCAATCTCGAGGTCGCCCAGCGGATGACGCGCGACGTGATCGAGAGTGCGATCCCCGGGTTCTTCTTCCACGAGCGCGGGTAGGGAGGGACCGTGGCCGGCCTCAGCCCGCAGCAGATCGCCTGGCGCGACCGCGTCGAGGGCCTGATCGGGCTCGCGGCGCCGGCGCTCGACCTCCTGCTCGCGGTCGGCGACCGCATCTCGCGGATCGCGGAGCCCACCGACCACGAGTACTACCCGGTGCGGTCGGGCTCGGAGGCCGGCTCGCTGCCGGGCGAGTCCGAGCGCCCGCGGGTCGCCGCCTCCGACGGCGACTGATCCGAGCCCTTCCGCGGCGCGACCCGGCCCGCGGCGGGACCCTAAGATACGCGCCCCTTGTCGCGCTCCGAGATCATCGAACGCGAGAGCCGCTGGGCGCGACCGGTCGCGATCGCCGCCTTCGCGGTCCTGATCCTGTTCGTGGCCGGGATCGCGATCGGGGCGGGCGTCGACGCCGGCGACCCCGACAGCGAGGCCAGCCAGCTCGAGGCGATCGACGAGGGCTTTGGCACCCTCCTGCTCTCGGCGATCTTCACGGCGATCTCGCTGGCGCTGATCGCGCCGGTGCTGATCTACCTCTTCAAGGCCGCGCAGGCCCGCTCGGAAAAGGTCCGCGGCGCCCTCCTCGGCCTCGCCGTGGCCGGGCCGATCTTCTTCGCGGTCGGCTGGCTGATCAGGGCGATCGCGCTCGGCAGCGTCGCCGGCGACTTCGTCGACGACGGCTCCGGCTGCGCCACCGGCGACGAGGACTGCATCGAGGCGCTGATCAACGACGACGGCATGGTCAGCGTCGCGCGCGGGCTCTTGATCGCGGGCGGCATCGGGCTCGGCGCGGGCCTCGTCTACACCTGCCTGTGGGCGATGCGGACCGGGCTCTTGACCCGGTTCCTGGGGACGCTCGGGATGGCGGTCGGCGCCGCGACGATCATCTTCGGCCCCTACTTCACCACCGTCTACATCCTCGGCCTCGGCTTCGTCTACATGGGCTGGCTCCCCGGGGGCCGCCCGCCCGCCTGGGAGCAGGGCGAGGCGATGCCGTGGCCGGCGCCGGGTCGAGAGCGGCCGCCGGGCCCCGACCCGGAGGAGCCGGTGGAGGGCCGAGCCGACGAGATCTTCCCCGACGCAAAGCCGGCGGACACCGAAGACGAGTCCGACCGGCCTGCGCCGGGCTCGATCGCGGACGAGGTCGACCGCGCCGGCCGCACGGCCGAGGGCGAGGGCGAGGGCGGCCCGCAGAAGCGCAAGCGCCGCGCCTGACCGGGCGCCGCACCCGTGCCCGACGCGGTCATCTTCGATCTCGACGGCGTCCTGCTCGACTCCGAGCGGCGCTGGAACGAGATCAAGCGCGAGGTCGTCGAGGAGTCCGGCGGGCGCTGGGACGAAAGCGCCCCCACGGCGATGATGGGGATGAGCTCCCCCGAGTGGTCGGCCTACCTGCGCGACGAGCTCGGGGTGCCGAAGGACGCCGAGGCGATCAACGACGAGGTCGTCCGGCGGCTCGCGGCCAGCTACCGCGAGGAGCTGCCGCTCCTACCCGGCGCCGCCGACGCGGTGCGCGCGCTCGGCGGTCGCTGGCCGCTCGGGCTCGCCTCGTCCTCGAACCGCGAGGTGATCGACGACTTCCTCCGCCTGGCCGCCCTCGAGGGCGAGTTCGGGGTCACGCTCTCCTCCGAGCAGGTCGAGCGCGGCAAGCCCGCCCCCGACGTCTACCTCGAAGCCGCGCGCCTGCTCGGCTCGGACCCCGGCCGCACGGTCGCCGTCGAGGACTCGAGCAACGGCATCCGGGCGGCAGCCGCGGCCGGCATGGCCGTGATCGCGGTCCCGAACGAGCACTACCCGCCCGACGATGACGCGCTCGAGCTCGCGGCGGCCACGATCGACGGGGTGGGGGAGCTGACGCCGGAGCTGGTCGCGAGAGTGGGCGGCGAGTCGGGCCGGGGGCAGGGAGTGCCGGACGCGTCGCCGACGCCGCGCCCGCGTCCCTCGGCGTGAGCCGTACTACCCCTTCGAGCCTTCGCCGCCGACCTGCTCCTGGAGCGTCTCGACGACGCCCGGGTCGCGCAGCGTGGTGACGTCGCCGAGCTCGTTGCCCGCGGCGATGTCGCGCAGCAGGCGGCGCATGATCTTGCCCGAGCGGGTCTTCGGGAGGTCGTCCGCGAAGGCGATCCGCTTCGGGCGCGCGAGCTTGCCGATCTTCTCGGCGACGTGCTCGAGGAGCTCGGCGGTCAGCGCGTCGGGGTCGGGTGGGCCGGAGTCATCGGCGCCCTCCGGCGTGACGAAGGCGAAGATCGCCTGGCCGGTGTCCTCGTCGGGGACGGCGATCACCGCGGCCTCGGCGACCTTCTCGTGCGAGACCAGGGCCGACTCGACCTCCATCGTCGAGAGCCGGTGGCCGGAGACGTTGATCACGTCGTCGATGCGGCCGACGATCCAGAAGTAGCCGTCCTCGTCGCGTCTGGCGGCGTCGCCGACCAGGTAGGTGTCCTTGCCGTAGCGCTCCCAGTAGGTCTCGACGAAGCGGTCCTCCTCCCTGTAGAGGGTCCGCGCCATCGCGGGCCACGGCCTGGTCAGCACGAGGTTGCCGCCGCCCTCCTCGATCTCGCCGCCGTCCCTGTCGTAGATCTTCGCCTCGATCCCCGGGAAGGGGACCGTGGCGGAGCCTGGCTTCGTCGTGGTGAGGCCCGGCAGCGGCGTGATCATGATCGCGCCGGTCTCCGTCTGCCACCAGGTGTCGACGATCGGGCAGCGCCCGCCTCCGATCACCTCGTGGTACCAGAGCCAGGCGCGCGGGTTGATCGGCTCGCCGACCGTGCCAAGCAGGCGCAGGCTCGAGAGGTCGTGCTTCTCGGGGTGCTCCTTGCCCCACTTCATGCAGGCGCGGATCGCGGTCGGCGCGGTGTAGAAGATCGTCACGCCGTAGCGCTCGATGATCTCCCACCAGCGGTCCTCGGCGGGGTAGTTCGGCGCGCCCTCGTACATCACGGAGGTCGCGCCGTTCACGAGCGGCCCGTAGACGATGTAGCTGTGGCCGGTGACCCACCCGATGTCGGCCCCGCACCAGTAGACGTCGTCGTCTTTGAGGTCGAAGACGAGCTTGTGCGTCGCGGAGACCTGGGTCAGGTACCCGCCGGTGGTGTGGAGGATCCCCTTCGGCTTCCCGGTCGAGCCCGAGGTGTAGAGGATGTAGAGCGGGTCCTCGGCGTCCATCGCCTCGGCCTCGCACTCGGGGTCGGCGGCCTCGACCGCCTCTTCCCAGAACAGGTCGCGGCCCTCGGTCATCGGCGGGTCGGTGTCGCCGCGGTTGACGACGACCACCTTCTCGACGGTCGGCATCTCGCCCATCCGCGCGTCGACCTTCTCCTTCATCGGGATCGGCTCGCCGCGGCGCATGGTCGCGTCCGCGGTGACGAGGACCTTCGCCTCGGAGAACTCCATCCGCTCGCGCACCGACTCGGCCGAGAAGCCGCCGAAGACGACGTTGTGGAGCGCGCCGATGCGGGCGCAGGCGAGCATCGAGGCGGCCGCCTCCGGGATCATCGGCAGGTAGATGCCGACGACGTCGCCCTTCCGCACCCCGAGGCCCCTCAGCACGTTGGCGAAGCGCTGGGTCGTATCGAGGAGGTCGGCGTAGGTGACCTCGCGCCGGGTGGCGTCCTCGCCCTCCCAGAGGAAGGCGACGCGATCGCCGTTGCCGGCGGCGACGTGGCGGTCGAGGCAGTTGACGGACGCGTTCAGCTTGCCGCCGGCGAACCATTTCGCGAACGGCGCGTCGGACCAGTCGAGGACCTGGTCCCAGGGTTCCGACCACTCGAGCTTCTCCGCCCAGGATGCCCACCAGGCCTCGGGGTCGTCGTCGGCGCGCTGGTAGACCTGCGGGTCGGAGGCGTTCGCCTGCGCGGCGAACTCGGACGGTGGCTCGAAGGTCTGCTCGGTCTGCAGCAGGACGTCGAGCTCGGCGCCCTCCTCGTCCTTCTCGGCCGTCGCGTCCGCCATCTGGCGCTCCTCTCCTCGCGTGTCCAGGAAACTACCCCGGTTTCTCGGCTACAACCCTGCCGCATCGGCGAGCAGGTCGACCTGCTCGGCCTCGCCGGACGCCGGGAAGAAGATCAGCTCGTCGCAGCCGGCCTCCTCGAACGCGGCCATGTAGCCCTGGACGGTCTCCGCGTCCTTCGCGGCGCTCCCCGCGATCATCCCGGCGAGCTCGTCGCCCAGGAACCCGTAGTAGTGGCCGATCGTCTCGGTGGCGTTCCGCTCGGCGTCCGGCCCGAGCGAGTAGTAGGCGAGGGATGCGAGATGCGGCTCCCCCTCGCGCCCGGCCGCGCTCCAGGCGGCGCGCACGCCTTCGACCGCCTCACCGAACTGGTCCGGCGACCCGCCGCCCATGATCCAGCCCCTGCCGTACCTCGCCGCGCGTTCGAACGCCGGCTCGACGCTGCCGCCGATCAGCATCGGCGGAGGGCTCTCGGCGCGGGGGCCGACGGCGCCGGCGAAGCCGAACTCCTCGCCGTCGAACACGCGCTTCACCGTCGCGAGCAGGTCGTCGAAGCGCTTGCCCTTCCCGGCCGTGGGGACGCCGCTCGCCTCGTAGTCGTCGTCGCGCGCGCCGAGGCCGATGCCGAGGGTGAGGCGACCGCCGGAGAGCGCCTGCACGGTCAGCGCCTGCTTCGCGAGCAGGACGTCGTTGCCCCGGGGCGGGGCGATGCAGATGCTCGTCATCAGCCCGATCCGCTCGGTCACCGCCGCGGCCGCACCGAGCGCGACGAACGGGTCGTAGTTGTCGTAGACGATCCGGTCGATCGTCCCGAGCGTGGAGAAGCCGCGCTCCTCCGCCCTGCGGGCGAAGCCGACCAGCTGTTCCCCGCTTGTCCCCGCGACCGCGTTCGGCAATCCGATCCCAACATCCATCGCTTCGATCTCCCTCGCTCTTTCGGGGTCGGCTCGAACCTACCCGTTCCTACCCTTGTGAAGCAGTGAGCGCGTCACCCCTGCAAGAGCTCGAGGCGTGGGAGCGCGACCTGCTGGCCGAGGCGCGGGTGGCGCGCCTCGGCCTGCTCGACTCGGGGGGCGACCCCCGCGTGCTGCCGGTCACGTTCGCGGTCGCGGGGGGGCGGATCTGGAGCGCGATCGACCACAAGCGCAAGGCGCCCGGCCGCGAGCCCGCCCGGCTTCGCTTCCTGCGCGAGCGCCCGCGGGTCGCGCTCACGGCCGACCGCTACGACGACGACTGGTCGCGGCTCTCCTGGGTCCAGGCGCTCGGCTCCGCCACCCTGCGCGAGGCGGGCGACGAGCCGGACGCGCTCGCCGCGCTCGCCGCGAAGTACGAGCCCTACCGCGAGCGCCCGCCCGGGGGCCCGCTGATCGCGATCGCGGTGGAGCGGGTGCTCTCGTGGCGGGCGTGACCGATTACGTCGTCCTCTACGACCGCGACTGCGGGTTCTGCCGCTGGTCGACCGGCTGGTTGCTGCGGCTCGACCGCCGCCGCGCGCTCGAGCCGGTCGCGATCCAGGACCCGCGTGGCGAGGCCCTGCTCGCCGACCTCGCGCCCGCCGAGCGGCTCGACTCGGCCCATGTCGTCACCCCGGGCGGCGAGCGCTTCTCCGCCGGGGCGATCGCGGCCCCGGCCCTGCGCCTGCTCCCCGGCGGCCGGCCCCTGGCGACCCTGGCCGAGCGATTCCCCGCCGCGGCCGAGCGCGTCTACCGGTTCGTGTCCGGTCACCGCTCGTCGCTCGGCCGCCTGGTCACGGCCGGCGCCAGGCGCCGCGCCGACGAGCTCATCGCCGCGCGCCGGAGCTAGCGCCAGATCCAGTACTCGTGGAAGGCGCGGCCGAGCAGGCCGAGGACGATCAGCGCCGAGCCGAGCAGGAGCAGAGGCAGCTCGGCCTGGCCCGTGTTCGGGAGGCTGCCGCCGCCGCTCGAGCTGGAGCCGCCGCCGGAGAACGTGCCGCTCGAGCCCGAGTCGCTGGGGAAGACGGAGCCGCTGCCGCCGCTCCCGGACGTGGTGGCGCCGGTGCCGCTGCTGGTGCCGTCCTTGCCGCCGGAGCCGCCCGAGCCCGAGCCGACGACGACCTCGCCCTTCATCGTCGGGTGGACGGTGCAGATGTACCGGAAGGTGCCGGTGTCGTTGAACGGGACCGTCCCGGTCTCGCCCTTCTCGAGCAGGCCGGTGTCGAAGTCCGCGGCACCCTGGCCGACCGCGTTGTGCTGAGCCGTGTCCTTGTTGGTCCAGGTGACCTCGTCGCCGGGCTTCACCGTCACCGACTTCGGCTTGAAGGAGATGTTCACCATGTCGACCCCGACGTCGGCGAGCGGCTGCTTCTCCTTGCCGCCGCGGTCCTCCTCGCCGCCGCCCTCCTCCGCGACCTCCTCGACGTCGCCGCCGCCGCGGCCGCCGTCGAACGTGGGGGTCACCTCCTCGGTCGCGACCTCGTCGGGAACGCGGTCGCCCTGCTCGTCGCCGGCCGGCTCCGCGGGCGCGGGATCGGATGCCTCGCCGGCCGCAGTTCCGCCGCCGCCGACCTCCTCGGTCGCGACCACGTCCTGGCTGGGCGTCGTTCGCCCGCTGTCGTCCGCCGCGAGGCTCGCCCCGGATAGCCCCGCGATCACGATCACTATCCCTGCGACCAGCAGCGCGTTGGCTACACGCATGGACGGAATCGTAACCCGCCTTCCTAATGAGCAGGCGATTTGTGCTGCGGCCGGGCGCGGGCGCCCGGCCTACTAGGCGCCCGTCGCGACCTGCTTGCGATGCGTGCGGATCTCGCTCATGATCCGCTCGAGGCGCGGCTCGGTCGAGTCGTCGACGTGGCCCATCGCCGCGGCGACGTTCGGGTGCACGGCGGCGATCCGGTCGCGCATCGCCTGCGCGACCGCCCGGTATGTCGGGTGGCCCTCGCGGCCGGAGCGCAGCTCGATCAGGTGCATCGCCTCCCGCGCGTTCATGTCGAGCACGTAGCGGATCCGGTAGCCGAGGCACAGCGCGTAGGGGGCAGCGTCGTGCAGGCCGGCGTCGGCGAGCCGCTCGAACTCGGTGCGGGAGATCTCGAGGGCGCGTTCGTACTCGTCGCCCGCGCCCGCGTCGCGGACCTCCTCGGGCACGCCGGCGCCGAGGTCGGGGGAGAGCCGCTGCCACTGGCAGGTCAGCATCCGGTGGCGCTGGAGGTCGCGGAACCCGCCGTAGTCGGAGACGATCTCGAAGCGGTAGCGGATCGCCTCCCAGCCGCGCCCGGGGCGGTGTCGCCGGTTGCGGCGCTCGCCGGCGAGCTCGGCGAGCATCTGCGCGCGATCGGTGGGGTCGAGCAGCCGGACGCGCTCGCGGACGTCGGCCTCGGCGAGCGCCGAGGACTCGAAGAGCGAGGAGGCGAGCAGGTCGTCCTCGGAGCCGTCGACGTGGACGAGATCCACCGACGGCGCGTCGCGCTCCTCGCGGCGGTCGAGGCCGAGCCGCGCCACCCAGCTCTCGGCGGTGCGCCGGCGCTCCTCGAGGTAGGAGATCCACTCGCCGCCCCGGTCGGGCCGCTCGACCCGCGCGACGAAGCTCGGGATCACCTTGCGCAGCTCGGTCAGCATCATCCCGGCGAAGTCGCGGGCCTCGGGGAGCGGCGAGGCGAGCATGCGCAGCAGGAGCTGCTCGTAGGCCTGGCCGGAGGCGAAGATCCCGACGTGGCTGAGCGTGGCGGCCGGCAGCAGGCCGCGCAGCAGGTCGAGTGCCTTCGCCTTGATCGAGCGCCGCCAGGCGGCCTCGGGCTCGACGCCGCGCGGCCAGCGCTCCTCGGCCCAGGCCTGCACGCGCGTGAGGCTGGCCGAGTAGATCTCGAAGAGCTCGTCCATCGCGGTGACGAACTCCTCGCCGAGCTCGCCGCCGCGGTAGTAGCGCCGGCTCCCGCGGGGGTCGCCGCCGCGGTCCTCGAGCGGCGAGTCGTAGGGGATGTACCGCGTCGACTGCTCCAGGTAGGCGGCGAGGCGGCCGCGCTGGAGGACCTTGGTGAGGATGTTGGAGACGTACTCGCAGGCGAGGTGGGCGCCCCCGACCTGCGCGATCGAGTCGTCGCCGTAGCCGATGAAGACGCGCTCGTAGAGCCCGGCGGCGCGCTCGCCCTCCTCGCCCTCGAAGGGACGACCCTGTGCCGGGACGTCGGCGGCGAACTCGTCGAGGTAGAGGCGGCGCACCGAGCCCGCGTAGCGCGAGTAGCGGGCGAAGAGCGCCCCCTTCACCGTCTCCGGCAGGTTGACGAGCGCGAACACGGGCCGGTCGAGGTTGGTGAAATGCGGGGCGAGGACCTCCCGCTCGGCTTCGGTGAAGGACTCGACCGGATAGCGCACGCGGACGATCCTAGAAGCGGCGGCGGCGGGGCGATCCGGCCTTTCCGCAAACTGGGGTATGCGGAAGCTTCCGCTCTTCGCGCGGAGCGACAGCGGAACAGCGAGCGCCACGACCGTGCCGCGAGTCAGTCCGGGTGACCGAGGATGTTGACGACGACGCCGTTCGGGTCGCGGACGAAGAAGCGCCGAGGACCCCACGACTCTTCGGTCAGCGGGTGGACGATCTCGTAGCCGCGCCGGCGAGCTTCCGCGTAGTACGCGTCGACATCGTCGACGGCCACGGTCATCGCGGAATCCTCGGGTGCGGAGGCGTCCCCGGATACGAGGCTGACCTGGATCGCCCGGTTCTCCGGAGAGCGAAAGCTCGCGACCCAGCCGAGGTCGAACTGCTTCTTGAGGCCGAGGAAATCGACGTAGAAGTCGTTACCTGCGCCTGCGTTGGCGACCTTGACGTTCGGAACGATGCGATAAATCACCTCGCGCCGGACCCTACCGTTTGCGTGCCACTGCGACCCGAAGCCGGGGCACTCCCCGCGCGCTTCTTCCCCACGAGCGACGAGCAGGCATCCCGGGACTGCCGCTCCTGCAAGTCGCGCGGAGGAGCAGCGATAGCGCATTAGACTCGCCGGCCATCGGGGACCGCAAACAGATCGCTCGCGATTCATATGCCGCGTTTGCGGCCGGCCACCGGCGCTTCTTCGAGGAGCGCCTGAGCGATGACTTCCTCTTCTCGGCGCCACCTGACCCAGAGCTCGACCGTGACGGCTACTTCGAGCGCTGCTGGCCCGGCGCCGGTCGCGGCCAGGACTTCGAGTTCGTCCGGCTGGTCGAGGCGGGCGACGAGGTGGTCGTTACCTATGAGAGCGACACCGCCGGCGGTGGGCGGGGGCGAAACACCGAGATTCTTACCTTCGACGACGAGGACAAGATCGCCCGTACCGAGGTCTACTTCGGGTGGAACCTCGAGTAGTTCGCTTCTCCTCGTCGCGCAGAGGAGGAGCGAGCTGACCGCGGGGGTCAGGCGCCCGCAAAGTCGTCCGAGGGGCAGGTGCGTTCTCGGGATGTGCGCGGGGGCCGTGGGGTCAGCGTCCCTCCGTGGGTGAGCTGGTGCGTGCGGCCGCGCGGTAGCGTCGTTGTCGCTCGCGTGGACCCCAGTCTCCACCGCGCTCTTGTTCTCGCGCGAAGCGAGAGCGGAGGCGGGGGCTCCCCGGGGGTCGCGCCCGCGCGAAGCACCGCGGTTCCCAGCCGTCCGACGGTCGCACCCGGCGCAGCGGGGCTAGCCGCTTGGCGGCGTCGAGCCCTCCGCTTCCGGGCGGTACGGGCGAAACGGCTCGGCCAGCTGGTCGAGATATGCGGTGGGGAAGTCGGGCTGCTTGGCGATCCCGAGGTCGTCGCTCGTGAAGATCCGTTCGGGGTCGTACGAGAATGACCGCAGCAGCAGGTGGTCGTAGATCAGGGTGAAGAGCCCGAAGTTGACGTCGCCGACGCCGGCCCACTTGAGGTGGTGGAAGCGGTGGCCCTCGTTGAGCGAGAGCACATAGCGCAGCGGGCCGACCCGGTAGTCGGCGTTCGAATGTTGCATCAGGAGCTGGATCGCGACGGTGAACCCGAGCGCCCAGGCGACCTGCTGAGGGATGCCGATCACCAACAGCGGCGCGATCCCGAAGGTGAGCTCGACCGCCTGATGAAGCGGATGCTTCATCAGGCCGTTGAGGCCGTAGGCGCGCTTGACCGAATGGTGGACCGCGTGGAGACGCCAGAGCGGTCCCCAGCGATGGCTGAGCCAGTGAGCGATCGTGATCCCGAGGTCGAAGACGAGGATCGTGCCGAGAACCTGGACGACAAACGGCAGCTCGCTCGGCCACGCATCCACGATCGTGGCGACGCTGGCGAGCGCCGGCAGCGCGAGCACCGAGAGGAGGGCGAAGGTTTCGTTAACCAGCGCGTGGGCGACGTCACGCTCGGCGTCGTCATGGGGCTCGTTCCAGTCGCTCTCGTACGGGATCAGGCGCTCGACGGCCAACGAGAGCGCGATCGCCGCGAGGAGCAGGGGCAGGAGCAGGAAATGAGACGCGTGCGCGGCGATCAGCGCGATTGCGGCACCGTTGAAGCCAAGCAACATCAGTGGGGGGTAGAGCCAGCGAACGAGAGTGCGAACCATCGGAGTCCTCAGGGTCGGTGGTGTCCAGACATGTATCACGATAGCAACATAACTGTTACATCTGCGATACCGATCCTGTACACTGACTCCGGTGCCGAATCCGACCTCCGATCCCACGCTGCTCGATGCCGCACGCCGCGCATTCGAGTGCTACGGCTACGCCGGGGCGACGCTCGAGCGCATTGCGGGCGAGGCCGGGCTCTCGCGCGTCACCCTTCACCGCCGCGGGGTGAGCAAGGACGGCCTGCTGGCCGAGCTCGTCGCCCGCGCGACCGAGGACTACCGGCGTCTCCTCTGGCCGGCTCTGACCGCGGCGGGGACCGGCGCCGAGCGGCTCGCCCAGGCACTCGCCGCGCTCTGCGATGCCGCCGAGCAGAACATGGCGCTTCTCATCGCCCTGCGTTCGCAGAGCGACCGGGTATTTCACCGCGAGGACGACGAGGAGGAGGCGCTGACGCGAAGCGTGTTCACCGAGCCGCTCGAGCGGCTGCTTCGCGACGGGATCGCCGATCGATCGCTGCGGGACGTTGACCCGCCTGAGACGGCGACGGTCCTGTTCAACCTGGTCGGCTGGACCTACGTCCACATGCGGACCGGGCACGGATGGGCTCCGGAGCGAGCGCAGGCCGCCGTCCTCGACCCCGTGCTGAACGGCCTGCTGCGAGACCCGAGCGAGGTGAGGGCGTGAGCGGTCGCCGGCCGTTCGCTCGACGACGTAGTCGGGGCGATCATCGCGAGAGCCTCCGACCCCTACCCGCTCTGCGCGGAGCTGCGTGAACGCGCCCCGCGCTACGCCCTCCCGGGCGGCAGCGTTCTGCTGACCACGCGAGCCGACGTCGTCGCCGCAGGGTGCGGGGGACCGTCCCCCTGACCCTTCAGGGCCGCAGCAGTGGCCCGAGCACGTCCTCGCGGCTGTAATGCCCGACCGCGTCGAACCAGCGCTTCGCCCGCAGGCAGGCGCCCAGGTCGCAGTCCGCGTAGACGATGCCCTCCTCGTCGTAGAGGGGTCCGGCGATCACCTCGCCCCAGGTCGGCTCGATGATCGCCGCCCCGCCGCGGCCGAAGACCGCCTTGCCCTCGGGGAGGGGGACGGGGAAGTCGCCGGGGAACGCGGCGGCCGGGATGTACTGCGGGGCCGAGACGACGTACGCGCCCGACTCGATCGCGACGTGGCGCATCGTCGCCAGCCAGCCGTCGGAGTCGTCGGCGGTCGGGGCCACCCAGATCTCCGGGCCGCCGCGGTAGACCGCGTAGCGCGCGAGCGGCATCCGGTTCTCCCAGCAGATCAGCCCGCCGACGCGCCCGGCCGGGGTCTCGACGGAGTCGAGGTCGTCGCCGGCCCCGACGCCGTGGAAGATCCGCTCCTGCATCGTCGGCATCAGCTTGCGGTGCCGGTGCATGACGCCGTTCGGCCCGAGCAGGAGAAAGGAGTTGTAAAGCGTGCCGGGGCGCTCGTCCTCGCGCTCGTTGACGCCGATCGCGCAGTGGACCTCGTGCTCCGCGCAGGCCGAGGCGAGCCGGTCGGTGAGCGGGCCCGGCACCTCCACCGAGCTCTCCCACATCCGCCGCCAGAGCTCGTCCCAGCCGCCGAACGACGCGGCGTCCTTGGCCCAGGCGTTCGACGGGTAGATCGAGACGAAGACCTCGGGCAGGACGACGAGCTTCGCGCCCTCCGCCGCCGCCTCGCCGATCAGCCGGCAGGCCTTCTCGACGCTGGCCTCGGCGTCGAGGATCTCCGGTGTCGCCTGCACCGCCGCCACCCGAACCGTCCCCTCGCTCATTGCGCAACCCTAGACTCTTCCGCGCGTGTACCGGCCCTCGACCAACGGCGGCACCGAGCACGTCGACGTCCTCATCGTCG
>DASUSH010000079.1:0-5172 GCA_036375215.1 Solirubrobacterales bacterium
ACCGGCACGCCGCTCGCCTCCGACGAGGCGGCGAGCGACGCGCGCTCCGGCCGGTCGCAGCCGGCCGACGACCAGGGCGCCGGCGGGCCCCCGGCGGCCGAGGAGCCCGCGCCGGCCCCGGCGACGGACGACGCGGCGGCGAGCGTCGAGAACGCCTCGACCCCCGCATCCGGCGACGCGGCCGCGCTCAACGACCAGGGCCACCAGCTGATCCAGGAGGGCCGCTACGACGAGGCGATCCCGGTCCTCCAGCAGGCGGTCGACTCCTATGACAGCGGGTCGCAGGACCTCACCTACGCCTACGCCCTCTTCAACCTCGGCAACGCGCTGCGCGAGGCGGGCCGGCCCGAGGAGGCGATCCCGGTCCTCGAGCAGCGCCTCGAGATCCCGAACCAGACCGAGACCGTGCAGGCCGAGCTCGACCTCGCCCGCAAGGAGGCGAAGGAGGGCTAGTTAGTACGCTCGCGGCGTGGACGACCTCGGCGCGCTCAGCTCGTACCTGGCCCTCCCGGAGGGCGTGACGATCTACTCCTGCGACGGCAAGGAGCTCGGCAAGGTCGAGCACGTGCTCGCCGCGCCGGAGGAGGACATCTTCGACGGGATCGTGATCGACCGCAGCGTGCTCCCCGGCGGCCATCGCTTCGTCGACGCCGAGCACGTCGAGGAGATCTTCGAGCGCGGCGTCCTGCTGAAGCTCGACGCCGCCGCAGCCGAGCGGCTGCCGGAGCCGAGCGCCGGCCCAGGCTCGATGCGAGCCGACCCCGCCGAGGGCGGCGAGGGCCCGGTCGAGGAGAAGCTGCGCCGGGCGTGGGACCTGATCTCCGGGAAGAAGGTCGAGTAGCGAGGCGCCGCCGGTGAAGGCGGCGCAGGCGACCCTGCTCGAGGCGCTCGAGCGCGAGGCCGAGGCGCAGGAGCTCCTGCTCGCCGGCGAGCGGGCGCGTGCGGAGCCGGTCCTGCGCGAGGTCGCCTCGCTCTACAGGCGCTCGTGGGACGCGGCGCACCCGACCGCGTTCGGGCGCCTCACCGGGATGCTGAAGGCAGCGGTCATCGCCGGGGGCGGGGAGGAGGAGGCGGCCTTCGCCCGCGCGGAGGTGGGGGTGGCCGAGACCCCGGCCGCCGCCTATGCGGTCGCGGTCGCGGCACTCGTCGAGGGCGACGCCGACGCCGCCTCGGCCGCCGCCCGGACGATGGGCGAGGGCGACGAGGCATTCGCCCGCGCCGGCGAGGCGATCACCGCGCTCGCCGCCCGCGACGGCGAGCGCTACGCGTCGGCGGTGGAGTCGATCGTGCGCGACTTCGAGGGGCGCGAGCAGCACGTGACGGGTGTCGCGATCGCCGACACCGCGCTCATGCTCGAGGAGCTCGCCGCGCGGCGGGGGCTCGAGGCGGGTGTGCGGTCGCCGCTCCTGCCGCAGCGATGACGGGCGGGCGGTGTTGGGTGCGTGAGGGCTAGTCTCTCGCGCCGCAAGCCCTGGCAGCTTCGATGCTTCTCGTAGACGGAATGAACGTGATCGGCGCCCGCCCGGACGGCTGGTGGGAGGACCGCACCGAGGCCATGCGCCTGATGGCGTGGGAGCTTCGCGCGTTCGCCGAGGACACCGGCGAGGAGGTGACCGTGGTCTTCGACGGCCGCCCGATTCCCGCGGTCCTCCGCGGCCACGGGATCGAGGTCCAGTTCGCCCCGGGCGGCGCGAACGCCGCCGACCGCCGCATCGAGCGGCTCGTCGGCGATCACGACGATCCGGGCGAGGTCACGGTCGTGACCTCCGACAAGGCGCTTTCGAACGCGGTCACGGCGGCGGGCGCGAGCGTGATCGGCTCCGGCGAGTTCCGGACGCGACTCGACGAGCTCGACGGCTCCCGGCCGGGTTGACGCCGGCGGGCGGCTCCGGTCGGCCGCGGGCGGCTCAGATCTGCGGCAGGTCCGGGTCCGGGGGTCCCGGCGGGCCGGGCTCGGGCGTCTGCGGGCCCGGGCCGGGCTGGGGCTCGGGCTGCGGGGTCGGCGGCGCCGGCGGGCCGGGAACCGGCGCTTCGCGAATCGCTCTCACGCCCGCTGAGCTACCCGCGCGAGCCCGCCGGAAACCCCGGCGCCGCGGATGACCTAGGCTCGGCCGCATGGGCGAGTTCGAGATCTACGAGGCGGGCGAGGAGGACGTCCCCGAGCTCCTGCCGCTGATGCGCGGCTACTGCGACTTCTACGGCGTCGACCCGCCCGACGCGGGGATCGAGGCGATGGCCCGGGCGCTCGTCGGCGGCGCGGGCGTGGTGTTCGCGGCCCGCCGCGGAGAGGAGCCGATCGCCGGGTTCGCGACCTCGGCGGTCAAGTGGTCGATGCTGCGCGGTGCCCGCGTCGCGCTGCTCGACGACCTCTTCGTCGACCCGGGCGCCCGCGGCCACGGCCTCGCCGACCGGCTGATCGCGGCCTGCGCCGAATGGGGCCGCGCCCGCGACGCGGTCGCGCTCGAATGGCAGACCGCGCTCGACAACGAGCGCGCCAAGGCCGTCTACGACCGCGTCGGCGCCAAGCCCTCGCGCTGGCTCGACTACGAGCTCGAGCTCGGCGACGCGCCGGGGCGCGCGGCGTGGAAGGGGAAGGGCTAGCTGCCAGTCGAAGGTCGGGGCGGTGACGTCAGCCGGGATCGCGTGCGGGTCACTCCCCTCCGCCGGCGCTTCCAGACGACCTTTCCGGTGGCGATGTCCGGCGCGCGCGTCGCCGTGGTTGTCGGCGACGTAGAGCCGGCTGTCCCCGCCGCGATCAGACGGCGAGCCCTCACCAGCGTGAGGTGACGACCTTCTTGCGCGTGTAGAACTCGACGGCGTCGGTGCCGTTCGCGTGCAGGTCGCCGTCGCAGGAATCCTTCCAGCCCGCGAACGGGAACCAGGCGACCGGCGCGGGGACGCCGATGTTGACGCCGAGCATGCCGGCCTCGGCGCGGGCGCGGTACTCGCGGACCGCGGCGCCCGACTGCGTGAAGATCGCGCCGGCGTTGCCGTAGCGCGAGCCGTTCACGAACTCGAGCGCGTCGCCGAGGTCGTCGGCGCGCACGAGCGCCAGCACCGGGCCGAAGACCTCCTCGCGGGCGAGGTCGGATTCGCGGTCGGCGGTCTCGATCAGGGTCGGCCGGAGCATCGCGCCCGCCTCGCCGCCGCCGACGCGGCCGTCGAGGACGAGCTCGTCGCCCGCCTCGGCGCTGCGCGCGACCGCGGCCTCGGCGCGCTCGCGCGCGTCCGGCGAGACCATCGGGCAGACGTCGGTGTCCGCGTCGGCGCCGGGCCCCGCGACGAGCTCGGCGGCGGCCCCGGCGAGCGCCTCGCGGACGCGGTCCTGGCGCTCGCGGTCGCCGACCAGCACGCAGACCGAGCCGGCCAGGCAGCGCTGGCCGGCGGCGCCGAAGGCCGAGCCCATGATCGCCGGCACGGTGCGGTCGAGGTCGGCGTCGGGCATGACGACGAGCGCGTTCTTGGCTCCGCCGAGCGCCTGCGAGCGCTTGCCGGTCTCCGCGCAGCGGCTCGCGATCAGCCGCGCGGTCGATGCCTGGCCGACGAAGGAGACCGCGTCGACCCCGGGATGGCCGAGGAGCGCCTCGACCGCGTCGCGATCGCCGTGTACGAGGTTGGCGATGCCGGGCGGGAAGGCGCCGGTCTCCTCGAGGAGCTCGAAGATCCGCTGGGAGGGGCGCGGGTCGCGCTCGGAGGGCTTGAGGATGAAGGCGTTGCCGGTCGCGAGCGCGAACGGGAGGAACCAGAGCGGGATCATCGCCGGGAAGTTGAACGGGGTGATCGCGGCGACGACGCCGACCGGCTGGCGGACCATCTCGACGTCCACGCCGCGGGCGACCCCCTCGAGCGTCTCGCCCTTCAGGAGGTGGGGGATGGCCGCAGCCGCTTCGACCGACTCGATCCCGCGGCCCACTTCCCCGGAGGCGTCGGAGAGCGTCTTGCCCATGTCCGCGGTGACGAGGGCGGCGATCTCGTCGCGATGCTCGACGAGCGCCTCGCGCAGGGCGAGCACGGAGCGGGCGCGCTCCTGCGGCGGTGTCTCCGCCCACGCCGGCTGGGCCTCGGCGGCCGCGCGGACGGCGGCGTCGACGTCGGCCGACGCCGAGCGCGGGACGAGTGCGCTGAGCGTGCCGGTCGCGGGGTCCCGGTCCTCGATCGTCCCGTCTCCGGCCGCCTCGACCCAGGAACCCGCGATGTGGTTCCGAAGCGTCCGTGCCTCCGCGCTGACGGCCATGCCCGCAGGCTACCGGGACCGACCTGACCCTTCGGGGTCAGACCCCTCGGGTGGCAGGTCGGCCTGACCCTTTGGGGTCAGACCCTGCCTACAGGCCGTGGTGCGGCCACTCCGGCCTGCGGCCCTGCTTGAAGGCGCTCGCGCCGATCGCCTGGGAGTCGCGGCGGGCGAACATCGAGTAGCAGGCCTCGGCCTCCTGGCGGAGCTGCTCCTCGTAGGTCCGGCCGACGTTGCGGACCATCGTCTCCTTGTCGGAGCGGATCGCGCCCTGGGGCAGCTCGGCGATCTGGCGGGCCAGCTCCTGGGCGCGTTCGAGCGCCTTGCCCTCGGGCACGACCTCGTTGGCGAGGCCGATCCGCAACGCCTCCTCGGCGTCCACCGGGCGCCCGGTGATGATCATCTCCATCGCCCGGCCGTAGCCGACGACGAGCGGGAGGCGGACCGTCATGCCGTCGCCGGCGACGATGTTCCAGCGCCGCTCGAGCGCGCCGAAGACAGCGTTCTCGGCGACGACCCGGATGTCGGCGAGGAGCGCGTTCTCGAGGCCGGCCGCGACCGCCCAGCCGTTGATCGCGGCGATCACCGGCTTGATCACGTCGACCTTGCGCGTGTACCCGCACTCCCCGGGCGTGTTCATGACGCTCATCCGGAACTCGTCCCACCCGGGCTGCTCGAGGTCGGCCGCGTCCTGGAGGTCCCAGCCGGCGCAGAAGGCGTCACCGCGGCCGGTGATCACGAGCACGAAGGCGTCGTCGTCGTCGCGGAACCGCTGCCACGCGTGGTGGAGCTCCGCGTTCATCTCGCGGCTCACCGCGTTGCGCTGATCGGGCCGGTCGTAGGTCAGGGTGGTGACGTGACCGTCGGTCTCGTAGCTGAGGGTGTTGTATTCCATGTTCCTCCTTGGAACGACTGACTTTCGACGACGCGCAGATCCTCCG
>DASUSH010000080.1:0-16161 GCA_036375215.1 Solirubrobacterales bacterium
CGAAGGTGCTCGAGCGGGCGGCGGTCGTTTGAGCGACGGCGACGGCGGCGAGGCCGCCTTCGGCAAGGCGAGCGTCCGCGACGCGCCGGTCGAGGGCCGGCGCGTGCTCGTCCGCGTCGACTTCAACGTCCCGCTCGAGGACGGCGGGGTCGCCGACGACACCCGGATCCGGGCGGCGATCCCGACGATCGAGCTGCTGCGCGAGCGCGGCGCCGCGGTCATCCTCGCCTCCCACCTGGGGCGCCCGAAGGACCGCGAGCCCGAGCTCTCGCTCCGCCCGGTCGCCGATCGCCTCGGGGAGCTGATCGGGGCCGAGGTGAAGCTGGCGCCGGGGCTGGTCGGGGACGATGTGACGGCGCTGACCGAGGGACTCGAGCCCGGCGAGGTCCTGCTGCTCGAGAACAGCCGCTACGAGCCCGGCGAGACGAAGAACGATGCCGAGCTCGCCGAACGGCTCGCCGGCCTCGCCGACGTCTACGTGAACGACGCCTTCGGCGCTGCCCACCGCGCCCACGCGACGACCGAGGGCGTCGCCCGCCACCTGCCCGCCTACGCCGGCCTCCTGCTCGAGCGCGAGGTGCTCGAGCTGAGCGCCGTCCGCGACGACCCGTCGAGGCCGCTCGTCGTCGTGCTCGGCGGCGCCAAGGTCTCGGACAAGGTCGGGGTCCTCGAGCGCTTCATCGACGTCGCCGACGAGATCCTGGTCGGCGGGGCGATGTGCTTCGTCTTCTTCCGCGCGCAGGGCCACGAGACCGGCGCCTCGCTGGTCGAGGAGGAGGGGATCGAGCTCGCCCGCCGCGTGCTCGACGCGGCCGAGGGCTCACGCTGCGAGCTTCGCCTGCCCACCGACCTCGTCCTCGGCGAGGAGTTCGACGCCCGGACGGAGACGCGCGAGCTGGACGGGGTCGACGTGCCCGACGGCTGGATGGGCCTGGACGTCGGGCCGGAGACCGCGACCGCCTACGCCGAGGTGATCGCCGGCGCCGGGACCGTGCTGTGGAACGGCCCGATGGGTGCGTTCGAGCTGGGGCCGTTCGCCGCGGGAACGCGGGCGGTCGCCGAGGCGGTCGCGGCGGCGCCGGGCCGGACCGTGGTCGGCGGCGGCGACTCGGTCGCGGCCCTCGAGGAGTTCGGGCTCGCCGACCGGATCGACTGGGTCTCGACGGGCGGGGGCGCATCGCTCGAGCTGCTCGAGGGCAAGGCCCTGCCCGGCATCGAGGCGTTGCGCGACGCCGAGGGGGTCAAGGCGTGAGCGACCGTCGCCCCTACATAGCCGCCAACTGGAAGATGCACAAGACCGTCGAGGAGACCGAGGCGTTCGTCGGCGAGCTCCTCCCCGCCGTCGCCGGCGCAGGCGACGTCGACGTCGTCGTCTGCCCGCCCTATCTCGCCCTGAAGCGCGCCGTCGAGCTCTGCGCGCAGAGCCCGGTGCGGGTCGCGGCCCAGAACATGCACGAGGAGGAGTCCGGGGCGTTCACCGGCGAGGTCTCCGCGCCGATGCTCACGGAGATCGGGACCGACGCGGTCGTGCTCGGGCACTCCGAGCGGCGCACCTACTTCAACGAGACCGACGACGCGCTCGCCCGCAAGGTCCCCGCCGCGCTCGAGGCGGGGCTCGAGCCGATCCTCTGCGTCGGCGAGACCGAGGCCGAGCGCGACGCCGACGCCACGGAGAGCGTGCTCCTGCGCCAGGTGACCGCCGACCTCGCGGGGGTGGTCGACGCGCGCCTCGCCGACGTCGTCGTCGCCTATGAGCCCGTCTGGGCGATCGGCACGGGCCGCACCGCGACACCCGAGCAGGCCGACGAGGCGATCGCCTTCATCCGCCGCACCGTCGCCGGGCGCAGCGCCGAGGCCGCGGACCGGATCCGGATCATCTACGGCGGCTCCGTGAAGCCGGCCAACGCCGCCGAGCTGATGGCCCTCGACGGCGTCGACGGCGCCCTCGTCGGCGGCGCCAGCCTCGACCCCGCCGACTTCAGCGCGATCGTCGAAGCGGCCCGGCCTTGAGCCCGCCCGTCCCCTCGCTCTGCCTGGTCATCCTCGACGGCTGGGGGCTGGCCCCGCCCGGCCCCGGCAACGCGATCGAGCAGGCCGAGACGCCGTTCTTCGACTCCCTCTGGGCGCGCTACCCGCACACCACGCTGACCGCCTGCGGCGAGGCGGTCGGGCTGCCCGAGGGCCAGATGGGCAACTCCGAGGTCGGCCACCTGAACCTCGGCGCGGGCGCGGTGATGAAGCAGGACCTGTTGCGGATCGACGAGGCGGTGGCCGACGGCAGCTTCTTCGAGAACGAGGTGCTGCTCGCGGCGTGCGCGCATGCCCGGGAGTCCGAGAGCGGGCGGCTCCACCTGCTCGGGCTCGTCTCCGACGGCGGGGTGCACTCGGGGTGGGAGCACATCGAGGCCTGCGTCGAGCTCGCCGCGAGGGAGGGCGTGCCCGACCCGATCGTGCACGTCTTCACCGACGGCCGCGACACCCTCCCGCACTCGGCGCCGGGCTACGTCGAGGAGCTCGAGCGCTGGCTGCGCAGCGCCGGGCGGATCGGCACGGTCGCCGGCCGCTTCTACGCGATGGACCGCGACCGGCGCTGGGAGCGCACCAAGCTCGCCTACGACGCGATCGCCCACGGCCGCGGGATCGAGGCGGCGAGCGCCGCCGAGGCGATTCGCGAGTCGTATGAGCGCGAGCCCCGCGGCGACGAGTTCATCCAGCCGACCGTGATCGGCGACTACGACGGGATCAGGGACGGCGACGCCGTCTTCCACATGAACTTCCGGCCCGACCGCGCCCGCCAGACGGTGCTCGCGCTCGCCGACCCCGGGTTCGGCGACTTCGACCGCGGCCCCGGGGCGCCGGGGGTGCGGATGTCGACGATGACCCGGTACCGCGACGGCTGGGAGTACCCGGTCGCCTTCGGGCCGATGGAGCCGGACACGACGATCGCCGAGGTCGTCGCCGAGGCCGGCCTCGGCCAGCTCCACGTCGCCGAGACCGAGAAGTACGCGCACGTGACCTACTTCTTCAACGGCGGCCGCGAGCGGGAGTGGGAGGGGGAGGACCGCGCGCTCGTGCCCTCGCCCCGCGACGTAAAGACCTACGACCTAAAGCCGCAGATGTCCGCCTACGCCGCCGCCGACGCCTTCGCCGAGGGCTGGCGGGGCGGCGATTACCGCTTCGGGATCATCAACTTCGCGAACGCGGACATGGTCGGCCACACCGGCGAGATCCCGGCGGCGGTGAAGGCGGTCGAGGCCGTCGACGAGTGCCTCTCGCGGGTGGTCGCGGCCGTCGAGGACGGCGGCGGCGCCTGCGTCATCACCGCGGACCACGGCAACGCCGACCACATGCTCGAGCCCGACGGCTCCCCGAACACGGCGCACTCGCTGAACCCCGTGCCGCTGGTCGTCACCGTCGAGGGCGTCGCGCTCGCCGACGGCGGCATCCTCGCGGACGTCGCGCCGACCGCGCTCGCGCTGCTCGGGCTCGATCAGCCCGAGGCGATGACGGGCCGCTCGCTGCTCGAGTCCTGAGGGCGGGACCGGCGTCCCGCTACCGGCAGCCCGAGCGTGATCCAATCGTGCATCCCGCCCCGGTAGTAGCGGATCAGCTCGGGGGGATGTCCGGCCTCGAGGAGCGCCCGGATCGACGCCGGCGTCGCCGCGCACTGCGGGCCGTTGCAGAAGAAGACCGTCGCCATGTCGGTGGCGAGCTCGGCGATCCGCGCCACGACCTCTCGCCGCGGGATGTTGACCGCGGTCGGCAGCGTCGCCTCGGCGTGGCTCGCCGCGACCCGGGTGTCGACGAGGGGCCGCCCGCGGCGGATCTGCTCGATCACCTCGAGCTCGCCGACGGTGCGGACTCCGGCGGCGAGCTGGATCGGCTGCAGCGTCCCCCAGCTCCCGTCGACCACGTAGAGCCCGCGCTCGGGCAGGGCGCGGGGGAGGCGCTGGGGCTCGGGCCGGGGCGGGACGCGCTCGAGCGGTGTCGGCGTCGGCATCGCCGGTCCTAGTCGGCGAGGACCCCGGACATCGCCTTGAGGCCGAGGTCCATCCCGCGCCAGAAGAGCCCGGCGTGGAAGGGCCTGCCGTTGCGAAAGCGCCAGGGCACGGAATGGCCGAGCATCATCTTGCCGGCCCGCCAGGCGATTGAGGAGCCCACCCGGTAATCGCCGTTCGCGTCCGGTCGGACCTCGACCGGATGCTCGGGATCGCCGGTGACCCTCAGCGGCACCTGGGCGAAGGTGGCCTTGTCGAACTGCTCCATCACGCACATGCTCACCGGGTCGAAGTCCTCGGCGACGCCCTCGCCGGTCAGCTCCGCCGCCAGGTGCGAGGCGACCGCGTCGGCCTGCAGGAAGGCGAGGAACGCCTGCTTCACCGGGAAGCCGCCGGCATCGCCGACTGCGGAGATCTCCGGGTGGCCGGCGAGGCGCCGGCTGCCGAGCTCGGTCTCGAGGAACCCGCGATCGTCCGCCGGAAGCCCGTCGAAGACGGTCGCGGCGACGTACGGGGGAAAGGCGACGAGCAGGTCGTACTCGAGTCGCTCGCCATTGGCGTAGGCGACGGCGCCGGCGTCGACCCGGTCGACGACCCAGCCGTGGTGGCCCTCGATTCCGCGACGCTCGAACTCCTCCTCGACGACGGTGTGAAGCCGCGGCCCGAAGGCCTGGATGTAGGTGTCCTCGTAGGTGGACCACACGATCTCCGTGGCATCGCGGGCGCCGCGGCGGCGCAGCCACGTCTCCAGCATGAGCACGATCTCGTACAGCGGGCCGGCGCACTTGTTGTTCGGGGGGACGAGGAAGAGCACCCGGCTGCGGCCGCCGGGGCTCCGCGCCGCCTCGAGGAGCCGCTCGAATCCCCCGCGGAGGCGCATCATGTCGTCCGGCGACCAGGTGCTGATCGCGTGGTCGGCGAGGCCGGGGATCTCGGTCGCTCGCATCCCCGAACCGGTCGCCACCACCAGATGGTCGTAGTCGAGCGATCGGCCCCCTGCGCTCACCCGCTTCGCGTCCGGGTCGACCTCGTCAGCGCGCCCCGCGATGAACTCGATCTCGCGGCGGGCGAGCGGCCGCGCCAGCGGTACCTCGAGCTTGCTCGGGTCGAGGCCGAAGGGCACGTAGATCGAGTTCGGCTTGAAGAGGAAATGGTCACGGTCGGAGACGAGGGCGATCTCGGCGCGGTCGCCGATGCGGGCGCGGAGGTCGAAGGCGGTCTCGAGGCCGCCGAAGCCGCCGCCGAGGACGAGGACGCGTGGTCGCTTCACGGGTCGAGCTTCGCAGCGTTAAGGCCCGCCCACATCCGCACCGGCTACGTAATCGCCCTCCGCCGTGACCCGGTAGGCGCCGTGGGCGCCGCGGCCCCGGTCCGGGAACCTTCTCCAGAAGGTGGGTCAAATAACTTGACAGACCCAGACTGAGATATCTATACTGGGCACCATCAAGTCTGCAGCGACGACTTCGCGTCGTCCACACGGTACGCAGGAGGTAATGAAGATGGCGATTGTCAGGTACGACCCCGTCCGTGAGATCGACTCGCTCCAGGGCGAGGTGAACAGGCTCTTCGACGGTTTCTTCGGGACCCGGTCGAGCGGGCGCAACGGCGCTGTCAGCCGCTGGATCCCGGCGATGGACCTGGTCGAGCGCGGCGACGAGTTCGTCCTTCGCGCCGACCTGCCCGGCATGTCCGAGGACGACGTCTCGATCGAGATCAAGGACAATGTCCTGACGATCTCGGGCGAGCGCAGGGCCGAGCACGAGGAGGAGGGTGAGAGCTTCTACCGCGCCGAGCGCGCGTTCGGCGGCTTCACCCGGACCCTGACGCTGCCCGAGGGCATCGATCCCGACGCTGTCAAGGCGAAGTTCGACGCCGGGGTCCTCGAGGTCCGCGTCCCGAAGCCGGCGGAGCGCAAGCCGCACCGGGTCCAGATCTCGAGCGGGTCCGGCGAGCCCGCCGCGGTCGAGGGCGAGGCCACGGAGAAGTAGGCATCAACTCCTAGGCTGCGCGGGGTGCGCACCGACCCCGAGCGGCTCACGTTCGAGATCCAAGCGAGTGAGGGAGCCGCCCGCACCGGGCGGCTCCTCACCGCTCACGGTCCGGTGGAGACGCCGGCCTTCGTGCCGCTGGCGACGAAGGCGACGGTCCGGTCGCAGACCTCGGCCGAGGTCGCGGGGCTGGGCTACGAGATGGTGCTCGGCAACACCTTCCACCTGATGCTCTCGCCGGGCGCCGAGCGGATCGAGGCGCTCGGCGGGCTGCACGGGTTCATGGGCTGGGAGCGCGCCGTGATCACCGACTCGGGCGGCTTTCAGGTCTTCTCGCTCGCCCACGGCGGCGTCGCCGACGAGGTGAAGGGCCGCCGCGGGGCGAAGCCGCCGAGCGATGAGGGCGGCGGCCACGGATCCGTGCTCGAGATCTCCGAGGCGGGCGTCCGCTTCCGCTCGCACATCGACGGCTCCGAGCGGTTCATGGGCCCGGAGGAGTCGATGGCGGTGCAGGCTGCCCTCGGCTCCGACATCGCGCTCGTCTTCGACGAGTGCACCCCGTTTCACGCCGATCGCGACTACACCGCCCGCTCGACGGAGCGCACCCACCGCTGGCTCGACCGCTGCCTCGCCTGGCACGACGAGCACGGGCCGCGGCGCCAGGCCGTCTACGGGATCGTGCAGGGTGGCGTCCACGAGGACCTGCGCCGCCGCTCCGCCGAGCGCGTCTCCGCGGCCGCGGTCGACGGCATCGCGATCGGTGGCACGCTCGGCCGCGACAAGGAGGAGATGCGCAGGGTGATCGACCTCGCCCTCTCGCACCTGCCCCGGGCGGCGCCCAAGCACCTGCTCGGGATCGGCGAGCCCGACGACCTGATCGAGGGCATCGCCCGGGGGCTCGACACCTTCGACTGCGCTGTCCCGACCCGCCTCGCCCGCCACGGAATGGCCCTCGGCCCGCTGCCCGAGTCGCGGTTCCGCTTCAACGTCCGCAACGCCGAGCTCGCCCGCGACGAGAGCCCGCTCGTCGAGGGCTGCCCCTGCGAGGCCTGCACGCGCCACACGCGCGCCTACCTCCACTACCTGGCGCGCGCCGAGGAGATGACCGGGCTGCGCCTGCTCACCGCCCACAACCTCGCCTTCACCGAGGCGCTCGTCGCCGGCGCTCGGGAGGCGATCGGGGCGGGGAGCTACGACTCGTATCGCGAGGCGGTGCTGGGGGGCGCGGCGCCATGGGCGGCCGAGGCAGCGGGCTCGTAGGGGGCGCGCCCGGGGCACCTTCGGTGGTGCCGGCCAGGCGCCTCAGGGCCGCCCGCCGCTACTGCGTGTTCTCGCGGATGAAGTCCTCGAGCGACTGGACCTGGTCGTCGACCGTGTCGCGCAGGAGCTCGCCGATGTCGGTGTTCTGCCCGGCGTCGGTGACCAGCAGGACGACGGCGACGATGATCGCGGCGAGCACGGCGATCAGGAGCAGGGCGCCGAGCGTGCGCATCACGGTGCCGAGCGCGGAGCTGCGCTTCGCCGGCGGACGGCGGCGGGCCGGCGCCGGGGCCTGGCGGCGCGGGATGGGCGCCGGCTGCGGCGCCGAGGGGGTTCGCGGCTCCTCGCGCGGCATGCGGCGGGTCCGGCCGGTGGCGGGCTCGCGGGTGATCGCGTGGGTCGGTGCCTCGCCGTCGATCTGCGTCGGGTCCTCGCCGGCTAGCCCGAGCCGCAGGGCGCTGGCGAGCGAGCGCGCCGACCGGTAGCGGACTTCGGGATCGTTCTCGAGCGACTTCAGGACCGCGTCCGAGAGCGTCTGCGGGACGGTGTCGTCGTACATCGTCGGCGGCAGCGGCCGCTCGTTCTCCCGCCTGATCGCGAGCTCGGCGAGGGTCGAGCCCTCGTACGGGAGGCGGGCGGTCAGGAACTGGTAGAGGACCACGCCGAGCGCGTAGACGTCAGAGGCCGCCGTCGCCTCGTCCCCGCGCGCCTGCTCGGGCGCCAGGTAGGCGGCGGTGCCGACCACCGAGCCAACCTGGGTGAGCCGGGTCTGCTCGGCGGCGCGGGCGATGCCGAAGTCGGTGAGCTTGACCGTCATCGCGTCGGTGTCCATCGCGCCGGCGTCGCCCGCGGGCCCGCCGATCACCATCAGGTTCCCGGGCTTCACGTCGCGGTGGATGATCCCCTGGCGGTGCGCGTACTCCAGCCCGGCGCAGGCCTGGACGCCGATCTCGACCGCGACCTGCGGGCCGAGCGCGCCCTCCGACTGCAGGAGCTGGGCGCCCGACTTGCCCTCGACGTACTCCATGACTATGTAATGGCGGCCATCGTCGACGCCGGTGTCGTAGACCTGGACGATGTTGGGATGGATCAGCTTGGCGACGGCGAGGGCCTCGCGGCGGAACCGGGCGACGAACTTCTCGTCGTCGGAGAGGTGCTCGGCGAGCACCTTGACCGCGACCTCGCGCTCGAGCACCGAGTCGGTTGCCTTGAAGACCGTTGACATCCCGCCGGACCCGAGGCGCTCGCCGAGCTCGTAGCGGTTCGAGATCGTTCCGCGCATCGCCTAGCCCTCGTCGATCCCGCCGGTGGGCGGGGCTGCGCCGCCGCCACCGCTCTGGCCGGGCGGGCTCTGGGGCGGGCCGTTCGGCCCGCCGCCCTCGTTCGGCGGCTGCTCGGGCGTCGTCGGCTGCTCTTCCTCGGGAGGCGTCGTCGTCGTCGTGGTCTCCTCGATCGTGGTCTCGGGCTCGACCGGGACCGAGGTCGCGGTCTCCTCCGGCTCCGGCTCGGGCTTTTCGCTCGTGCCCGTCGGCGTGCACTCCTCGTCGAGGTTCTCGTCGAGGCGGGTCACCATCGCGTCGAGCGCCCGCTTCGTCTGGCCGTCGCCCAGGTCGTTGACCTCGTCGCGCAGGTCGGTGGTCCGCGCCTGTGCGGTCTCGCAGTCGCCCTCGGAGTTCGCCTCGTCGATCTCGGCGGTCGCCGCCAGCATCGCGTCCGCCGAGTCCTGCGGGATCGCCCCGTCGCCCCCGTCGCCCCCGCAGCCGGCGATCGCGAAGGGCGCGGCGATCACCGCCGCGGCGAGGATCGCTCTGCCGCGTGCCCCGGACATCGCGGCGAGTCTACGAGGGCGATTCCCGGGCTCGGGGTGATGCATCTCACTGCCCCACATAGAGCCTCCGCGCAAGCGCGCCGGGCAGCCCGGCGTCCTCGATCGCGCTCGCGGCACGGTCGATCTCGTAGGCGACCCGGTGGTAGATCGCGCGCCAGGAATCGGTGTCGAGCTCGAGCCAGGCGGCGCGGGCGTCGCCGTCGCGCGGCTGGCCGGCGCTGCCCGGGTTGATCAGCCACTTACCGTCGCCGAGGTCGAGCTCGGTGCCGGCGCCCGCCTGCGAGCCGCGCACCTCGCCGTCGGGCTGGTCGGAGAAGAGCAGGGCGACGTGGGAGTGGCCGACGAAGCTCACCCGCGAGGCCTGGACTTCCATGCACTCCGCCGCCTGGTCCGGCCACAGCACGTACTCCCAGACCGGGTCGCGGGGCGAGGCGTGATAGAGCGAGACCTCGCGCGACGTGTCCGACGGCGAGAGCCGGCGCAGGAACTCGAGCGTCTCCTCGCTCGAGTTGGCCTGGGTCCACTCGACCGCGGCGGCGGCGGCGTGCGAGAACGTCTCGAGCTCGAGGTCCCCGATCACGGCCAGGTCGTGGTTGCCGACGAGGCAGAGCGAGCAGCGCTCGGCCGCAAGCGCGGCGCACGCGTCGGGCTGGGCGCCGTAGCCGACCACGTCGCCGAGGCACCAGATCTCGTCCGGCGAGGTCTCCTCGATGTCCTCGAGGACGGCCTCGAGGGCCGGGAGGTTTGCGTGGATGTCGCTGAGAATCGCTATCCGCATGCGGGCTGGGCCCGCGTTGCCGGCGGGCAGCGGGCGGGGTGTGGGGGTGCGGCGGGTGCTTATCGTAAGTGCATGGGCCGGATCACCCCCCGTTCGCGCTCCGTCCTGGTGATCGGGGCCGTCGCGGTCGCGGCATTCGTCGTCGCCGAAGGGGCCGTCCTGGCCCTCCGGCCGCGCGGGGAGACGATCGAGCCGCTCGCCGTGGCGGCCTCCGACTACTTCGACTCGGCCCAGATCGAGCGCGCCGAGGACTACCGAGACACCCAGCGCCTCCTCGGCCTGGGGTCGCTGGCGCTCTCGGGCGGGGTCCTGGTCGTGCTCGCGCTCGGCCGGCCCCGGGCCGGTCGGCGCCTGCTCGAGCGCCTCGGCCGCCGCCCCGTGCTGGGCGCCGCCGCGGCCGGAGCGGGCCTCTCGATCGTGGTCGCCGTGGTCGGCCTGCCGCTCGGCGCGATCGCCCACGAGCGGGCGGTCGAGTACGGCATCTCGACCCAGAGCTTCGGCGGCTGGCTGGCCGACGAGGGCAAGTCGGCGGCGATCGCGGCCGTCCTGACCGCCGCCGGCGCCGCCATCCTGCTGGCCCTGATCCGCCGCCTTCCGCGCGCCTGGTGGGCCGTCACGGCCGGCGGCATCGTCGCCTGGGTCGTCGTGAGCCAGGCGCTCGGCCCGGTCGTGCTCGCGCCCCTCTTCAACGACTTCGAGCGACTGCCGGACGGCCCGGCGCGGACCGCGGTGCTCGAGCTCGCCGAGCGCGCCGGAGTCGACGTCGGCGAGGTCTACGAAGTCGACGCCAGCCGCCGCTCGACCGCGCTCAACGCCTACGTCTCCGGGCTCGGCCCGACCAAGCGCGTCGTCGTCTACGACAACCTGCTCGCCGGAGTCGAGCGGCCCGCGCTGCGCTCGGTACTCGCCCACGAGCTCGCCCACGCCCGCAACGACGACATCTGGCGCGGCATCGCCTTCGTAGCGATCGTCGCCCCGCTCGGGATGCTGCTCGTGAAGCTGGGCGGCACCGCGCTCGCCCGCCGCGGGGGAACGGAGCCGGGCAGGCCGGCCTCGCTGCCCGCCTACGGGCTTGCGATCGGGGTCGTCTCGCTGGTCTTCGGCATCGCGGGCGCCCAGCTCTCGCGCGCGGTCGAGGCCGAGGCCGACGCCTTCGCGCTCCGCCTCACCGACGACCCGGCCGCCCTCGTCGAGCTCCAGACGAGGCTCGCCGAGACGAACCTCTCCGACCCCGACCCGCCGGCCTGGTCGCAGCTCCTGTTCGGCAGCCACCCGACCACGCTGGAGCGAATCGGCACCGCCGAGGCCTACGCCGAGGCCCGCTGAGCGCGGCGGCCTGGCCGCGCTGTCGCCGCGTCTACTTCGTCAGCGCCTGAAAGGCGTAATACGACGGCTTGGGCTCGCGGCCGTAGGTGACGAGCCCCGACTTCTCGCAGAACTCGCAGAGCGGGTAGCCGTCGGGGAGGTCCTGCCAGGAGTACCAGTGCAGGCCCGCGATGTTCCAGCGCTCGCGCATCTTCTCGAAGTACCTGAACGAGGTGGTGAGCAGCTTCGCCTGACCCTCCGGGCCGACGCCGAGGATCGTCGGCGGCTCGCTGGAGGACCAGGCGAGCTCGGTGACCCAGATGTCGCGGTCGGCTAACCCGGCCTCCTTCATCTCCTCGGTCACCCAGCCCATCTGGGTCTGGACCCGCTTCATCGTCGGCCCGTAGGGATGGACGCCGACGTCGTCGAACGCCTTGCCGATGCCCTTCACCGCGAACGCCTTGCGGTAGTAGTTGAAGGCCCTGATGCCGTTGTTGTCCTCGGTCGGCGTGCCGAACAGCCCTGCGAAGACGACGTCGGCCTTCTCGTTGGCCTCGTGGATCGCGCGGCCGGTCAGCTTCAGGAGCTTCGCGTACTCGGTCGCGTTCGGCTGCGGCTTCCAGTAGCTCCCGTCGCTCGGCTCGTTCCAGACCTCCCAGTGGGTGACCGGCTTCGGCTTCGAGTCCGGGAACTGGTCGGGGAAGAACTTGCGCCAGTAGATCCCGCCCTGGCCGTAGCGGCGCACCGCGGCGCTGACGAAGTCGCTCCACGCCTCGCGGTCCCCCTTGCTGCGGATCGGGGGGACGTTGGAGTCCGCGTCGATGAACCAGGGGACGTTCAGCAGATACGGGAAGAGCCGCACGTTGAAGACGGCGAAGAGGCCGGCGGCCTCGTCGAGCTCGGTCCAGTCGCAGACCCCGGTCGGGGCCGTCGCCTGGCAGCGGCCCGGCTGGGTCTGGATGTTGCGCCAGTCGAAGTGGAAGCGCAGGGTCCCGACGCCCGCCTCGTTCATCATCACCGCGTCGGTGAGGTTCATCCCGCCCTGGGCGACGACCCCGTAGAAGTCCCGCGGCGCCTTGGCGGCGGACGCCGTGGCGGGCACGACCCCTGCGAACAGCGCCACCGCGGCCGCGGCGGCAAGCAGGCGCCTCAAGCGCCGCCCTCTCCGCCCTCGAACTCCGGCAGGCTCTTGATCCCCTCGCGAGTCCGCCATTTCGAGTAGTTGTCCTCGAGCGCGTCGATCAGCTCGCGCATGAACCTCGGGGAGAGCGCCACCCGCGAGACGACGACCCCGGGCACCTCCTCGTCCTCGACCTCGTGGTCGACCCGGGCGAAGGTGATCGTGAACTCGTAGTCGGAGTGGCTGACGTTCGCGAAGTTCGCGTAGACGCCCGCCATCGCCTCCGGCGAGGTGTGGATGTTGATCTGCCGCTCGTGGCTCTCCTCGGCCATCGCGACCTAGTATCGCACCGTGGCCGAGCAAAGCTCCACAACCGCCGACCCGGTCGGGCGGCTGAGAGACATCGTGCGCGCGGTCGCCGCCGAGCTCGGCGGCGACGGGACCGGGGCCGCTCCGACCCTCGAGCGCCCGCCGCGGGCCGAGCTCGGCGACTACTCGACCAACGCCGCGATGCTGCTGGCGCCGGTGCTCGGTGCGCCTCCCCGCGAGATCGCCGAGCGGCTGAGCGAGCCGCTCGCCACCAGGCTCGGCGCCGACGTCGAGCGCGTCGAGGTCGCCGGCCCGGGATTCCTGAACGTCTTCCTGGCCGACGCGTGGTGCCGGGAGGGCGTGCGCGGGATCCTCGCCGCGGGCGAGGAGTTCGGCGCGGGCGCCGCCGTGGGCGACCGGGTCGCGGTCGAGTTCGTCTCCGCCAACCCCACGGGCCCGCTGACCGCCGCCGGCGGCCGCCACGCCGCCTTCGGCGACTCGGTCGCGCGCATCCTCGAGCGGGCCGGTCACGGGGTCGAGCGCCATTACTACCTCAACGACACCGGCGGCCAGGTGGTGCGGTTCGCGCAGTCGATCTCGGCGCGGATGACGGGCGCGGATCCGCCCGAGGGCGGCTACGAGGGCGCCTACGTCGCCGAGCTCGCCGAGGAGCTCGCCGCCGCGGGGGCCGACCCCGAGGACCTCGAGGCGCTGGGCCGGTTCGGTACGGGCGCGATGCGCGAGCGGATCGCGGCGACGCTCGAGCGCTACGGCGTGAGCTTCGACCGCTGGTACTCGGAGCGCTCCTACCAGGAGAGCGGCAAGATGGAGGCGGCGATCGCGAAGCTGCGCGAGGCCGGCCACGTCTACGACTCCGAGGGCGCGACCTGGCTGCGGACGAGCGAGTTCGGCGACGACAAGGACCGCGTCCTCGTCCGCTCCGACGGCGAGCCCACCTACTTCGCGGCGGACATCTCCTACCACCTGGAGAAGTCCGGCGAGTTCGACCACCTGATCAACGTCCTCGGGGTCGACCATCATGGCTACGTGGCTCGCATGCGGGCCGCGTTCGGGGCGGCCGGCGCCGATCCCGGCGCCTTCGAGGCGCCGATGATCCAGCTCGTCCACATCGTCGAGGCCGGCGAGCGGGCGCAGATGTCGAAGCGCAAGGGCGAGTTCGTGACCCTCGACGAGCTCGTCGACGACATCGGCGTCGACGCGGCGCGGTGGTTCATGGTCCAGCGCTCGAACGACACCCAGATCGACCTGGACCTCGAGCTGGCCCGCCGCCAGTCCTCCGACAACCCCGTCTACTACGTCCAGTACGCGCACGCGCGGATCGCCAGCATCCTGCGCAAGGCGGAGGCTGAGACCGGCTGGGAGACCTCACCCGAGCGGATCGCGGCCGCCGCGGAGGCCGGCCTGGCGGCGGCCGCGGAGCCGGCCGAGCGCGCGCTCGTGAAGCGGCTGCTCGCCGCCCCCGCGGAGGTCCGCGCCGCCGCCGAGCTGCGCGCGCCCCACCGCCTGGGTGCCTACGCGACCGAGACCGCCGCCGACTTCCACGCCTTCTACCGGGACTGCCAGGTGGTCGGCGCCGGCGGCGAGACCGAGCAGGCGCGGCTGGCGCTCTGCGTGGCGACCAAGTCGGTGATCGCCTCGACGCTCGGGCTGCTCGGCGTCGGCGCGCCGGAGCGGATGTAGCCGCTCCCTCATGTCGCGCGACCGCGGCTCCTCGCCCTAAGGCCGCCCGCCCGTGAACTGGGTGAGCTTGCGCCAGGCCGGCTTGGCCTCGAACTCGTGCGTGAACAGGCCCGCGTAGCGGCAAAGGTGGCAACCCGCCTGGACGTCGTTGTCGCGCCAGACGTACCAGACGACCTTGGCGACGTTCCACTCGGCGGTCGAGAGGAAGAGGCGGAAGGAACGGGCCAGGAGGCGCTTCTGGCCGCGCTCGGACTTGACCAGCGCAAAGCTCTTCGGGCCGTCGGTCGGCCATCCGATCTCGGTGATCCAAAGCGGGGCCGCCGGGTCGGGGCCGGCGTCGATGACCCGGCGCAGGCGCCTGACCTGGGCCGCGATCCCGTCGAGGTCGGGCGCGTAGGGGTGGAGCGCGTAAGCGTCGAAGGAGGCCGCGACCTCACCGCCGGCGAGGAACCGGTCGAGGAAGTCCCACGCCCGGATCCCCCTGGTCGGCGAGCCGAACATGCCGCCGAGCACGATCGTCGCCCCCGGGTCGGCGGCGCGGATCGCCTCGGCCGCGAGCGTCACGAGCTCGCGGTACTCGGCGGGCGCTGGTCGCGGGTGCCAGAAGACCGGCGAGTTCGCCTCGTTCCAGATCTGCCATTCGCCGATCGGCAGCGGCTGGATCGCGGGCTCGCGGAGCGCGAGCTCCTCCCAGAACTCGCCTCCCGGCCCGTAGCGGCCGACCAGGTCGCCGAGGAAGTCCTGCCAGGCCGCCCGCGCGGCCGCGTCGTCGATCGGCGGGCGCTCGAAGTTGCCGCCGGCGACCCAGTCGGGCGAGCCGTAGACGAACGGGAGCAACCGGATGCCGTGGCTGGCGGCCCGCTCGACGATCTGGTCGGTCGGGCCCCAGCGGGTGCGGTCCTCGGGCAGGCCGACGGGGAGGCCGGGGACCGACGGCTGCGGCTGCGGGGCCTTCGGCTCGATGAACGGCCAGAAGAGGGGCACCCGCAGCGTGCGGACCCCGCCGCCGCCCATGCGGGCGTACTCGCTCGGCTCCATCTCGGTCGCCGAGGTGACGCCGTAGAAGTCGGCCGTGGGAGGGCTCGGCGCCGCCGACGGCGCGGCGGCTGGCAGGAGGAGGGCGAGCCCGGCGACCGCCGCGGCGAGCGCGCCGCGGGCGCGCACGATCAGGGCCGGCCGCCGGCGAACTGGGCGAACTTGGCCCACGCCGGCTTCGGCTCGAGGTCGGCGGTGAAGAGGCCGGAGTAGCGGCAGACGGCGCAGTCGGGCTGCACCTCGTTGTCGCGCCACGTGTACCAGACGACCCGCTCGAGCTTCCAGCGCCGGCGCTCCTCCAGGAAGAGCCGGAACGAGTCCCTGAGGAGCCGTTTCTGGGCCTGCGGGGACTTGACCAGGTTGTAGCCCTCGGGCCCCGCGGTGGGCCAGCCGATCTCGGTGACGAGCAGCGGGATGCGCTTGTCGCCGTTGGCCCTGACGACCTTGCGGACGAGCTCGACCTGGGCTTCGAGCCCGCGCAGGTTGGGCGCGTAGGGGTGGAGCGCGTACGCGTCGAACGAGGCGGCGGCCCCGGGCACGGCGTAGACGTCCTCGAGGAAGTCCCAGGCGTGGATCCCGCTCTGGGGCGTTCCGAACATCCCGGCGAGCACGACCGCCGCGCCGGGGTCGGCGGCCTTGATCGCCTCGCTCGACATCCTCAGGAGGTCGGCGTACTCGGGCGGCGAGGGAGCCGGCTTCCAGAACATCCGCGAGTTGGGCTCGTTCGAGATCTGCCAGGCGTCGATCGGCGTCTTCGGCACGCCCGGGTTGGCCGCCCAGAACTCGCCGGCGGGCCCGTAGCGGCGGACGAGGTCGTCGAGCAGGTCACGCCACGCGGC
>DASUSH010000081.1:0-40582 GCA_036375215.1 Solirubrobacterales bacterium
GCCGCCACCGCCGCTCCCGGGACCGCCGTCCCCGGAGCTCGAGGGCGCGCCGCCCCCGCCGCCGCCCGCGTCCCCCGCGGTCGTGGGTCCGCCGGCGTCGGACGAATCGCGCCCACCGCTCGCCCCCGCGCGTTCGGGCCCGGCGCCGCCTTCCCGGCGACCGCCGACGCGCTCGATCTGCACGTCGGGCACCGAGCGGGATTCGCCATCGGGATCTTCGCCGGCGATCGAGACGGTTTCCTCGTCCCAGTCGGCGACGATTGGCCATTCGTTGTAGGGGAACGCCGATCCGAACGCGAGGAAGGCCGCTACCGCCGCCAGGAGGAGCGTCGTGCCGGCGCCGGCCCCCGCCACGTAGCTGCGCATCTGGTGCATCGAAAAGCCCCTCCTGAGCTTCGATTTCCCCTTAGGCGGCCCTCATGACCGCGTACCACATCCACCATCGGCGCAATCCGCGCGGAGCTTTAGCCGCGATTGTGGAGTGACCGAACGACGCCTAGGCTTCACCGATGGCCCGTCGGTGGTGGACTCTGCTCGCGGTCAGCGTGGCGACGTTCATGCTGCTGCTCGACATCACCGTCGTCAACACCGCGCTGCCCGCGATCGAGGAGGACCTCGGCGCGAGCTTCACCGACCTGCAGTGGGTGATCGACGCCTACGCGCTCTCGCTCGCGGCGTTCGTGCTGACGGCGGGCTCGCTCGCCGACCGGCTCGGGCGCCGGCGGGTGTTCGCGATCGGGCTCGCCGTCTTCACCGTCGCCTCGCTGCTCTGCGCGCTCGCCCCGGACTCCACCTTCCTGAACGTCTCCCGCGCGCTCCAGGGCGTGGGTGGCGCGGTCATGTTCGCGGTCTCGCTGGCGCTGATCGCGCAGGAGTTCCCGGGCGGGCGCGAGCGCGGCACCGCGATGGGGATCTACGGGGCGACGATCGGGGCCGCGGTCGCGATCGGGCCGCTCGTGGGGGGCGCGCTCACTGATTCGCTCGGCTGGGAGTCGATCTTCTACCTGAACGTGCCGATCGGACTCGCCGCGATCGCGATCACCTTCGCGCGCCTGCGCGAGTCCCGCGACCCGAACGCGACCAGGGTCGACGGGGGCGGGCTCGTCACCTTCTCGGTCGGGCTCTTCTGCCTCGTGCTGGCGCTCCTGCGCGGCAACGAGGACGGCTGGGGGAGCGCCAAGATCGTCGGCCTCTTCGCCGCCGCGGCGGTGCTGCTCGCGGCCTTCGTCGCGATCGAGCGCCGCGTCTCCGAGCCGATGCTGCCGCTCGGCCTCTTCCGCAAGCGCGCCTTCACCGGCGTACAGATCGCGGCCTTCGCGATCTCGGGCTCCCAGTTCGCGCTCTTCCTCTACCTGACGCTCTACCTGCAGAACTTCCTGGGCCACACCCCGTTCGAGGCCGGCCTGCGCTACCTGCCGATCACGATCGCCTCGTTCATCGTCGCCCCGATCGCCGGGGCGATGCTGTCCCGGATCCACGCCCGCGTGATGATGAGCGCCGGGCTCGGGCTGGCGGGGCTCGGCCTCGTGCTGATGGCCGGGCTCGACATGGGCTCGACCTGGACCGCGCTGCTCGCCGGCTTCCTCGTCGGCGGCGCCGGGATCGGCCTGCTCAACCCGGTGATCGCCGACGTCGCGGTGAGCGTCGTCCCGAAGGAGCAGAGCGGCATGGCCTCGGGGATCAACGACACCTTCCGCCAGGTCGGGATCGCGGTCGGGATCGCGACCTGGGGCGCGATCTTCCTCGGTCGCGGCGCCGACCGGGTGAGCGAGCTCGCGGCCGGGACCCCCGCCGCGGCCGGCGAGCGCCCGCGCCAGCTCGTCGAGGCGACCTCGTCCGGGAACCTCGACCAGGTCCTGGCGACGATCCCGCCGCCGGCGCGGGAGGCGGTCGAGACCGCCGCCCGCGAGGGCTTCCTCAGCGGGATCAACGAGATCCTCGTGCTCGGCGGGCTGCTCTGCTTCGCCGGGGCGCTCGCGGCGCTCTGGCTGGTGCGCGAGACCGAGATCGAGCGCGAGCCGCTCGAGGCCGAGCCCCAGGCCGAGCCCGAGCCGTCGCGCGTCTAGCGGCGCGGGCTCGCCGCCGACGCTGCCTGCCCTGGGGGCCGAGTCGGCCCCGGCGCCGGTGGGCCCGCTGAGCGGCGCTCGCGCTACCCTGGCGAGCCGTGGAGCTCCTCCTGCAAGTGGTCCAGGTCCTGATCTCGATCATCCTGGTGTTCCTCGTCCTCCTGCACTCCGGGAAGGACGCGGGGCTCTCCGGGATGGCGGGAATCGGCCAGAGCGGGTCGAGCTTCGGCGGCGGCTCGCTGGTCGAGCGCAACCTCGACCGCTGGACGATCTTCTTCGCCGTCCTCTTCGCGGTCAACACGCTCGTCCTCCTGAAGATCTAGATGCCGAGGCCGGCGTTCGCGTCGGCGCTCGTCTGCGCCGGCCTGGCGCTCGCCGGCTGCGGCGGCGGCGGCGGCGACGAGGCCGCGTCCGGCGGCGGCCGGCCGCTCGAGGGCGGCACCCTCGACTACGCCCTCGCCTCCGATCCGCGGCGGCTCGACCCGCTGCTCGCATCCGACCGCGCCTCCCAGGTGGTCACCCGTCAGATCCACGAGCCCCTGGTCGAAGTCCTCACCGGGCCGTTCGGCGACCTCCGCGAGGTCGGAGGGCTGGCCCGTTCGTCGGGCTCCTCGGGCGACGCGACGATCTGGCGCTTCCGCCTGCGGCCGCGGATCAGGTTCGGCGACGGCACCCCGTTCAACGCCTCCGCGGTGCTCGCCAACGCGGAGCGCTGGATGGCGAGCCCCGAGGGGCGCGTCCTGCTCCCCGACCTCGCCGCGGTCGACGCCCCCCAGCCGGACATCGTCCGCTTCATCCTCGACCAGCCCGACGACGCCTTCCCGGAACGGCTCTCGCAGGCGCGGCTCGGGATCGTCTCCCCGCGCACTCTGCGGGCGGCGAGCCCGGTCGACGGGGCCCGGGTGGCGGACGGCGGCAGCGGCACTGGCGCCTTCGAGTTCCGCGAGCAGGAGGCCGGCGCCTCGACGGTGCTGGCCCGCAACACGAGCTGGTGGGGGACACGGCTTCGCCTCGGGCCGGCGCTGGACCAGCTCGTCTTCCCGGTCGTGCCCCGCGCGTCCGACCGGGTGGCGATGCTCGACGACGGCCAGGTGGAGGTCGCCGACGAGCTCGACCCGGCCGCGGCCGAGAAGGTCCGCTCCGGCCCGCTGCTCGCGGTGGAGGGCGGCGGCGCGGGGCCGCTCTTCGGGATCGAGCGCTCCGTCCGCGGGATCGAGGCCGGCACCGGGGTCCCGGTCCTCTCCGGGACCTGGCTCACCTCGATCGGCGCCGAGGAGTAGGAAGAGCGCCCCGGCGCGCTCCGCAGGCCGGCGGCAGGGACGGGGCTGAGGCCGCCGATCGCGCTCCGTGACGGATTGAGGGGGCTATGAGCCCCACGAGGCTTCACAGCCGGCGAGAGGTTGCTATTCTTCACTAACTTGATCGGAAAGATCAAAAAATCGGAACCGAAGGAGGATCGAATGGAGACGAAGGAGCACAAGATCCAGCGCGGCCCCGACTCGATCCGCGGCGGGTCGGTCGAGGATGAGCGCACCATCGTCGCCAGCCTCGACCGCAGGCGCCTGCTCGAGCTCGCCGGCGCGATCCGCGCCCACGAGGCCCGGGTGCGCGGCCAGGTCGCGAACCCGCGCGCCCACGACCTCGCGCTCTACCGCCGCCTCCGCCAGATCGGGGGTGCGTCTTGAGCCGGTTCGGAAACGGCGCCCGGAGCTCGGCGCGCGGGCGCCGGCCGGGTGCCGCCGCCCGCGATCTCGGGCGCGCCCGCGAGTCGAGCCCGCGGCGGCCGCGCCTCCGGGGGCCCGACCCCGGCCTCAGCCTGGCCCGGCTGGCCGCGGCGGTACGCGAGCACGAGGAGCTCTCGGGCGGCGCCGCCGTCCCGAAGCGCCCCGCGGACCACGAGCTCTACCGCCGGCTCGCCGCGATCGAGCGAATCCATCGGTGAGCCTCGCCTGCAAGAACTGCGGGGCGATCCTCGACGCGCCGCGGTCGAATCCCGGGACCCGCCGGGTCGCGCGGAAGTGCTCGCAGTGCCTGAGCTGGCATGAGCTGTCCGCCGAGGACGTCCTGGTCGAACGACTTCGGGCGAGAGCCCGAACGCGCCGCCGACGGGTCGCCTGAGCGCAAAGCTCGCCGGACCGGGGCGAGCTAGAGCAGCGCGACCTCGCCGGACTCGAGCATGTACTCGGCGCCGACGAGCTTCAGCTCGCCGGAGTCGACCAGCTCCGCGATCAGGCCGTCGGCGGTCGAGAGGTCTTCGACCGCGGCCGTCACGTTCGCCTGGACCGACGGCTCCACGAGCTCCTCGGCCGAGAGCTCCGGTGTGTCCTCGCTGACGCCCTCCACCACCGGCACGATCGGCGCGATCACGTCGCCGATCGAGCCCGGCTCGGAAGCGCCGTCGGCTTCGGCGATCGCGCCCTTCACCGCGCCGCAGCCCTCGTGGCCCAGGACCATCACAAGCACGCTTCCCAGGTGCTCGACCGCGTACTCCACGCTGCCGACGACGAAGGGGTCCACCGCGGTGTTGCCGGCGATGCGGACGACGAAGAGGCTGCCGAGCCCCTCGTCGAAGATCACCTCCGGCGGCACGCGAGAGTCCGCGCAGCCAAGGATGACCGCGAACGGCTCCTGGCCCTCGGCGAGCTCGAGCCGGCGCACCGTGTCGCGTTCGGGGCTCAGCGCCATCTCGTCGCGGAAGCGCCGGTTGCCCGCGAGCAGGCGCTCGAGCGCCTCGTCGCCGTCGCGTGGCGCCGGGGCGCCGGACGCGGTCGTCGTCGAGCTGCTCGCGGGCTCGTCCTCGCCGCAGCCGGCGACGAAGCCGGCGAGCGGCGCGACCGGCGCGGCCACGGCCAACCCGGCGCTCGTGTGGAGCATCCCTCGGCGGGTCATCCTGGAAGTCATCGCAATCCCTTGCTGGCTGGCAGGTGCTCGCGAGCCTAATCGACGGCCGGGCTAGACGAGGACGACCTCGCCGGTCGCCAGCCTGTACTCGGCGCCGACGAGCTTCACGTCGCCGGCCCCGATGCGCTCGGCGAGGACCGGGCTGCGGGCGCTCAGGTCGGCGACCGCCGCGCGGACGTTCGCGCGAACCGAGCGCTCGCGGAGCTCAGCCGGCGAGAGGCCGGACTCGGCCTCGGCGACACCTTGCACGACGGGCACGATCGGCGCGATCACGTCGCCGATCGAGCCCGGCGCGGTTGCATCCTCGGTCACGGCCGCGACCGCGCCTTCGATCGCGCCGCAGCCCTGATGGCCGAGGACGACGACGAGCCGGCTGCCGAGGTTGGCGAGGGCGAACTCGACGCTGCCGAGCACGAGCGGCTCGACCGCGGTGTTGCCGGCCACGCGCACGACGAAGAGCTCGCCGAGGCCCTGGTCGAAGATCGCCTCGGGCGGCACGCGCGAGTCGGCGCAGCCGAGGATCACCGCGAACGGCTCCTGCCCGGCGGCGAGCTCCGCGCGGCGAAGGGTGTCATGGTCGAGCTTGCGACCGGCGACGAAGCGGGCGTTGCCCGCGAGCAGCCGCGCGAGCGCCTCGTCGCCGGTGCGCGGCGGGCCGCCCCTGGTCGCGTCGCTCGTTTCGGTCATCGGCTGGGCGAGATTAGGAGATCGCCCGGAGCGGCCGTGGAGCCGACGATCTAGCTGCCGTCGATCGGACCGTACGGATCGAGCGCCATCGGCTCCGAGTGCCACTCGCGGGGCATCGCCAGCTCGAGGTCGAGCGGCTCGGCCGGCGGCACGGGCTCGCCGTGGAACGCGGCGCCGGCGAGGAACGGCGCCAGATACTTGCCGCTCACCTTGTGGGGCGGCCACCAGAGGTAGTCGAGCGAGACGGTTCCCTCGCCGTGCCCGCCCGTGATGTCGTGGCGGAGGTTGAGCGACTCGGCGCCGACGATGAGCTGGCCGCGGAGCACCGGGTGGAAGGGCTCGGGCTCGACCTCGGCGCCGAGGCGCGCCGCGATCGCCGACGCGGCGGCGTCCGCCTGCTGGGTGCCGAGGCCGCCGTGCTTGATCGGGAAGTTCGTGCCGTCGCCGGCGGCATAGACGTCCTCGGCGCCGACGACGCGAGCGTGGTCGTCGATCGGGATGAAGCCGGACTCGTCCTGGGGAAGGCCGCGGATGCGCCAGCCCTCGATCGCCGGCAAGGCGACCGCGGCGCCGGCCTCGAGCGGCCTGTTGCCCGGGGCGAGCACGATGCCGTCGCCCTCGTCGGCCGCGCGGCTGTCGCCGACGAACTCGATCGCGCGCGACTCCAGGAGGTCGGCCACGGCTTGGCTCGGGATCGTGCCGAAGAGCGCGAGCGGGACCGACTCGGGGGTCACCACCGCGATCCGGAGCCGCTCGCGCCCGGTCTCCTCGGCCCGGCGCCGGGTCATCATCGCGAGCTCGTAGATCGGCAACGACCAGGTCGCGCCCTGGGGGACGATGAAGGCGAGCAGCTCACTGGCATCGCCGAGGGCGGTGTCGATCACGGCGTCGATGGCGAGCGGCTCTCCGACGACCCGGAAGGTCTGCGCGTTCTGAAGCGCGCCGACAGCCCTCGCCCCGACACAGACGATCAGGTGCTCGTAGTCGAGCCGGTCGCCGCCGGCGAGGGCGACCTGGTGGCCCCCGACGTCGACGGACTCGAGCGCCGCCCGGACGAAGCGGCCGCCGAGCCCGTCCATGAACGGCGCGAGCTCACGCGTCTCCGCCGGCTGGTGAGAGAAGGGCTCCTCGACCGTCATCGGCCGGTAGGAGAACTCGGGCTCGGGCGAGATGAGGGTCAGCTCGGTCCGCGCGCCGGCGAGATCGGCTAGGGCCAGCGCCGCCTCGAGCGCGGCGATTCCGCCTCCGGCGATCACGGTGCGGGCTGGGGTCTCGTGGGCCATGACCTCTCAAACGGTAGGCGGGCGAGCGTTCCGACGCCTCCGCGCCGGATACGGGGCGGACTCCGTGGTGAGTACTGAGCGCGATCCGCGGCGGCTACCGATGCCTGCCTCGCCGGCCCGGCCTTAGGCTCTGGCGATGCCCCCGGCACAGGGATCGACCTCGTCGGCATGAGCGCCGAGGAGAGCGCGGCGGCAGCCGACCCGATCACCGTGGTCCTCGCCGACGACCACCAGATCGTCCGCGACGGGATCCGGATGGTGCTGGAGGCCGAGGCCGACATCGAGGTCGTCGCCGAGGCCGGCGACGCCGAGGAGGCTGCCCGCTTCGTGCTCGGCCACAAGCCGGCGGTGCTCGTGCTGGACCTCAACATGCCGGGCCGGCCGAGCCTCGAGCTCTTGCCCGAGATCATCGAGCGCTCGCCGGAAACCGCGGTGATCGTGCTGACGATGCAGAGCGAGCCGGCCTTCGCCCGCCGGGCGCTCACCACCGGGGCACGCGGCTACGTCGTCAAGCACTCGGCCGCGCGCGAGCTGGTCGAGGCGATCCGGATCGTGCTCGCCGGCGACACGTACATAAACCCGCAGCTCGGGGCCCGGGTCGCGGCCGAGCCGGAGGCAGGTCCGGCCGACGACCTGACGCCCAGGGAGCGCGACGTCCTCGGCCTGCTCGCCCTCGGATACATGAACCCGGAGATCGCCGAGCGGCTCGTGATCAGCGTGCGCACGGTGGAGACCCACCGCGCAAACATCCAGCGCAAGACCGGCGTCTCGAACCGCGCCGAGCTGATCGCCTACGCCCTCGAGAACGGCCTGGTCGAGCGCTAGGAAGGGGAGCGCTGCGTCGGGAGCGTCACGCTCAGGCGGGTGCCGCCCCGCGCGCCCGGACCGACGTTCATCTCGCCGCTCGCCAGCGTGACGCGCTCGCTCATCCCCAGGAGCCCGAAGCCCGTCCGGTCGTTCGTCCGCGCGATGCCGCGGCCGTCGTCCTCGACCACGACCGTGACGGTGCCGTTGGACTCCGTGATCGCGATGCGCGCATGGTCGGCGCCGGCATGCTTGACGATGTTGTTGAGCGCCTCCTGCACGACCCGGTAGATCGTCGTCTCGAGCTCGGCGGTGTGCCTGGTCTCTTCGCGCCCGGACTCGAAGGCGAGATCGAAGTCGCATTCGATCGCGAGCGGGTGCCGTTCGCGGGTCCGCTCGGCGAGCGCCTCGACGGCGGCCTGCGTCCCGAGCTCGTCGAGCGCGGCGGGCCGCAACTCGGTGATCAGGCCCTCGAGCGTCGCGATTATCCCCTCGACCTGCGTCGCGGCCTTCTCGAGCGCCGCCCCGCGGACCTCCGAGCTCTCGCTCTTCAGAGCGCTCTCCTGCATCACCTTGAGCGCCCCCAGCTCCTGGAGGGTCTCGTCGTGGAGGTCGCGCGCCCAGCGGCGGCGCTCGCTCTCCGACGCGGCGATCGAGAGCTCCAGCTTCTCCCGCTCGAGCGAGGCGCTGTTCGCGATCCCGACGGCCGCCGCCGTCGCGAACGAGCCGAGCACGAGGACGTCGTCCTCGTCGAACACCGGGTCCGGGCCAAGCCGGTCGATCGCGACGATCAGCCCCTCCACCATGCCGCGCGCGGCAAGGGGGGCGAGGACGACCGCCTCGGCGTCGATACCGGCGACGGCGAACCAGCCGAGCGCGCCCCCGCGGAGCTGGCGCGGGACGTCGGCGCGCATGACCTCGGCGGCCGGCGAATCCGCGACCGGCATCCGCTGACCGCGGATCTGGGCCGCGCTCTCACCCGCGGCCTCGGCGACCACGAACTCCTCGTCCTCGCGCAGGAGGATGAGGCAGGAACGGGCGTCGACGAGCGCGCGAGCGCGCTTCGCCACGAGCTCGAGCACCCGCGCGGGGTCGCTCTCGCCGCCGATCTCCCTGCTCAGTGACGCGGTCGTCTGGAGCCCTCGGACGGCCCGCTCGAGGTCGGCGCGGCGGCGCTCGGCGCGCTCGTAGTTGCGCGCGTTGTCGATCGCGATCGCGGCCCACTCGGCGAGCACGACGAGCAGGTCCTCGTCGGTCTCGTCGAACTCGTCCGCGGTCTGCTTGTCGGCGAGGTAGAGGTTGCCGAAGACCTCGCCGCGGACCGTCACCGGCACGCCGAGAAAGGAGGTCATCGGCGGGTGGTTCGGCGGGAAGCCGTAGGAGCGGGGGTGCTCGCCGATCCGCCTAAGCCGCAGGGGCTTCGGGTCGCGGATGAGTTCACCGAGGATCCCCTTCCCGCGCGGGAGGGCGCCGATCGCGAGGCGGGTTTCGCGGTCGATCCCGCGGACGAGGAACCGCTCGAGCTCGGTCTTGTCCTCGTCGAGGATCCCGAGCGCCGCGTAGCGGGCACCCGTGAGCTCGCGGGCGTCCTCGAGCAGCCGAGCGAGCACCGATTCGGGGTCGAGCTCGGCGACGAGCCCGCGTCCGGCGGCCAGGATTCTGCCGAGTTGATCGCGATCCAGGCCACCCGCCTGCACTCTCTGGCCACCTCCTTTCTCGCCATAGATACCACGCGCCGCGGTTCCGTGGCGACTACGGAGACGATCCGGTGCCGACCACCGATGACGCGCGCGCGGGCCGGCCGTACCGTCGTCGCATGAGATCGGGGGCCCCGACGACCGAGACCCGCCAGCTCCTCGTGGGGTTCGAGGACACGGACCGGGGACGGGACGCGCTCGCCCTCGGCGCCTGCCTGGCGCGCCGCCTGGGCGCGTCGATGGTCGTTGCGACGGTGCTTCGCTACCCCCGCCACCTGATCGGCTCGGCCGACCTCGAGGTCGCGCTCGCCCGCGACACCGCGGAGGCCTTCGCCTTCGTCGACGACGAGCTCGCCGACCTGGGTCCGCGAACGGTGGCGGTCGCCGACGGCTCGCCCGCGGCGGCGCTGCAGCGGATCGCCGCCGCCGAGCGCGCCGACCTGATCGTCGTCGGCTCGGCGAGCCACGCCGGGCACCGGCTGGTGCGGCCCGGGACGGTCGGCACCGCGTTGCTGCACGGCGCTCCGTTCGCCGTCGCCGTCGCTCCCAGGGGCTTCTCGTCGCGGCCCGGCCACCTGCGCCGGATCGGCGTCGCCTTCGACGGCTCGCCGGAGTCGTGGTCGGCGCTCGAGACCGGGATCGCCCTCTCGGCCGAGCACGAGGCGACCCTCGCGATCGTCGCCGTCGCCGAACCCCCGACCGCCGGTTTCTCGGAGGTCCTGGACGCGAACACCGCCGGGCGCCTCTTCGCGGCGCGTAGCGAGGAGATGGAGCACATCCTCGACCTCGGCCGCAAGCGGGTGCCCGAAGCGATCGACGTCGCGCCCCAGCTCCTGGAAGGGCCGGCGGCGGCCCGGATCGTCTCCGCCTGCGCGGAGCTCGACCTGCTGCTGCTCGGGTCGCGCGGCTACGGCCCGCTCCGCCACACGCTGCTCGGCAGCGTCTCGCGCGCGGTGATCGCCGCCGCGCCCTGTCCCGTGCTCGTCCTGCCCCGCGCCGCCGGCCGCGACCCGCTCGGCCTGCTGCGCGAGCCCGATCGCGGCGTCCCCGAGCGCCCGCCCGGGGTCGCCGCGGGCGGGGTGATGCGATGAGCGCCCCGAACGAGCTGAGCGCGCTCGACGCCACCTTCCTCGAACTCGAGCAGGCCGATCCGAGCGCGCACATGCACATCGGCGGCATCCTGTGCTTCGAGCCCCGCCCGTCCGGCGCCACGCCCTCGGTCGCGGAGGTCGCCGAGGTGCTGGGCTCGCGGCTTTCCGGGCTGCCGCGCTATCGCCAGCGGCTCTCCGAGCAGACCACGGGCGGGCTCGACTGGCCGCGCTGGGACGACGATCCGCGCTTCGAGATCAGCCGGCACATCCGCAGGGCTCAGCTGCCGGGCAGGGGCACGAGGGACGACCTGCTCGAGTGGGCGGGGGAGTACTTCTCCGAGCGACTCGACCGCTCACGGCCGCTCTGGGAGCTGGTCGTGATCAGCGGCCTGGAGGGGGGCGCCTGGGCGATGGCCTCGAAGACCCACCACTGCCTCGTCGACGGGGTCGGCTCGGTCGACACCGTGCACCTGATGCTCGACGCCGAGCCCGAACCCGTCCCCCGCGACGTCCACGCTGCACCGGCGGAGGGCGCCCCGCGGCCGCAGCGGGGTCGCGAGCTGCCCGGCTCCGCGATCCTGCGGCTGCCCGCCAGGGCGGCCGCGGCCGGGATCGGGCTCCTGCGCGCGGGCGCCGGAACAGCCACCCACCCGAGTCGCGCCCGCGAGGCCCTGCAGCGCTCGCGCGCGCTCGTCGACGTCCTCGTCCGCGACGAGGTGATCGCCGCGCCGCGGACGAGCATCAACGAGCCGATCGGGGGCCGGCGCCGGCTCGCCGTGCTCGAGATCGAGCTCGAGGAGCTGAAGCGGATCAAGCGGGCGCTCGGTGGCACCATCAACGACGTCGTCCTGGCTGCGGCCGGAGGCGGCTTCCGCGAGCTCCTCATCGCCCGCGGCGAGGAGCTTCCGAGACAGGGGATGCGGGCGATGGTGCCGGTCAACATCCGCAGCGCCGGCGAGCACCTAGGCCTCGGCAACCGGATCACCTCGCTGTTCGTCAACCTGCCGCTCGCCGAGCCCGACCCCGAGCGCCGCTACGCCCAGCAGCTGGAGGAGGCGGAGACGCTCAAGTCGGGCGATCAGGCGCTCGGCGCCAGCGCGATCCTCGACCTCACCGGCCACGCCCCGCCGGTGATCCACGGCTTCATCGCGCGCTCCCTGTTCGCGACCCGGATGTTCAACGTCACGATCACCAACGTCCCCGGGCCGCAGCAGCCGCTCTACGCGTTCGGCTCGAAGCTGCTCTCGGTGTGGCCGCTCGTCCCGCTCGCCGCGGAGCACTCGATCGGCATCGCGATCTTCAGCTACGACGGCCGCGCGTTCTTCGCGGTCAACGCCGACCGGGACTCGGTGCCCGACCTCGACCTGTTCGTCGACGCGATCGGGACGTCGATCCTGCAGCTCTCCCACGCCGCCGGCGCGACCGCCGGCTGAGCCGCCTCAGCCCTTGGCACGGCGCTGGATCGGCACCCGCGCGGCGAGCCGCGTAGCGCCGCTACGCGGCTACCGCGCGTGCACCGCCCAGCTTGGCCAGGCCCGCCCCCGGGCACACGCGGCCATGGAATCGCTCATCTAGCCCTCGGCCTCCGCGGCGGCGATGTCGGCGGCGAGCCGCTCGAGCTCGTCCGCCGGCAGCGTGCTCTCGATCAGCGGGAAGAGGACCCGTTCCTCGTGGCGGACGTGGGCGTCGAGCCGTTCGCCGAGCTCGTGCAGCTCGTCGGGCCCGGAATCGGGTCCCAGGCGGCCGACCCGCTCCCGGATCCAGACGTGGTCGACGAGCACCCGCACGACGCGCTCGTCTCCGGGGTCGTGGTGGCGGGCGAAGGGCGGCAGCAGGACCTCCTCCTCGACCCGGAAGTGATGCGCGCCGTGGGCGGACCAGTACTCCAGCATCCCGTCGACGACCTCGGCGGCGTCGGCCGCCTCGGCTCGGCGCAGCCGCAGCGCCTGCGTCAGCGCCTGGTGGTGGTCGCGCGAGAGCGGCGTCAGCGCCGGATCGCGCTTCATCCGTCGGCGCTCGAGGCGCCCGGAGCGGCGGGCGGGTGCGAGCCTGGCTCGAGCAGCGCGACCGCCATGCCGGCGCACATCCAGGCGAACGCGACGAGGAAGACGAAGGCGAGGACGAAGTCCCCGGTGGCGTCCTTGGTGATCCCGAGGACGAGGGGAGGGAAGAAGCCGCCGAGCCCGCCGGCGGCGCCGACGATCCCCGTGGCGGCGCCGGTCGAGGTCGGGAAGAAGAGCGGGACGAGCTTGAAGACGGCGCCGTTGCCGAGGCCGAGGAAGGCCGCCATCGTCAGGCAGAAGAACGTGACCGGCACGATCGACGGGTCCGCGGCCTGCCACGAGAGCCCGATCGCGTCGATGCCGATGCCGACGAAGGCGAACGCGAGCACCTTGGAGCCGCCGACCCGGTCCGAGAGCCAGCCGCCCACCGGGCGCGCCGCCGTCGCCATCAGCGTGAACCCCGCCGCGCGCAGGCCGGCATCGGTGAGCGAGTAATCGAACCAGTCGGTGAGCAGCTTCGGCAGGAAGATCGCCATCGCCACGAAGCCGCCGAAGGTGACGAAGTAGAAGAGCGAGAGCCGGTAGAGGTCCCAGCCGGAGCGCAGGACCTCGCCGTAGGGCTGGCGCTTGGGCTCGCGCTCGGGGACGTCGCGGGCGAGGCTCCACCAGATCAGGCCGTAGACGGCGACGACGCCGCCGAGGACGAGGCCGGCGACCTCCTGGCCGGCGGAGTCGCGGATCGCGGGGATCGAGAAGGCGGCGACGGCGGTGCCGATGTTGCCCATCCCGTAGACGCCGAGCGCGAATCCCTGGCGCTTCGGCGGGAACCACTCGGCGACGAAGGGGACCCCGACCGCGAACGTCGCCCCGGCGGCCCCGAGCAGGAAGCCGGCGCCGAGCAGGGCGGCGTAGCTGGAGGCGAAGCCGACGAGGACGGCCGCGCCGGCGGTGTAGAAGAGCATCACGCTGAAGACGGCACGCCCGCCGACCCGATCGGTGAGAGCGCCGAGCGGGATCCGCAGCAGCGAGCCGAGCACGACCGGGATCGAGATCATGATCGAGGTCTCGGTGTCGGAGAGCCCGAGCTCGTCCTGGAGGTCGGGGGCGATCGGCGCCAGCATCCCCCAGGCCGAGAAGCAGACCGCGAACGCGATCGTGCCGAGGACGAGGTTGCGTCCAGACCCCGGCATCTCGCTCGCCGGCGCGGAGCTCATCGAACGGGCGGCGCGGCGGCCTGCGCTCGTCGCGGCCGCGGGGTGCGGCCGCGATAGGGGATCGGGCTGCGGCGCAGGTAATCGACCGGGATCGACCACGCGTGGACGAGCCGGCTGAACGGCCAGGCCGCGAACAGGAACCAGACCACGGTGACGTGGAGCTGGAAGACGAAGCTGACGTGGGCGCCGGTCATGAGCGCGGGCTCCGGGTCCAGGATGAAGAGCTGCCGGAAGTAGGGGCCGACGGTCTCGCGGTACTGAACGGCGTCGCCGAAGTTGGTGATCGTCGCGAGCATCCCGGTGACGATGCCGAGGGCGAGCAGCGCGAAGACGAGCACGTCCATCGGCGTCGTGGTCACCCGCACCCGCGGGAAGCGGGCGCGCCGGTAGACGAGCGCGGCGAAGCCGACGACGACGGCGATCCCGGCCGAGAGCCCGCCGACGAGCGCGACCACGTGGTAGGCCTCGTCGGAGACGCCGACGGCCGCCGTCCACGAATCGGGGACCAGGATCCCGAGGACGTGACCGCCGATCGCGGCCAGCACGCCGAGGTGGAACGTGATGCTCGCGTACTTGAGGACGCGGCTCTCGAGCAGCTGCGTCGAGCGCGCCCCCCACCCGTACTGGTCCGAGCGGTAGCGCCAGACATGGCCGACGATGAAGACCGCGATCGCGGCGTAGGGGAGGACTACGTAGAGGAGGACCTCGCCGCGGCTCACGTCGGCATCACCTCGGGCGGCGCGAACGGCTCGAGGCCGACCTGCTCGCTCGGCGGCCCCTCGGCGGCGAGCCGGCGCACGCGGGCGAGCTGGCGCCGCGTGAGGCCGGGGAGCGCGTCGGCGACCGCGTCGAGCAGCTCCGCGTAGGGGCTCTGCTCGTCGCGCGCGGCCGCGCGGACGAGCTCGAGCGAGACCCGCTGGCCCGCGAGCAGGGAGCGGCCCGGCTCGCCGCCGAGGGCCGCGAACTCGAGCATCAGCGGCAGGTAGTCGGGCAGCTCGGTCCCGCTGGGCTCGAAGCCCGCGCTCGCGTAGGCCTGCTTGAGGCGCAGCATCGCCAGGCCGCGCTGGCGGCGGTCGCCGTGCTCGTGGTAGGTCAGGTGCAGGCTCTGGCGCCGGCCGAAGTCGAACGTCTCGACGTACGCGCGCTCGAGCTCCGCCGCCGGGCGCGAGCGAAACCAGCCGAGGAACGCCGCGATCCGGCGCGACTGGCGCCGGGTCGCCCCCTCGAGGGCGCCGGGCTCGACCTCCGCCGCGGCCTCGCGGACCTCGGGGCCCGGGTACTGGAGCAGCACCGAGAGCGCCTTCAGGACGTGCACGGGCTCAGCGGCCATCGCCGTTGCCGCCCCCCCTGACCAGGTAGTCGCGGACGTCGAAGTCCGGATCCGGGCCGTGGTCGTGCTCGCCGGAGAGGTCCGGGACGACGCCCGCCCCGGCGAAGTCGATCCCGCACGAGCCCTGCTCGGCGAAGACCGCGGGCGAGGCCTCCCCATGGCGCCGCGGGATCACGTAGCGCTCGTCGTAGTCCCCGATCGCGACCATGCGGAACATCCGCTCGAGCTCGGCGGGCTCCATCCCGACCTCGCGGGCGACCTCCGCGTCGGCCTCCCCGTCGACGTTCTGCGCGCGCATGTAGCGGCGCATCGCCAGCAGCCGCCGCAGCGAGCGGCGGACAGGGTCGGGATCGCCGGCGGACAGGAAGCCGGCCAGGTAGTCGACCGGGATCCGCAGCTCCTCGATCGCCTCGAAGACCTGCTCGTGGTCACCGCCGTCGCGGACCAGCGACTCGCCGAGGCTCTCGACCGGCGAGAGCGGCGGCACGTACCAGACCATCGGCAGCGTCCGGTACTCGGGATGGAGCGGCAGGGCGATCCGCCAGCGCTTGCACATCGAGTACACGGGTGAGCGGCTCGCCGCCTCGAGCCAGTCCTCCGCGATCCCGTCGCGCCTCGCCTGCTCGCGGACCTCGGGGTCGTCGGGGTCGAGGATCAGGTCGAGGTGGGCGTCGAGCAGGTCGTGCTCGTCGGGCACCGACGCCGCCGCCTCGACGCGGTCGGAGTCGTAGAGGACGATGCCGAGGTGGCGCAGGCGACCCACGCACGTCTCCGAGCAGACGGTCGGCAGCCCCGCCTCGAGCCGCGGGTAGCAGAAGTTGCACTTCTCGGCCTTGCCGGTCGACCAGTTGAAGTAGACCTTCTTGTAGGGACAGCCGGAGACGCAGAAGCGCCACGAGCGGCAGGCCTCCTGGTCGACGAGGACGATCCCGTCCTCCTCGCGCTTGTACATCGCCCCCGACGGGCACGAGGCGACGCAGGACGGGTTGATGCAGTGCTCGCAGATCCGCGGCAGGTACATCATGAACGCCTGCTCGAACTCGAGCTTGACCTCCTCCTCGAGCCCGCGGCGGTTCGGGTCCGCGGCCGCGCTCAGCTCCGAGCCGGCGAGGTCGTCGTCCCAGTTCGGCCCCCAGGTCAGGTCGACGTCGCCGCCGCTGACGAGCGACTTCGGCCGCGCCGTGGGCTGGAGGTCGCCGCCCGGGGCGGAGATCAGGTGCTCGTAGTCGTAGGTCCAGGGCTCGTAGTAGTCGTCGATCGTCGGCAGGTCGGGGTTCCAGAAGATGCTGAGCAGCTTGCTGAGCCGCCCGAACCGCCCCGCCTTCAGCCGCAGCCGCCCGCGCCGGTCGAGCGTCCAGCCGCCGTTCCAGCGCTCCTGGTCCTCGTAGTCGCGGGGGAAGCCGCGCCCGGGCTTGGTCTCGACGTTGTTGAACCAGGCGTACTCCATGCCGCGCCGGTTGGTCCAGACGTTCTTGCAGGTCACCGAGCAGGTGTGGCACCCGATGCACTTGTCCAGGTTCATCACCATCCCCATCTGCGCCCGGACCCGCATCAGTACTCGACCTCGCCCTTGCGCTTGCGGACGATGATCAGCTGGTCGCGCTGCGGGCCGGTGGGGCCGTAGTAGTTGAAGCCCCAGGAGAGCTGGGCGTAGCCGCCGATCAGGTGCGAGGGCTTCATCGAGATCCTCGTCAGCGAGTTGTCGGTGCCGCCGCGCGCGCCGGAGATCTCCGAGACGGGGACGTTGACGTGCCGATCCTGGGAGTGGTAGAAGAGCGCCGCCCCGGACGGGACCCGGTGTGAGACGACGGCCCGGCAGGCGACGGTGCCGTGGCGGTTGTAGACCTCGAGCCAGTCGTTGTCGGCGACGCCGATCTTCTCGGCGTCCTCGGTCGAGAGCCACATCGCGGGCCCGCCGCGGAACAGGGTGAGCATCAGCAGGTTGTCCTGGAACTCGGAGTGGATCGACCACTTCGAGTGCGGGGTGAGGTAGCGCACCGTGACCTCGAGCGCCTCCTCGGCCGCGGGCTCGCCGGCGAGCCCGATGAGCTGCCCGGCCTCGACCGGCGGCCGGTACGCGGGCAGGCCCTCGCCGAGGTCGAGCATCCACTCGTGGTCGAGGTAGAGCTGCTGGCGGCCGGTCAGGGTGCGCCACGGGATCAGGTGCTCGAGGTTCGCCGTGAACGGCGAGTAGCGGCGCTCGCGCGACTCGAGCCCCGACCACTCGGCGGAGGCGATCACCTTGCGTGGCTGTACGCCGAGCTCGGAGAAGGTGAGGCGCTCGTCGGAGCGCTCCTCGGGGATCTGCGCGAGCGGCCGGCCGGTGCGCGCCTCGAGGCTGCGGAAGCTCTCGACCGCGAGGCGGCCGTTGGTCGTCCCCGAAAGCGAGAGGATCGCCTCGCAGACGTGGACGTCGCGCTCGAGCGCGGGGCGACCGTCGGCGGGGCCGCCGCCGTTGGCGGTGCCGTTTCGCCGCCGCAGCTCCTCGACCTCGGGCCCGGGCTTCCACGAGATCCCCTTGGCGCCGGTGCCCAGCTCCTCGACGAGGGGCCCGAGCGCGGTCATCTTCGCGGCGACCGCGGCGTAGTCGCGCTCGACCGCCACCAGCTTCGGCATCGTCTTGCCGGGCACGGGCTCGCACTCGCCCGCCCGCCAGTCGCGCACCCGCCCGCCCGGCTGGGCGAGCTCCTCGGGGCTGTCGTGCAGGAGCGGCGCGGCGACGACGTCGGTCCGGGTGCCGAGGTGCTCGGCGGCGAGCTCCGAGAAGCGCTCGGCGATCGCGTTGAACGCGTCCCAGTCGGTGCGCGCCTCCCAGGGCGGCGGGATCGCGGCGTTGAAGGGATGGACGAACGGGTGCAGGTCGGTCGAGGAGAGGTCGTGCTTCTCGTACCAGGTCGCCGCCGGCAGGACGACGTCGGAGTAGATGCACGAGCCGTTCATGCGGAAGTCGATCGTCGTGAACAGGTCGAGCTTGCCCTCGGGGGCCTTGTCGCGCCACTCGACGTCCTCGGGCCGCTCCATCGGGTCGCTCTCGGCCGAGCGGACCGCCGCGTCGGGCACGCCGAGCAGGTGGCGCAGGAAGTACTCGTGGCCCTTGCTCGAGGAGCCGAGCAGGTTGGCCCGCCACAGGGTGAGCACGCGCGGGAAGTTGGCCGGGTCGTCGGGGTCCTCGCAGGCGAAGCCGAGGTTGCCCTCGCGCAGCTCCGAGACGACGTGCTCCGCGGGCTCGACCCCGGCCTCGCGCGCCTCGTCGGCGAGGTCGAGCGGGTTGCGGTCGAAGGTCGGGTACGAGGGCAGCCAGCCGAGCCTCGCGGCGAGCGCGTGGCAGTCGGCGAAGTGCTTGCCGTCGAGGCTGCCGCCGCCGACCGGCGAGGCCATCTCGCCGGCGCCGAAGGTCTCGTAGCGCCACTGGTCGGTGGCGAGGTACCAGTAGGGCGTCGCCGGCTGCTGGCGCGGTGGCCGCGACCAGTCGAGCCCGAAGGCGACCGTCATCCAGCCCGTGATCGGCCGCACCTTCTCCTGGCCGACGTAGTGCGCCCAGCCGCCGCCGTTCACGCCCTGGCAGCCGCAGAAGAGGACGAGCGACAGCATCGCCCTGTAGGTCTGGTCGGAGTGGTACCAGTGGTTCGTGCCGGCGCCCATCACGATCATCGAGCGCCCGCCGGTGCGCTCGGCGTTGTCGGCGAACTCGCGCGCGATCCGGGCGCAGCGGCCGGCGTCGACGCCGGTGATCGGCTCCTGCCAGGCGGGGGTGTAGGGCTGGGAGGGGTCGTCGTAGCCCGCCGGCCATTCCCCGGGCAGCCCCTCGCGCTCGACTCCGTACTGGGCGAGGGTGAGGTCGAACACCGTGGTCACCAGCCGCCCGCCGACGCGGATCGCGGGGACGCCCCGGCGCATCGTGACGCCGCCCTCGGTCTCGCCGCCGTCGAAGCGCGGCAGCGTGCACTCGACGGCCTCAGTGTGGTTGCCGAGCAGGGTCAGGGCCGGATCGATCTCCCCGAGGTCGAGGTTCCAGCGGCCCTCGCCGTGCTCGCCCCAGCGGTCGCCGATCGAGCCGGGCGGGACCGCCGGCGCCTCGGCGGCCGCGTCGTAGACGACCGTCCGCCAATCCGCGTTCTCGTCCTGCTCGCCGATCTCGGAGGCGCGCAGGAAGGCGCCGGGGACGACGCAGCCGTCCTCGCGCTCGCGCAGCGTGACCAGGAACGGCATGTCCGTGAAGCGCCGCGCGTAGTCGTGGAAGTGCTCGCTGCGCCGCTCGACGTGGAACTCCCGCAGGATCACGTGGCCCATCGCCATCGCCAGCGCGCCGTCGGTGCCGGCGGTCGCCGGCAGCCAATGGTCGGCGAACTTGGTGTGCCCGGCGTAGTCGGGGGAGACGACGACGACCTTCTGGCCCCGGTAGCGGGCCTCGGTCATGAAGTGCGCGTCCGGAGTGCGCGTCTGGGGGATGTTCGAGCCCCAGAGGATCATGTAGGTCGAGTTCCACCAGTCCGCCGACTCGGGGACGTCGGTCTGGTCGCCCCAGATCTGCGGCGAGGCCGGCGGCAGGTCCGCGTACCAGTCGTAGAAGCTCAGGCAGACGCCGCCGATCAGCGAGAGGAACCGCGTCCCGGCCGAGTAGGAGACCATCGACATCGCCGGGATCGGCGAGAAGCCGGCGATCCGGTCGGGGCCGTATCGCCGCACGGTGTGCACGTGCGCGGCGGCGATCAGCTCGACGACCTCCGGCCAGCTCGCCCGCGCGAAGCCGCCCTTGCCGCGCCGCGACTTGTAGGCCCGGGCGCGCTCGGGGTCATCGACGATCGACGCCCATGCCTCGACCGGATCGCCGAGCCGCGCGCGAGCCTCGCGGAACATCTCGAGCAGCTCGCCGCGGACGTAGGGGTGCTTCGGCCGGACCGGCGAGTACACGTACCACGAGAACGAGGCGCCCCGCGGGCACCCGCGGGGCTCGTAGTCGGGCGCGTCGGGCCCGTTCGCCGGGTAGTCGGTCTGCTGGGTCTCCCAGGTGACGAGCCCGTCCTTGACGTGGACCTTCCACGAGCACGACCCGGTGCAGTTGACGCCGTGGGTCGAGCGCACCACCCGGTCGTGCTGCCAGCGCCGGCGGTAGGCGTCCTCCCAGTCGCGGGCGTAGGTCGAGCGTTCGTTCCAGCCGTCGGCGGACCTCTGGCGAGGCTCGAAGAACTGCTGCGCGCGGAGCAGCGCCCGGCCAGGGCTCACGTTCGCAGCACCCCGTTCAGCTCGCTGAGCATTCCTCTCCTCGACCGGATCTTGGGCTCGAAGCTATCGGATTGCCCTGAACCATCAGGACTTCGTCTTCACGTAGACCAGCCAGTAGACGAGGCCGACCATCACCGAACCCCCGATGATGTTCCCGATCGTGACCGGGACCAGGTTGTCGACGATCGCGTTGGAGAGGGTCAGGTCGGGATAGTCGGACGGGGCGGCGCCGGTGGTCTCGAAGAACTCCTGCGAGCCCTGGTCGCGGATCAGGAGCCCGGCCGCGAGGAAGTACATGTTCGCGATGCTGTGCTCGAATCCGGCGGCGACGAAGGCCGTGATCGGGAAGATGATCGCGAGGATCTTGTCGGTCACGGAGCGGGCGCTGTACGTGAGCCAGATCGCCAGGCAGACGAGCGCGTTGCACATGATCCCGAGGGCCAGCGCACGGCCGAAGCCGAGGCCCGCCTTCGCGTTCGCGATCGTCAGCGCGCTCTCTCCCATCGCCCCGTCGCCCAGCTCGTACTGGCCGCCCGCGAAGACGATGATCACCGTCGCGAGCGCTCCGACCAGGTTGCCGAGGTAGACGAGGCTCCAGTTGCGCAGGAGCCAGCGTGTCGGCACGCGGCGCTCGGCCCACGCCATCACGATCAGGTTGTTGCCGGTGAAGAGCTCGGCACCGGCGACCACGACCAGGACGAGGCCGAGGCTGAACACCAGCCCGGCGAGGACCCGCGCGACGCCGAAGGCGACCTCGCCCGCGGTGCCGGCGAGCGCCGACGTCGCGAAGATCGCGCCGAGGGCGATGAAGGCTCCGGCGAGCACCGAGAGGGCGAGCGTTCGCAGGGTCGACATCGAAGCCTTGCTGACCCCGACGTCGGCCGCCTTCGCCGCCATCTCGGGGGGGAGCAGGGCGTCCAGCTCGGCGGGACGGGCGCGCGGTGGGATCGCGACCGAGGGCCCGGCCTCATCGTCGCGTGAGCGAAACGGGTCGCTCATCCCCTGCTCCCGATCCGCACCGCCGTGACCTTGTACTCGGGACAGGAGGTGACCTCGTCGACGGCCTGCGAGGTGAGCAGGTTGGCGAGCGCCTCGGGGAAGTGGAAGCCGATGAACGCCTGGCCCGGCGAGACCCGATCGGTGACATCGGCCGTCGCCTCGATCCTGCCCCGCCGGCTGGCGACGCTGACGAGCTCGCCGGCGCCGACCCCGAGCTCGGCGGCGTCGTCGGGGTGCAGCTCGAGCAGCTCACGTGGGACCAGCTCGAGGTTGCCGGTCCGGCGCGTCATCGTGCCCGAGTTGTAGTGCTCGAGCCGGCGCCCGGTGACGAGCAGGATCGGGAAGTCGGGATCGGGCTCCTCGCCCGACGGCGCGTAGGGGATCGCGGCGATCTGCGCGCGGCCGCTGGGGGTCGCGAACCGCTCGCCGTAGAGCCGGCGCTCGCCCGGCTCCCCCGGCGCCCGGCAGGGCCAGGCGATCGTCCCCTCGCGGTCGAGGCGATCGTGCGAGATCCCGGCGAAGGTCGGGGTCAGCGAGGCCATCTCGTCGAACGCCGCGGCCGGCGTGGGGCAGCCGAGGTCGGTTCCGAGCGCGCCCGCGACCGCGGCGATGATCTCGAAGTCCGGACGCGCCTCGCCGGGGGGCTCGAGCGCGGGGCGCACGCGCTGCACACGGCGGTCGAAGTTGGTGAAGGTGCCGTCCTTCTCGAGGAACGAGGCGGCGGGGAGGACGACGTCGGCGAGGCGCGCGGTCTCGGAGAGGAAGATCTCCTGGGAGACGACCAGCTCGCAGGCCTCGATCGCGGCCCGCACGTGGCCCGAGTCGGGGTCCGTCTGGGCGATGTCCTCGCCGAAGACCACGAGCGCGCGCAGGTCCCCTGCGACCGCCGCGTCGAACATCTCCGGGATCCGCAGGCCGCGCTCGGGCTTGAGCGGGGCGCCCCAGGCGCGCTCGAAACGGGCGCGGACCTGGTCGTCGGCGATCTTCTGGTAGCCGGGGAGGATGTCGGGCATCGCGCCCATGTCGGAGGCGCCCTGGACGTTGTTCTGGCCGCGCAGGGGGTTCGCTCCGCAGCCCGACTCGGTGCCGACGCTCCCCGTCAGGGTCGCGAGGTTGGCGAGGGTTCGGACGCCGTCGGTGCCGTGCAGGTGCTCGGTGATCCCGAGCCCCCATACGAGCGCCCGTCCTTCGGTCTCGCCGTAGATCCTCGCGGCCAGGCGCAGGTCGGCGGCGGGGACGCCCGAGATCTCCTCGACGCGCTCGGGGTCGTAGTCGGCGGCGAGCTCGCGCAGCGCCTCGAAGCCCTCGGTGCGCTCGGCGACGAAGGCCTCGTCGACGAGGCCTTCGTCGATCAGGACCGCCGCCAGTCCGTTGAAGACGGCGACGTTGGTCCCCGGGCGCGGGCGCAGGTGGACGTCGGCGTAGCGGGCGAGCTCGGTCCGCCGCGGGTCGACGACGACGAGCCGCGCGCCGGAGATCACCCGCTGCTTGATCCGGGCGCCGACGACCGGGTGGGCCTCGGTCGGGTTCGAGCCGGCGAGCAGGAAGACACCGGCGCGGTCGAAGTCCTCGAAGGGGTTGGTGCCGCCGGCGAGCCCGTAGCTGGCGGCGAGCCCGGCGGCGGAGGGGGCGTGGCAGATCCGGGCGCAGTTGTCGACGTTGTTGGTCCCGACGGCGACCCGCATCAGCTTCTGCATCAGGTAGTTCTCCTCGTTGGTCCCGCGCGCCGAGGAGATCGCCGCGACCGAGTCGGGGCCGTGCTCGTCGCGGATCCGCCCCAGCTCGGCGCCGATGTGGCCGAGCGCCTCGTCCCACGACGCCTCGACGAGCTCGCCGCCGGAGCGGACGAGAGGCCGGGCGAGCCGGTCGGGCGAGCGCACGAACCCGTGCGCGAAGCGCCCTTTGACGCACGCGTGCCCGCGATTCACGGGCCCGTCCAGGGTCGGCTTGACGAAGGCGACGCGGTCGTCGCGAGTGTGGACGTCGAGCGAGCAGCCCACCCCGCAGTAGCCGCAGGTGGTCTCCGTGACGCGCTCGATCGGCGCCGGGTCGAGGATGCCGGCCTCGCCGATCGCTCCGGTCGGGCAGCTGTCGGCGCAAGCGCCGCAGGCGACGCAATCGGATTCCGCCCAGGCCCCGCCGGTGCCCGGGGCGGCGACGGTCTCGAAGCCCCGCCCGACCATCGCGAGCGCGAAGGTGCCCTGGACCTCGTCGCAGATCCGCACGCAGCGCGCGCAGGCGATGCAGAGCTCGGGATCGAACTTCAGGTAGGGATGCGAATCGTCGACCGGGCGCTCGCGGCGGACGCCGGCGAATCTGCCCGGGTCGACCCCGAGATGCTCACAGGCGCGGACGAGCTCGCTGCGCTCGCGCGGCAGCTCGAGCGCCCGCGGCGGCAGCGTGGAGACGAGCAGCTCGAGCGCGGCCCGCGCGGTCTCGCGGGCGTGGTCGTCGTCGGTGCGGATCTCGACGCCGTCCTCGCAGCGCGTCGTGCAGGCCGCCACCGGGCCGTGTGCCCGGTCGGTCGAGACCATGCACGTCCGGCACGAGCCGTACGGCCGAAGGCGCTCGTCCCAGCACAGCGTCGGGACCTCGCTTCCGGCGCGTCGGGCGGCGTCGAGCAGGGTCGCCCCCGCGGGGATCTCGACGTCGCGCCCGTCGACCCGGGCCCTCATCGCTCACCGCGCCCCAGCTCGGCGACGTCGAGGTCGTCGCAGGCCTCGGCGACGCTGCGGACGGCCTGCGGCACCGTCTTGCCGAAGGCGCAGAGGCTGCCGCGCTCCATCGTCTCGAGCAGGGCGGCGTACCGGTTGAGCGAACGCGGGTCGCCGCCGCGGAAGGCGCGCACGGCGTCGAGGCCGCGGCGGGTCCCGATCCTGCAGGGCGCGCAGGTGCCGCAGCTCTCGGTCGCGGCGAACCGCCAGATGTGCTCGAGCAGCTCGGCCCCCCCGACGCTCTCGTCGACGGCGACGATGCTGCCGTGCCCGAGGTCGGCGCCGACGTCGCGCAGGGCCTCGAAGCTGAGCTGGGTGTCGAGCCGGTCGGCGGAGACGAATCCGCCGAGCGGGCCGCCGATCTGGAGCGCGCGCAGTCCGGTCCCGTCGCGGATGCCGCCGCCGAGCACGTCGAAGATGTACTGCAGCGAGACCCCGAGCTCGACCTCGTAGGCCCCGGGGTTGCGAAAGCGCTCGTTCAGGCAGACGACCTTGGTGCCGCGGCTGTCACCGCTGCCCAGCCGGGAATAGGAGGCGCCGCCGCGGGCGACGATCCAGGGCACCGAGCAGAGCGTCTCCACGTTGTTGACCACGGTCGGGCGGTTGAGGAACCCCCGCTCGGTGGGAAACGGTGGCCGGCTCGCGACCTCTCCGCGCAGGCCCTCCATCGAGTGGATCAGCGACGTCTCCTCGCCGGCGACGTAGGAGCCCGCGCCCTCGAAGACCTCGATCTCGAACTCGAAGCCGGTGCCGTGCACGTCCGTCCCGAGGTGGCCGGCGGCGCGGGCCTCGTCGATCGCGGCCCGGAGCGCGTCGCGGGCGCGGGGGTACTCCGAGCGCACGTAGACGAACCCGTGGGTCGCCCGCGCGGCGTAGGCGGCGAGGGCAATCCCCTCGAGCACGCGGTGGGGATCGCTCTCCATCAGCAGGCGGTCGACGAACGAGCCGGGATCGCCTTCGTCGCCGTTGCAGATCAGATAGCGGGGGCCGTCGCTCGGGGCCTCCGCCGCCGAGCCCCACTTGACCGAGGCCGGGAACCCCGCTCCGCCGCGGCCGCGGATGCCGGAGGCGGCGACCTCGCGGCCGACCCGCGCCCGGTCGCCGGCGGCGACGACCTCGGCCCACACCTCCCAGGCCGGCGGGCCGTCCCCGGCGAGGCCGGCGAGCACCACCGGCTCGGCGACGTCGGCGTGGAACGGGATCGGGGGGTCGTCGCGCTCGGCCTCGCCGAGCAGCTGGGCGACCAGGTCGGGGCCCGCGCAGGGCGTCGCGCCGTCGAGCGCCGCCGGGCCTGCATAGCAATAGCCGAGGCAGTAGACCGGTTGCAGGGAGCTCTCGCCGTCGCCGGAGACACCGCCCAGGGGCGCGTCGAGAGCGTCGGCGGCGGCCTCGAGGTGCGCGCCGCCGGTGGCCGCGAAGCAGGCGGTACCCGTGCAGATCTGGACATGGCGGCGCCCGCGCGGCGTCGGCGCCAGATCGGCATAGAAGGATGCGGCCCCGTTGACGTGCGAGCGCGGCAGGCCGACCTCGGCGGCGACGTGCTCGACGTCGTCCTGTTCGATCGCCCCGCCCTCGGCGTTTCGAGCGCGGAGCCGGGCAAGCACCTCGGTCGCGGGGCGACCGAAGCGCCGCTCGAGCTCGCTCACTGTGCGGCCAGGCATCGGCGCCCTTCTACCGCTTCGGGCTCTCGGCTGCTAGCCCGCCCTGGCCGAGTCGAGGATGACCCGCCCCTCGGCGGCCCCGATCAGCCTGCGAGCGCGATCGACGGCATCGATGTTGACCGAGATCGCGTCGATCCCCGCGCGGACGAGCAGCTCGGCGTACTCGGGGTAGACCGAGGGCGCCTGGCCGCAGATCGAGGTCTGCAGGCCGAGCTCGCGTGCCCGCGAGATCAACTGCCGCAGGTACTCGGTGACGGCCTCGTCGCGCTCGTCGAAGATCTCGGCGACGACCTCGGAGTCGCGGTCGGCGCCGAGCATGAGCTGGGTCAGGTCGTTGGAGCCGATCGAGATCCCGGCGACGCCGAGCTCCGCGTAGCGCTCGAGGTGGAAGAGCACCGAGGGGACCTCGGCCATCACCCAGAGCTCGAACTGCGGCCGCTTGAAGAGCCCGGCTTCCTCGGCCGCGGTGCGTGCGGCGGCGAGCTCGCGCGGTGTGCGCACGAACGGGATCATCACGTGGAAGTTGGTGTGGCCGGTGTCCCAGACGCGCGCGATCGCATCCAGCTCGAGCCGGATCAGGTCGGGCTCGCGCATGTAGCGCAGCGCCCCGCGATAGCCGATCATCGGGTTCGCCTCCTCGGGCTCGAAGCGGTCGCCGCCCTCGAGGCCGCGGAACTCGTTGGTGCGGAAGTCGATCGTCCGGTAGGTGATCGGCCGCGGGTCGAAGCCGGCGGCGAACTTCGTCAGCGCGGCGGCCATCTTCTCGACGAATTCCTCGCCGCGGCCCTGTTCGAGCAGCAGCCGTGGGTGGCGGCCCTCGAGCGCCTCGATCACCATCAGCTCGGCGCGCAGCAGCCCGACGCCCTCGACGTCGAGCGCCGCCGCGCGCCCGACCTGGGAGGGCTCGGAGAGGTTGACGAGGAGCTTGGTCGCGGTCACCGGGGCGGCGGCGCCGACCGCCGGCTCGGCGGAGGCCGCTCCCGCGACCTCGACCGCTCCCTCGCGGACGACGCCCTCGCCGGCGTCGACGGTGACCAGCTCGCCGTCGCGCAGCTTCGAGGTCGCGTCGGCGGTTCCGACGACGCACGGGATGCCGAGCTCGCGCGAGACGATCGCGGCGTGGCAGGTCATCCCGCCGGAGTCGGTGACGATCGCCGCCGAGCGGCGCATCAGCGGCACCCAGTCGGGCGCGGTCATGTGGGTGACGAGGATCTCGTCCTCGCCGAAGTCGGCGGATTCGTCGAGTTCGCGGATCACCCGCACCCGGCCGGCGCCGGCGCCGGGAGCCGCCCCGAGCCCGCGCACGAGGATCTCTCCGTCATGGGACGCGATCTCCGAGTCACCGTCGCGCTCCCCGCCCGCGGAGGTCACCGGGCGCGACTGCAGCATCCAGGCCTTGCCGTCGGAGTCGAAGCACCACTCGGTGTCCTGCGCAGCGCCGTAGTGCTGCTCGATCCGGACCCCGAGATCGGCGATCTCGCGGACCTCGTCGTCGGAGAGCACCGGGGTCGCCGATTCCTCGGCGGTGAGCTCGCGGGTGACGGTGCCGCCGCCCGGCTTCGACTCGATCACCAGCTCCTTGCGGCGCACCTCGCGCGCGAGGATCGCCATGTCTTCCTTGTGGACGATGTAGCGGTCGGGGGAGACGCTTCCGGAGACGACCGCCTCGCCGAGCCCGAACGAGCCCTCGATCACGAGCCGCTCCTCGTCCCCGGAGGAGGGGTCGATCGTGAACATCACGCCCGCTCTGGTGGCCTGGATCTGGCGCTGGACGACGACGGCGATGTCCATGTCGGCCTGGCCGAAGCCGCGCTTGGCCCGGTAGAAGAGGGTGCGCGCCCCGAAGAGGGAGGACCAGCACGTGCGGACCGCGGCGATCGCGGAGTCGGCGCCGCGGACGTTCAGCAGGGTCTCATTCATCCCCGCGAACGAGGCCGCCTCGGTGTCCTCGGCGGTCGCCGACGAGCGCACCGCGACCGGCGCCTCGTCGTCGTCGCCGGCGAGGCGCGCGTATCCGGCGCGGATCTCCTGCTCTAGCCACTCGGGCAGGGGCTCCGCCTCGACCATCTCGCGAACGTCCGCCGAGGCCGCGGTGAGCGCGTCGGAGTCGTCGACGTCGAGCCCCTCGAGGCGCTCGGCCATCCGTTGCCGCAGGCCCTCGCCGTCGCAGAATGCCTCGTAGGCGGACGCCCCGATCACGAATCCCGGCGGGACGGGGAAGCCGGCGGCGGTGAGCTCGCCGAGGTTGGCGCCCTTGCCGCCCGCATACGCCACATCCGCGCGGGAGAGGTCGCCGAAGTCGCTGACGGGGGCTCGCGTCTCCGCGGCGGATCCGGCGCTGGTCTGGGGCGCGGCGGTGGGGCTCATTCGGTCTCCGTCCTCTCGAGGGGCGTGGTCCGGCCCGACCGTATCGCGGCCTCGCCCTCAGGCATCCGTCGCCGCTTCCGAATTCGTCTAGGTGGTCACTACCGAGCCAAGCGGGTGCCGGGCACGGATGAAACCGCGTCCGGCGCCGCCTACGGTCGGAAGCGAACCCACCACCGTGAGCTCGGAGGTATCGATGCAGAGGATCGTTGTCGGCTTCGACGGGAGCGATGAAGCGCGAGACGCGCTCGCGCTCGGCGAGCGGCTGGCACGGCTCGAAGGCACCGGGCTCACGGTCGCGGCGGTCGGGCTCTTCGAGCCCCAGGTCTCCACCGCGGTCGAGCGCCGGGCCGCGACGGCGAACCTGCGCGAGCTCTTCGCCGAGGTCCGCGAGGAGCTCGGCCCGGCCCGGCCCTTCGAGTCGCGGATCGTCGAGGGCCTGCCGGCCGCGCGCGGGCTGATCTCCGTGGCTTCCGAGGAGGAAGCCGACCTGATCGTCGTCGGCTCGACCCATCGCGGCCGGATCGGCCGCGTCTTTCCGGGGAGCGTCGGCACCCAGCTCCTGCACGGAGCGTCCTGTCCGGTCGCGGTCGCGCCGCGGGGGTTCCGGGACGCCGAGCGGAGCGTTCGCGGCGTGATCGGCGTCGCCTATGACGCGAGCCCCGAGAGCGAGCTCGCGCTCGCGGAGGCCTGCCGTCTGGCGCGGGTCCTCGAGGTCTCGGTTCGCCTGATCACCGTCCTGCCCGAGGCCGGGCTCGCGGCGGTCGATCCCGCCGCCCGCGCCGAGCGGAGCGGGCGCCGCGAGCGCACCCAGGAGCGGCTCGACCGCGCGCTCGAGAGCGTGGCGGGGGTCATCGACGCCGAAACGCAAGTCATCGAGGGCGACCCCGGCCCCGCGCTCGTCGACGACTGCGAGGAGCTCGACCTGATCGTCCTCGGCTCGCGCGGGCGCGGGCCGCTGCAACGGACCCTCCTGGGCACGGTCTCGGCGCGCGTCTGCTCGTCGTCCGAGTGCCCGGTCGTCATCGTCCCCCGCGGCGCGAAGACCGGCGCCGAGGCGCTCGCCACGGTCGGCGCCAAGAAGGGAGGCGATCGATGAGCGGCGCGGCTCGCATCCTGATCGGGGTCGATCCCTCCGACGAGTGCGATGACGCAATCGCGCTCGGCGGCCTCCTCTGCGAGCCCCTCGAGGCCCGGCCTCGGTTGCTCCTGGCGCACGTCAGCGGGCAGGGCCTGCTCGACCGCGTCGATTTCGAGCACCTCGTGACGGCCGGCGCGGAGCGCCGCCTCCACATCGCGCGTACCCGGCTGCGTCCGCTCGACGCCGAGACCGTCGCGGTGGCATCCGACTCCCCTGCCGAGGCGCTCGACCACGACGCGCGCGATTGCGGCGCCTCGACCATCGTCGTCGGCTCGAGCCGGCGCACCGGCCGCGGACGGGTGACGCCGGGCGGGGTCGGCGAGAGCCTCCTGCACGCCGCTCCGTGCGCGATCGCGATCGCGCCGCGCGGCTTCGCCCGGCGAGAGCCGAACCGCGTCCGCCGGGTCGCGGCGGCGTTCGACGGCTCCGAGGAGTCCTGGCGGGCACTCGACGCCGCGGCTCGGCTGGCCGCCCACGCCGGCGGCTCGCTGACGGTGCTGACGGTGCTCGAGCGGGGGACGAGCCCGGGGCGGCCTGACGTGTCCGAGCGCGATCGCAGGCGGGACACGCTGGACATCGCGCTCGAGCGCATCGCCCCCGAGTGCAGGGCCGAGGGCCGGTTGCTCGAGGGCGAGCCCGGCCCGGCGATCGCCGCGGCGAGCGCCGACAGCGACCTGCTCGTGCTCGGCTCGCGGGGCTACGGCCCGCTGCGCCGCGCCCTGCTCGGCGGGGTCTCGGCGAAGGTGCTTCGCGCCGCCCGCTGCCCGGTCCTCATCCACCCCCGTGGCGAGGCGGGATCGCCGGCGGGCTCCGGCCGGGCGGGCTGGAGCTCCGTTCCGGGGGAGCGCGCCGCTTAGGACGTCGGATCGATCAGCCCGGCGAGCAGCTCCAGGTACTGGATCAGGTGGCGGGTGCCGAGGAAGCGGTCCTCGACCCGGGCGCGCGCGGCGGCGCCGATCCGGGCCCGGCGCTCCGGGTCGCCCAGCAGCGCCGCGAGCGCTTCGGAGTAGGCGCCGAGGTCGCTCGGATCGTCGAGCAGGACCCCGCTCTCGCCGTCGGTGACCTGGTCCTGGATGCCGCCGACGCGGCTCGCGATCACGGCCCGCGACTTCCACATCGCCTCCGCCACCGTGAGCCCGAAGCCCTCGGCGAGGCTCTTCTGCACGACGATGTCGGAGCGGCGCTGGATCGCGTTGACGATCGCCGCGTTCTCCTGGACGTCGTCCATCGGCAGGCAGGCGAGGTGAACGCGCTCGCGGACCGGCGCGGGCAGGTCGAGGCGGCGCCGGCGAACCTCGGCGAGGACCTCGACGCCCTCCGGATCGTCGGCCACGTCCGCCACCGAGGGGCCGGCCAGCAGGAGGTGGGCGTCCGCGCTGCCCGGCAGCCGGGCGAAGCCGTCGATGACCCCGAGGGGGTCCTTCAGGCGGTCCCAGCGGGAGACCTGCGTGACCAGCGGGACGCCTTCCGGGATCAGGCGATCCTGGTCGATCTCCGCGCGGCGGTCGACTCGGCCCGGGGTCCCGTCCATGCGCACGAACGTCGGCTTGTCGGGGGCGTCGCCGTCGCCGAGTCCGGTGCGGGCGAAGATCGAGCGCGCGGTCAGCTCTTCGAGCTCCTGGTTCTTCGGCGAGAACGCGTCGATCGACGGCGGCACGACCCAGATCCGGTCCGGGTCGAGCCCCTCCCAGGCGTACTCGCGCCGCGAGAAGACGAACGCGTCGGCGCCCTCGACGTAGAGCCGGAGGAAGTCCCAGGCGTCCCGCGCGAGGTCGTTCGGGAGGTCGAGGCCGACGTGGCAGCGCCAGACCACGGTCGCGCCGGTCGGGTCGAGCGCCTCCACCATCCCGGCCGTCTGCGGGTCGTGGAGGAAGACGACGTCGCGCGGGCGGACCATCTCCGCGAGCTCGGCCGCCGCGTCGGTGAGGGCGGCCTCGTAGATCCCGCGCTCGCGGTCGCCGAGCCCGCCGCCGTCGCCCGGCGAGCCGTGCAGGCGGTTGTGGATGCGCTTGGTGACCTCGAAGAACCCGGGCTCGCCACGGATGACCGCCCAGCGGTTGTCGACCCCGGCGCCGCGGGCATAGGCGAGCAGCGACTGCAGGAGCTCGACGACGCCGCCGCCCTTCGCGGTCGAGTTGATGTGCCAGACCACGCGCCCGGCGAAGATCTCCCGCGCCAGCTCGACTCCCCGCTCGACGTCCTCGTAGCCGTCCCCGAGCAGGTCGCGAAAGCGCTCCGGAGAGAGTGCTCCCACCGAGACCGCGCTCAGCGCGTTCATGGCGCCACCCTAGACCCCCCGGGCGCATCCGTGGCGAGTACGTAGGCGGTTTAGGTAGGCGCTCCGGTTACCCGTCCCGGTCGCGGGGACGACGATGGGGCCATGTTCCGGGTCCTGATCGCCGGCGGCGGAGTGGCGGCCCTCGAGGCGCTCCTCGCGCTCCGCGAGCTGGTCGGCGCGCGCGCCGAGATCGAGCTGCTCGCCCCCCGCGACGACTACGTCTACCGCCAGCTCGCGGTGGCCGAGCCGTTCAGCGCCGGCGAGGCGACCCGGTTGCCGCTCACCGAGCTGATCGAAGCCGCCGGCGGGCACCACCGCCGCGCCGCCCTGCGCGAGGTGCGCCCCGAGGAGCGGATCGCGGTCACCGATGGCGGCGAGGAGCTCGCCTACGACGCCCTGCTGCTCGCGATCGGAGCACGACCCGTCGAGGCGCTTCCGGGCGCGATCACCTATCGCGGCTTCGAGTCGAACGCGGAAATGCGCCGGGCCGTGCTCGACCTCGACCACGGCGAGATCTCCTCGATCAGCTTCGCCGTCCCGACTTCGGTGCGCTGGGCCCTGCCGCTCTACGAGCTCGCCCTCCTCAGCGCCTGGCACCTGGGTGAGATCGGCGACCGCGACGTCGAGCTGCACCTCGTCACGCACGAGCTCGAGCCGCTCGGGCTCTTCGGCGAGCGCGCCGGCGGGATGGTTCGCGAGCTGCTCAGCGAGGCGGGGATCAACCTCCACACCCAGGCGGCGCCGGCTCGCGTCGAGCCCGGGGTGGTCCGGCTCGTCGGCGGCGGCGCGATCCGCGGGGACCGCGTGATCGCGATGCCGCGGCTCGAGGTCGACCCGATCCCCGGCATCCCGCAGGGTCCGCACGGGTTCATCGGGACCGATCGCGAGATGCGCGTCGAGGGGCTGCCGCGGGTCTTCGCCGCCGGCGACGCGACCTGGTTCCCGATCAACCAGGGCGGGATCGCGGCCCAGCAGGCCGACGCCGCCGCGAGCGCGATCGCGGCCGCCATCGACGACTCGATCGAGGCCAGGCCGTTCCGGCCGGTCCTCCGCGGCGCGATCCTGACCGGCAAGGGCCCCCGCTACCTGCGCAGCGAGATCGGTGACCGCGACGGGGCGTCGGCGGCGTCGAAGGCGCCGCTGTGGTGGCCGCCGGGGAAGGTGGCCGGCCGCTACCTCGCGCCGTTCCTGACCGCGCAGGCGAACCAGACCGAGCAGCTGCCGCCGCCGCTCGCGGACCTCGAGGCGCCCCTGGACGAGTACGACGAGCGCAAGGCCGAGGATCACGACGATGCGGTCCGGACGTGCCTGCTCTCGGCCGACAGCGACGCCCGCTGGGGTGACTACGAGGCCGCTCTGCGCTGGCTGGCGGCGGCCGAGCAGCTCCAGATCACGCTCCCGCCCGACTACGCGATCAAGCGCGAGCAATGGCGAGCGGCCGCGGAGGCGGCACGGGTACCCTGAGTGATGGACGGTGTACCAGGTTCGCTTTCATGGACGCGGAGGACAGGGAGTCGTCACCTCGGCTGAGCTGCTCTCGGTCGCGGCGTTCCTCGACGGCCGTCACGCCCAGGCCTTTCCCAGCTTCGGATCGGAGCGCACCGGCGCCCCGGTCGTCGCCTTCTGCCGGATCGACGATCGCGAGATCCGGGCTCGCGAGCCGATCGCCCGTCCCGACTTCGTCCTGGTCGCGGATCCGACCCTGCTCCACCAGGTCGCGGTCTTCGACGGACTTGCCGGCGACGGCCACGTGCTGATCAACAGCGGCAGGGATCCGGCACACCTCGGGCTCGATGAGCTCGAGCAGCGCCTTCCCCGCGGCCACGTCGCCACCGTCCCCGCGAGCGAGCTCGCGCGCGAGCACCTGGGGCGCCCGCTCCCGAACGCGGCGATGCTCGGCGGGCTCGCGGCGATCTCTCCCTTCGTCTCGCTGGAATCGGTCTGCGCGGCGATCCGCGACCGGTTTCCTGGTGAGATGGGGGAGCGCAACTCGGCGGCGGCTCGCGCGGCCCACGAGCGGCTCGAGCGGGCGGCGGAGCCGGCCCGTGCTTAGCCAGATCGAGGGCTCGAAGGCCGTCGCCGAGGCGGTCGCGCGCTGCCGTCCGCAGGTGATCGGCGCCTATCCGATCTCGCCGCAGACCCACATCGTGGAGCACCTCTCCGACCTCGTCCGGCTCGAGGAGCTGCGCGACTGCGAGTACATGATGGTCGAGTCCGAGTTCGCGGCGATGTCCGCGTGCATCGGCGCCTCGGCGGTCGGCGCGCGTGCCTACACGGCGACCGCGAGCCAGGGCCTGCTCTACATGGTCGAGGCTCTCTACAACGCGTCCGGCCTCGGGCTGCCGATCGTGATGACGGTCGCCAACCGCGCGATCGGGGCGCCGATCAACATCTGGAACGATCACTCCGACTCGATGTCCCAGCGCGACTCCGGCTGGATCCAGCTCTACGCCGAGTCGAACCAGGAGGCGCTCGACCTGCACATCCAGGCCTTCCGGATCGCCGAGGAGCTGGCGCTGCCGGTGATGGTCTGCATGGACGGGTTCATCCTCACCCACGCCTTCGAGGAGGTCGACCTGCCGGGCGCGGAGCAGGTCGACGCCTTCCTGCCGCGCTACGAGCCGCAGCAGCTGCTCGACCCCGGCGATCCGGTGACGATCGGGGCGATGGTCGGGCCGGAGGCGTTCACCGAGGTCAAGTACCTGATGCACGCGAAGCAGATGCTGGCCCTCGACCTCGTGCCGCGCACGGCAACCGAGTTCGCCGAGCACTTCGGCCGCCACTCGGGCGGGCTCGTCCGCGGTTATCGCGCCGAGGACGCGGAGACGATCGTCGTTGCGCTCGGCTCGGTGCTCGGCACGGTCGAGGACATCGTCGACGAGCTTCGCGACGAGGGCGTCTCGATCGGCGCGCTGGGGATCAAGTGCTTTCGGCCCTACCCGCTCGACGAGGTGCGCGAGGCGCTCGCCGGCGCGAAGCGGATCGTCGTCCTCGAGAAGGCGTTCGCCGTCGGCGCCGGTGGCATCGTCGGCCAGAACGTGCGGCTCGCGCTCTCCGGGCAGGCCGCGCAGGTCTTCGACGTCGTCGCCGGCCTCGGTGGCCGGCCGATCACCCGCGACTCGCTGCGCGCCCTGCTCGCGGACGTCCGCGCGGACCGGCTCGAGACGGGTCGCCTGCACTTCCTCGATCTCGACACCGACCGCGTCGAGCGCGAGCTCGCGCGGATGCGCGCCGGCGAGCGCCCCGGGCCGCACGCCGAGAACATGATCCGGGACCTCGGCATCGTCGCCGCGCGGAGCCACTGATGCGCGAAGGCAGCCGAGACCCCGAGACCCCGAAGAGCGGGGAGCAGCGCGTCAAGCTCTACCAGACCGGCACGCACGTAGTCGGCAACCGCCTGCTGCCGCCCGAGCAGCGGACGGTGCAGGCGCGGATGGACCGGTCGAACACGCTCACCTCCGGCCATCGCGCCTGCCAGGGCTGCGGCGAGGCGCTCGGCGCCCGCTACGCGCTCGACGCGGCGATGCGGGCGGCCGACGGCAACCTCGTCGCCGCCAACGCCACCGGCTGCCTCGAGGTCTTCTCGACCCCGTTTCCGGAGTCCTCCTGGCAGCTGCCGTGGATCCACTCGCTGTTCGGAAACGCGCCGGCGGTCGCGAGCGGGATGGCGGCGGGGCTGAAGGCGCTCGGCCGCTCCGACACCCGCGTGGTCGGCCAGGGTGGCGACGGGGGCACGGTCGACATCGGGTTCGCCTGCCTCTCGGGGATGTTCGAGCGCAACGACGACGTGCTCTTCATCTGTTACGACAACGAGGCGTACATGAACACCGGCGTGCAGCGCTCCGGCGCGACGCCCCCGGCGGCCCGGACGGCGACGACGAAGCCGCTCGGTGAGCACGCCGGAAACGTCTTCGGGAAGGGCAAGAACGCGCCGCTGATCGCGATGGCGCACGAGATCCCGTACGTGGCGACGGCGACGGTGGCCGAGCTGCGCGACCTCGAGAGCAAGGTCGAGCGCGCGACCCGGATGCGCGGCGCCCGCTACATCCACGTCTTCGTCCCTTGCCCGCTCGGCTGGGGAGCGGCCTCGCGCGACACGATCAGGATCGCCCGCCTGGTGAAGGAGAGCGGCCTCTTCCCGGTCTTCGAGGCGGTGGACGGCGAGGTCACCTCGGTCTCCAAGATCCGCCGCGCGGTGCCCGTCGTCGAGTACCTGAAGCTGCAGCGCCGCTACGCGCACCTGTTCGGCGAGAACCCGCGCGAGGACGTGATCGAGGCGATCCAGGCGATCGCCGACCGCAACATCCGGCGCTTCGACCTGCTCGCGACGGCCGAGGAGGGAGCCGACCTCCCCGGCGAAGCGACCGACGCCGCGGACCTGCCGAAGAGCCAGCCGGGGATCGCCGGGCGGACCGAGCAGGAGAGCAACCTGATGCGGCTGCTGGCCGAGACCCACCGGGGGTCCCAGTAACGATGGAGAAGCCGTTCGCGATCACGCTCGACGTCGGCACCAGCCTCGCCAACAAGACCGGCAGCTGGCGCACCGAGCGCGCCCGGTACGTGCACCGGCTGCCCCCGTGCAACCACGCCTGCCCGGCCGGCGAGAACGTGCAGGCCTGGCTGTACGAGGCCGAGGAGGGGGGCGACGGCTACGAGCGCGCCTGGCGCAAGCTCACCGCCGACAACCCGTTCCCGGCGATCATGGGCCGCGTCTGCTACCACCCCTGCGAGTCGGCCTGCAATCGCGGCGAGCTCGACGAGTCGGTCGGGATCCACTCGGTCGAGCGCTTCCTGGGCGACCTCGCGATCGAGGAGGGCTGGTCCTTCGAGCCCCCCGCGGAGACATCCGGCAAGCGGGTGCTGGTGATCGGCGCGGGGCCCACGGGGCTCTCGGCCGGCTACCACCTGCGCCGCCTCGGCCACGACGTGACGATCCGCGACTCGGGTGAGAAGCCCGGGGGGATGATGCGCTACGGGATCCCGCGCTACCGGCTGCCGCGCGAGGTCCTCGACGCCGAGGTGGCGCGGGTCCTCGAGCTCGGCGTCGAGCTGGAGGCGGGCGTCGCCGTCGGAAACGCGGAGGAGGCGATGCGCGAGGGCGGCTTCGACGCCGCGTTCCTCGCCGTCGGCGCCCACATCGGCCGGCGCGCCTACGTCCCGGCCGGCGAGGCCGCGCGGATCGTCGACGCGGTCGCGCTGCTGCGCTCCATGGAGGGCGAGGAGCGGCCGATGCTCGGCCGCCGCGTTGCGATCTACGGCGGCGGCAACACGGCGATGGACGCCGCGCGGACGGCGAAGCGGCTCGGGGCGACCGACGCCGTCGTCGTCTACCGGCGCACCCGCGAGCGGATGTCCGCCCACGACTTCGAGGTCACCGAGGCGGTCGAGGAGGGGGTCAAGCTGAAGTGGCTCTCGACGGTGAAGCACGCCGACGAGGGCAAGCTCGTGATCGAGAAGATGGAGCTCGACGAGAGCGGCTTCCCGCAGCCGACCGGCGAGCTCGAGGAGCTCGAGGCCGACTCCCTCGTGCTCGCGCTCGGCCAGGAGGCCGATCTCTCGCTGCTCGAGGGGGTGTCGGAGATCGAGGTCTCCGACGGGGTCGTGCAGGTCGCCGACAACATGATGACCGGGCACGACGGGATCTTCGCCGGGGGCGACATGGTCCCCGACGAGCGCACCGTCACCGTCGGCGTCGGGCACGGCAAGAAGGCGGCGCGCAACATCGACGGCTGGCTGCGTGGCCGCGAGTACCGCCCCGCGCCGAAGCACGAGATCGCGACCTTCGACAAGCTCAACACCTGGTACTACGCGGAGGCGCCACGCGTCATCCAGCCGCAGCTCGAGGCCGCGCGCCGCAGCAAGACCTTCGACGAGGTCGTCAGCGGCCTCGACGAGTCGAACGCGGAGTACGAGGCGCGCCGCTGCCTCTCCTGCGGCAACTGCTTCTCGTGCGACAACTGCTACGGCGTCTGCCCCGACAACGCCGTGCTGAAGCTGGGCGAGCCGGGCGAGCTCTACGAGATCGACCTCGACTTCTGCAAGGGCTGCGGGATCTGCGTCGCCGAGTGCCCGTGCGGGGCGATCGAGATGGTGCCGGAGGAGATCTGAGCCTCGCCCCGGGCTTCGCGGCCGACCTGCACTGCCACCTGCTGCCGGGGATCGACGACGGTGCGCGCGACCTCGAGGACGCGATCTCGATGGCCCGCCAGGCCGCCGCCGACGGGATCGAGGCGATCTGCGCGACGCCCCATATCCGCCATGACCACGACGTCAGGATCGCCGAGCTCCCCGGGCGCCGGGCGGAGCTCGCGGACGCCCTCGCCGCCCGCGGGATCCCGGTCCGCGTGCTGGCGGGGGGAGAGGTGGCCGAGCCGGCCGTCGGCGGGCTCGACGACGCCGAGCTCGACGCGGTCGCGCTCGGCGGCGGGCGCTGGATCCTGCTCGAGCCGCGGCCGGGGCCGCTCGGGGATGAGCTCGCCGCGGCCGTCGATGCCCTCGGCGCGCGCGGGTTCGGAGCGATCGTCGCCCACCCCGAGCGCCACGCCGACGAAGCCATCGCCGCCCGCCTCGCGGAGCTCGCCGATCGCGGGGCACTCGTCCAGGTCACGGCGGAGTACCTCACCCGCGCGGCGACCGCCCGGCTCCTGCTCGAGCTCGCCGGGAGCGGGCTCGTGCACCTGCTCGGCACCGACGCGCACAGCTCGCGGGCCGGCCGGCCGGTGAGGCTGTCGCCCGCTCTCGAGCGACTCGGCGCGGTCGATCGGCTCCGCGATCATCTCGGTTGGATCGCCCGCGACGGCCCGTCCGCGGTGCTCGGCGGAGGCCCGGTGCGGCCGCCGTTTTAGAGAGCGGCGGAGCCGTCAGGAGGAAAGCCGTTCGAGCCGGATGCGCGGCACCAGCTCCTCGACCGAGGCGCGCGAACCGGTGCCGAGCCCGTGGCGGAGGAAGTTGACGGCGCCGGCCGCGGCGCCCTGGCGGAGCGCCGAGCGCAGGTCGCCACCGGTCGCCAGCGCGGCGGCGACGCCGCCCATCATCGAGTCGCCGCAGCCCTCGCGGGTGCCGTGCTCGAAGCGGGGCGGGACCAGCTCCCAGGGCCCCTCGGAGTCGAGGACGAAAGCGGGCTCGCCGCCGCGGGTCACGACGACGGTCTCGGCGCCGCCGGCGCGCAGGCGCTCGGCGGCGGCGCGGAGGTCGCGGGGCTCGGAGACCGGGCCATAGACGAACTCGGCCAGCTCCCAGTCGTTGAGCTTGACCAGGTCCGGCCCGCCGTCGAGGGCGCTCTCGAGCCGCGGGCTGGAGAGGTCGACGAGCACCGGGACGCCGCCCGCGCGGACGTCGGCGACGAGCTTGCCGTAGACGTCGCGCGGGACGGTTCCGGCCGGAAACGGGTTGCAGACGGCGAGCACGCGGCTGCCGAGCGCGGTCGTCACCGTGGTCGCGAAGAGGTCGTCGAGCTCGTGGCGCGAGACCGGCTCGCTCAGCGCCTGCGCGACCGCCTCGCGCTCCCCGGAGCGGCGGTCGACCACGTAGCACCCGCTCGCCGACTCGGTCGCGACCAGCCGCCGCTCCCCGGGCATGCGCTCGAGCAGCGGCTCGAGCATCGTCCCGGTCTCGCCGCCGCGGAACCCGCAGAGGATCGGCTCGGCCCCGAGCTCGGCCGCCATCCGGATCAGCCAGACGCCCTGGCCGGCGGCGTGCAGGTGGACGTCGTCGTGCTCGCCGCGGCGCTCGATCGTGATCGCGAGCAGCGGGTTCGGGGCGAAGACGGTGACGCGCGGTTTCAAGGAACCCAAGGCTACGCGCGGCGCGGCGCGCGGTGTCCAGGCGCCGGCCGGCGCCCGGCTGGCGTAGGTTCACGGGGTGGCAAACGCTGCGAACCCGGGTGGCCCGCTGCGCGCCGTGATCGCGGGGGGCGGCGTGGCCGGGCTCGAGGCCCTGCTGGCGCTGCGCTCGCTCGCCGGCGAGCGGGCCGAGGTCGTGCTGCTCACGCCGGGGGACGAGTTCGAGTTCCGCCCCCTCCTCGTCGCCGAGCCGTTCGGGCTCGAGCTGTCCATGCGCCTCGAGCTGGCGCCGATCGTCGCCGAGGCCGGGGCCGAGCACCGGCGCGAGGCGCTCGCGTCGGTCGATCCAGCGGCGCGCGTGGTGACGACCTCGGCGGGGGCCGAGATCGCCTACGACGCGCTCCTGGTCGCCCCCGGGGCGCGCCCGGTCGAGGCCGTCCCCGGCGCGCTCAGCTTCGCCGGAAAGGCCGAGCGCGCCCGCTTCCGCGAGCTCCTCGCCGCGCTTGGGCGGCGCGGCTCGAAGCGCCTCGCGTTCGCCGTCCCCGCCCGGGCGACCTGGGCGATCGCGGCCTACGAGCTCGCCCTGCTCACCGCCGCCGAGCGCGACGCGCGCCGGCTCGAGGGCGTCGAGCTCGTCCTGGTAACCGGCGAGCCGGAGCCACTCGAGCTGCTCGGCCGGCCGGCGTCGCAGCTCGTCGCGGCGAAGCTCGCCGAGGCCGGGGTCGAGCTGCTCACGGGGAGCGCCGCGACGGCGTTCGAGCTCGGGGCCCTGCGGCTCGAGTCCGGCGAGGAGGTGCCGGCCGATCACGCCGTCGCCCTGCCCGGCCTCGAGGTCCCCGAGCTCCCCGGGTTGCCCCAGCGCGCGCGCGGGTTCGTCGACACCGACGTCCGCATGCACGTCGAGGGGCTCGAGGACGTCTGGGCGGCCGGTGACGTGACCTCGTTCGCGATCAAGCAGGGCGGGCTCGCCGCCCAGCAGGCCGACATCGCCGCCCGCGCGATCGCCGCCCGCGCCGGCGTCCACGTCGCGATGCAGCCCTTCGAGCCCGTCCTGCGCGCGGCGCTGATCACCGGCGGCGCGCTCGAGTTCATGCGCTCGGGCGGGGGGAAGGGCGAGGCCGCCGGGGCGCGGGCGCTGTGGTGGCCCCCGACGAAGGTCGCCGGCTCTTACCTCGGCCCGCTGCTGGCCCGCGCGGCTGGTGAGGACGCCGGCGAGCGCATGGCGGACCTCGAGCCATCGGGCGAGCCGGACGCCGACGAGGCCGAGCGCGAGAGCGCGACCAGGCTGGTGCTCGCCGCGGCCGAGGCCGACGCGCGCGCCGCCGACTTCGAGAGCGCCCTGCGC
>DASUSH010000082.1:0-35426 GCA_036375215.1 Solirubrobacterales bacterium
GCACATCGCCGTGCTCGGCGCCGACGCGCACGGCAAGGCCGAGGTCGCGCCCGCCGCGCTCGCCCGCTGCCGCCTCTTCTGCGACGAGTGGCGCCAGGCCTCGTCGGGCGGCGAGCTGTCGGGTGCCGCGGCCGCGGGCGACATCGGCTCGGGGGATGTTGGGGAGATCGGCGCGGTTCTCACGGGCGAGTCGGACGGTCGCGCGAGCGATGAGGAGATCACCCTCTTCGACTCGACCGGCCTCGCGATCCAGGACCTCGCGATCGCCCGCGCGGTGCTCGGTGCCCACCGCGAGGGCCGCGTGAACCCCCCGCAGGTGCGGCTCTGACGCCCTAGAACTTCGCCTTGGCCTTTACCCAGTCGCTCTTGACGCCCGCTGCCGAGATTGTGCGCAGGCGGAAGAGCGCGCCTTCACCCGCCTCGCCGCGGACGCGGAGCTTGTCCTTGTCCGACTTGCGCAGGAGCTTCTTCCATTTGCCGCCGTCGCGCAGCTGGAGGTCGTAGACGCCCTCGGCGGGGAGGAAACGCGCGGTGAGCTTGCCCTTGCCCGCATCGCGGAGGCGCAGCCGCGGGCGCTCCGGCGCTCCGACCTCGCTCAGCGCCCCCTTCTCGAACGCCTCCTTCAGGAAGCGCCCGGCGTTGTCCTCGGGCGCGAACATCCCGAACAGGCCCATCACGGTCGCGGCGACGTCGACGTTCTCGGCCTGCTTCGGGTTCTGGGCCGTGTCGTCGAAGTCCGGCTCCCGGTTGCCGGCGACGGTTCGGTGGCGAACGAGGTCGCCGCCGCCGATCACGGCGAAGAAGTTGTCGCGCGTCGAGTTCGAGCCGTGATGGCCCTGGGCGAGGTTGCCGGTCCCGGTCGAGCTCGCGAAGATGCGCCCCGACTTCGCGGCGACGAAGATGTCGCCGCTGCGCTCGCCCTCGACGTGCCAGTCGGGCCTGGCGCGGGCGATCGTGTTCCTCGTGCCGCCGTCCTCGGGGTTCGGCTCGCGGTAGAGCGCGTCGGCGACCGAAGGGTGCGCCGCGAGCGCGTCGCGCATGGCCTTGAGGAGGGCGAAGCGGCCCTGGCTCTCCCGGTCGGCGAGGTAGATGTGGGCCGCCATCCCGTTGTCGCCCATCACCGCGTTGAAGCTCTCGGCCGGGACCCCGGCGTCCTCGAGCACGCTCTCGAGGTTCACCTTTTCCGGGACCTGGTCGATCGAGTGGTCGGAGAGCAGGATGAGCACCGTGCGCTCCCAATCGCCGCGGCCGCGGAGCGTCGTGACGAGCCGCTCGATCTCGTCGTCGGCGAGCGCGACCGCCTCGTCGTAGCCCGGGCCGCGGCCGAAGAAGTGGCCGGCGGAGTCGACCTGGTGCAGGTTCACGAACGTGAAGTCCGGGCGGGCCGTGCCGCCGTTCGCCGGCACGCCCTCGCCGATCGTGCGCAGGACCTCGTCCATCACCGCCGCGTCGTCGACCGCGTACCCGGTGATCGGGTTGGTCGGCTCGTCGCCGCAGTAGTCGTCGTCGTCGGCGCCGGAGGCGCAGGGGGCCCAGAGGTAGTCGACGTCGCGGCGGTCCGGGTCGACGTTGCGCCCCGCGAAGATCCGCCCGAGCTTGGGCTTGCCGAAGATCCCGGCGGTGACGAGGCCACGCGGGTTGCCCTGGCGCTTCACCGCCTCGAAGACCATCTCCGCCTGCGGGCAGTTGCGGTTCTCGCCGCTCGTCGTCGTCGGCAGCGCGCTCGTGTTCTCGGGCCCGGTGGCGGCGCAGGAGTCGCCGTTCTCGAGCGGCGCGTAGAGCGCGAACTCGTTGCCGGCGATCCCGGAGTCGCCGGCGTACGCCCCGCTCATCATCGCGGTGTGGTTCGAGTTCGTGACCGTGGGCATGATCGCGCGCGACTCGGTGAAGTAGGTCGCGCGGGCGCTCTCGCCGGCGAGGAGCGAGGAGATGAACGGCGCGCTGCCGGCGTCGACCGCGTCGCCGTCGAGGCCGTCGATGACGACCGCGTAGACGAGCGGCCCCTCGCCCGCCGCGACGCCGCGCTCGGTGCCGGCGTCCCGCGCCGAGGCGCCCGCGACGCCCGCGGCGAGCGCCGCGGCGAAGGCGAGGCCGGCGAGAGCGGGGCGGCCCCTCATGCCGCCGCTCCCTCGAAGCGGGCGCGGCGCACCCGGTCGGGATCGCGGTAGACGCTCTCGAAGGTCGCCGGCTTGACCTCGTAGCCGAGCCGCTCCAGCCACCCGGAGCGCTCGAGCTCGACCATCCCGTGCTCCTCGGGGGCGGTCTGCTCGCGGGCGCCGCCGCACGGGGAGGCGGCGACCGCGGCCGGGTCGGGAAGCTCGGGCGGGTCGAAGTCCGCGAGGGTGAAGTCGAGGCTGCGGCCGATGTTGGAGGCGAAGCGGTGGCGCTTGTTGAGGTGGCCCAGGCCGAAGCGGTACGAGATCAGCTTCAGGATCGACTCGTGGGTGACGGTCATGTGCGCGACCCTACCCCCGCGCGCGAACGGGGAGATTGCGAGCCCCGGGATGCGGAATCCGGTCAGGCGCCAGTCCTCGTCGATGTTCGCCTGGTCGGCGAGCTCGTCGGGGACGAACCGGGGCTTCACGTGGTCGAAGAACCCGCCCCACTCGTCGTAGTTGATGAAGAGCGCGCCGCGGCGGTACTGCGGCGATTCGACGAAGGAGTGGACGATGTCGGAGATGAACGCCTGCCCGAGGCGGACGTCGGAGTGGGGGTGGTCGCTGGCACCGGCGCCGGCGACGGCCAGGCTCGTGCCGCCGCCGGACGCCCCGATGTCGCCGTACGGCGGGTCGACGAACGTGATCGGGGGCAGGTTCCCCGCCGCGGCGTCGGCGTAGAACTGGGCGACCGGGCGGATGATCGAGATCCCGCGCTGGCCGTAGAGCGCCGAGGGCGGCAGGTCGGCGACGTAGTAGGCGACCTCGACGCCCTTCGACTGGGCCCGGTCGAAGATCGTCTCCCAGGAGAAGCCGTCCTCGTGCCCGGGCTGGGGCGGGAAGACGTTCGACTTGAAGCCGCCCGCCGTGGCGGCCATCTGGTAGTGCCGGTTCGGGAACGTCGACGACATGATCGACGTGAACCAGCGGTCGTAGAGCGTGAACGCCTCGGCGGCCGCGGGCAGGAAGGCGAGGTCCTCGCGTTCGTAGTAGCCGATCGCGAACTCGTCGCTCCCGGTGCCCTCCTCGTTGCCGGTGACGAAGCGGTCGTTGCGGCCGCCGTTCCACTGCCAGCGCCCACCGTCCCAGCCGTGGTCGGGGTCGGGGTGCCCGCAGCCCTGGTAGTCGGGCGGCAGGCGGTGGGTCGGGACCGGGTTGCCCTGGGCGTCGGGATATGCGAGCCCCTGGTTGCGGGCGTCGGCGTCCGGGTGCCAGCCGAAGTAATGGTCGAAGGAGCGGTTCTCCATCATCAAGACGACGATCGTGTCGAGCGGCATGTCCCTCGGCGAGGGGAGCGGCCGGCGCCGCGCCGCGCCGCGCGCCGCCGCGGCGACCAGGGTGTCCAGCGGGAGGGTGGAGGCGAGGCTCGCGCCGCCGGCGAGCGCCGCGGTGCGGCCGAGGAACTCGCGGCGCCGCAGCGCCGCCTCGGGCTGATCCGAAGCGAGCCGGTCGGCCGCCTCCTCGTCGCCGAGCTCGCCCCGGCGGAGCCGGTCGCTGTGGTCGGCTGGGCGCCGGATCATCGGCGCCGGTTCGATGCCTCGAGCGCGCGCCGGACCGAGTCGGGCTTGCGGAAGATCTGCTCGGGGGTGCCCTCGTAGACCTTGGCGCCGACGCTGTCCAGATAGCCCGAGGTGACGAGCTCGTCCATCTCGCCGTGGGGCGCCTCGGCGCCGGGCTGCTCGGAGCGCTGCATCGAGCACGGGGTGGCGACGATCGCCTCCGGGTCGGGCAGGTCGGGCGGGTCGAAGTCCTGCTTCGCGAAGTCGAGGCTGCGCCCGATGTTGGACGCGTAGCGGTGGCGCTTGGTCAGGTAGCCGAGCCCGAAGCGGTACGAGATCAGCTTCAGGATCGACTCGTGGGTGAGCGTCATGTGGTTGACGCCGCCGCCGCGGGCGAACGGTGAGATCGCAACGGCCGGGATCCGGAACCCGGTCATCCCGAAGTCCTCGAAGAGATCCCTGGAGCGGCGGTCGTCGGGGACGAAGCGCGGCTTCACGTGGTCGAAGAAGCCGCCCCATTCGTCGTAGTCGATGAAGAGCGCGCCGCGGCGGTACTGGGGTGACTCGATGAAGGCGTGGGCGACGTCCGACATGAACGCCTGCCCGAGCCGGACGTCGCCGTGCGGGTGCTCGTCGGCGGAGAGGCCGTCGCCGCCGCCGCCGTCGCGGAACGGCGGGTCGACGAAGCAGATGTTGGGGAGGGTGCCGCCGGCGGCGTCGGAGTAGTACTGCTGGATCGGCGCCGAGGCGGCCACCGTGTCGCGGCCGTAGACCCCGCCGAACGGCAGGTCGGAGTAGTAGTAGCGGAAGCTGACGCCGTTGGCCTCGGCGCGGTTGTCGATCGTCTCCCAGGTGTAGAGACCGTCGCCGGTGGCCGCCGCGACCGCCTCGCCGACGTTGCCGTTGTCCTTGATCCCGCCCGACTGCGCGCCCCACTGGTAGTGGCGGTTCGGCCACGTCGACGCCATGAGCGACGTGAACCACCGGTCGTAGAGCGTGTAGGCGTCGGCGACGTGCGGGATGAAGGGGAGGTCCTGCTTCAGGTAGTAGCCGATCGCGAACTCGTCGCTGCCGTCGAGCTCCTCGTTGCCGGTGACGAAGCGGTCGTTGCGGCCGCCGTGCCACTGCCAGCGGCCGCCGTCCCAGCTGTGGTCGGGGTCGACGTAGGCGCAGCCCTGGTAGTCGGGGGTGAGCCGGAAGGTGTTGATCCGGGTCCCCTGGGCGTCCGGGTAGGAGAGTCCCTCGTTGCGGGCGTCGGCGTCCGGGTGCCAGCCGAAGTAGTGGTCGAAGGAGCGGTTCTCCATCATCAAGACGACGATCGTGTCGAGCGGCATGTCCTTCGGCGAGGGGAGGGGCCGGCGCCTCGCCGCGGCCTGAGCGGCGGCCGAGACGAGGCCGTCGAGCGGCAGCGCCGAAGCGAGGCTCGCGCCGCCGGCGAGCGCCGCGGTGCGCCCGAGGAAGTCGCGGCGGCGAAGCGCCGCCTCGGGCCGCTCGGCCTCGAGCCGCTCGGCGGCCTCCTCGTCCGCGAGCTCCCCGCGGCGCCGGAAGTCGGAGTGGTCTGACGGGCGGCGGATCACCCGGCCGTCTCCCCGGGCGGCTCGACCACGGTCTCGCAGTCGTAGACGCCCTCCTCCTCGGCGTCGACGATCGCCTTGTCGTCGCCGTCGCCGCAGCTGATCTGGTCGGGGGCGCCGTCGCGGGCGCGGATCACGTCGGCGCCCGGGCTCGCGAGCTCGACCCCGTCGCGCATGTTGACGCCGTCCTCGCCCTTGCCCGGGTTGAGGGTGTCCTTGCCCTTGCCGCCGATCAGGACGTCGCTCGCGCCCCCGCCCCTGATCCGGTCCTTGCCCTTGGACCCCTTGAGCTCGTCGTCGCCCGCGCCGCCCGAGAGCTTGTCGTCGCCGGCGAGGCCGCGAAGCGTGTCGTCTCCGCCGCGGCCCGAGAGCTCGTCGTCCTTGGGGGTCCCTTTCAGCGTGTCCGGGCCGGGGCCGCCGTCCTTCACCTGCGCGACGACGGGAGCCGCGAAAACGACCGTCCCTGCCACGAGGAGCGCCCCAAGCTTGGCCCGCACGGGCTGATCGTAGATCAGGAGAGTCGTCGTCTGTGTCAGTTCTGTGAACGCCGCCGCTTGACCCGTTCGCAGCCGCGGACGCGGTCCTTGCGGTCGGCGACGGCGCGGTCCCGGCCTCCGCCGCAGGCGACCCGGTCGCGCTTGCCGTCGGCGGAGTAGACCCGGTCGCGGCCGCCGCCCGAGCGGAGCTTGTCGGCGCCGCGGTCGCCCCGCAGGCGGTCGCGGCCGGCCCCGCCGGCGACGCGGTCGTCGTCGGGGCCGCCCTTGACGCGGTCGTGGCCTGGGCCGCCCCGCAGGCAGTCGCGGCCCTTGCCGCCCGAGATCCGGTCGCGGCCGTCGGCGCCGTTGATGCGATCGTCGCCGTCGGTGCCCTTGATGCGCTCGTCGCCGGTGCCGCCCTGGATCTTGCTGGGGCAGCGGGGCTTGCCGCCGCCGTTCCCGCCGCCGCCGCCGGCTCCGGACCCGCCGCCGCGCGGGTCGGCGACGAGCAGCTCGACGTTTCGGTCGCGGGCGGCGCCCTCGCCGCAGGGGCCGCCGTCGCAGGCGCGGCCGCCGGTCTGGGGGTCGTTGTAGGCGAGCGTGCGGCCGACCGAGGCGAGCTCCTCGGTCGAGAAGCCGGCGGCGCCGGTGCCGCTCGGGGGCGCGCCCGCGGCAGAGGCGTGGTCGACGATCGTGCCGAAGATCGAGAGCGTGCCGTCCTCGTTGTCGAAGACCTCGAGCAGGCGGCTCTGCTGCGGCCAGTCGGCCTCGGCGGCCACCCGGATGCTCCAGAACCCGCCGCCGCCCTCGGCCTCGTAGCCCTCGATGCTGTTCACGTGCGAGTGGCCGGCGACCCAGGCGATCACGTGTGGGTACTCGTGCAGGAGCGCGGTCAGGTCGTCGCCGAGGTGGATCGGCGTCGAGCCGCGCGGGTCGAGGTCGCAGCCGGGGTTCGGGTCGTGGCCGTGGCCGTCGTCCTGGCCGCTGCAGGCGGGCGCGAGCTCGTCCGGGACGTCGGCGGTGAGGCTCGGGATCGCGTGGTGGCTCATGATCACGACGAGCTCGTCGCGCCTCGTCGCTCGGTCGAGCTCGCCGTGCAGCCAGTCGAACTGCGGGTCGTCGACGTTGCCGTCCGCGGAGGGTCCGATCACGCCGGCCTCCGAGACGGTGTCGAGCGAGATGAACCGGAAGCCGGGCTGCGGGCTCCACGAGTAGTAGCCCGCGGCCCCGCCCGAGGCCTCCTCCTCGGCCGGGTCGACGAAGCCGAAGCCGTGGCCGTCGGCCTGGCTCCCGCCGCGGAAGACGGCTTTGTACTGCGACTTCGAGACGAACTGGCGCCGCGGGTCGGGGGGGACGAGCGCGACCTTGCTCGGGTCGGCGACGAGGTCGGCGAGCCGGGCCGGGTCGAACGCCTCGAACGCGCCCTGGAACGCGTCCTGGTCGGTGATCACCGGCGAGAGCGGCTTCACGCAGCCGGTGGCGACCCGCTCGTAGCCGGCATGCGCGGCCGCATTGCCCTGGACGAGCGCGTCGTGGTTGCCGAAGGTGACGTAGGAGGGGACGGCGAGCCCGGCCGCCTCGAAGGGCGCCTGGGCGCGGTCCATCAGGCCGGCGTGCTCGGGCCAGTCGGCGAAGAGGCCCGTGGGGTCGTCGGGGTCGTAGAACGCCGGCGCCGGTCCCTCCTGGTAGTCGTCGAAGTCCTGGACGCCCGTGTAGTTCTGCGGTGTCGAGGCGTCGGCGATCGCGGGCGCGAGCCCGGCGCAGAACGGGTCGCCGGAGGTCGCCGGGTCGACGCCGCTCCCCGGGTCGATCGGGCCGCCCTCCATCAGCGTGCGGACCCACTGCGTCTCGTTCAGCTGCTGGCTGTCGGCGATGTCACCGGTGTTGATCGCGAGGTCCATCGCCCGCCGCGACCCGTCGCCGGCGGAATTCGGGCTCGCCGCCGCGAACGCGTTCAGCTGGCGCACCATCGCGTCGTCGATCTGCGGGTTCATCGCCTCCCACGGCCGCCAGGCGGCGTTGAAGGGGCCGGTGTCGATGAACTCGACCCGGGCCGGCGACTCCTCGTCGGCGAGCTGGAAGTCGGAGAGCTGGCCGAAGTAGAGGAGCTCGGAGCGCCGGCCCTCCCGGCCGCCGCGGGCCGTCCCGATCCCGCCCTCGCGGACGACGTAGGGCTCGCCGGGCCCGAGCCCGAGCGTGCGGAAGCCGTCGCCGCCGCTCGGCACGATCCGCTGCTCGAGCGTGGAGACCCCGAGCACGCCGCCGCCCTGGGCGCGGGTCGAGTCCGCCGCGGCGATCGCGAGCAGACCGACCAGCGCCGCGGCCGCGACGGCCACGGTCACCACCTGCCGAAGATCCCTGAGCCTGCCGGTCATCGAGCGTCCCAGGCGATCTTGACATCGCCTTCACAACTTCGCGCCGGTCGGTGCGGAGTTACAGCGGGATGTTGCCGTGCTTGCGCTTCGGCTGGTCGACGCGCTTGGTCTGCAGAGTGCGCAGGGCGCGGATCAGCTTCGGGCGGGTCTGGCGGGGGACGATCACGTCGTCGATGTAGCCGCGCTCGGCCGCCGAGTACGGGTTCGCGAAATGCGCCTTGTAGTCGTCGATCAGCTTCTTGCGGCGCTCGTCTGGGGTCGGCGACTGAGAGATGTCCTTGCGGTAGATGATGTTGACGGCGCCCTCGGGCCCCATCACCGCCACCTCTGCGGTCGGCCAGGCGAAGTTGAAGTCCGCGAGCATGTGCTTCGAGTTCATGACGTCGTAGGCGCCGCCGTAGGCCTTGCGCGTGACGACGGTCAGCTTCGGCACGGTCGCCTCGGTGAAGGCGTAGAGCAGCTTCGCGCCGTGGCGGATGATCCCGCCCCACTCCTGGGAGGTGCCCGGGAGGAAGCCGGGGACGTCGGTGAAGGTGACGAGCGGGACGTTGAAGGCGTCGCAGGTACGGACGAACCGGGCCGCCTTCTCGGAGGACTCGATGTCGAGCACCCCGGCGAGGTGCGCGGGCTGGTTGCCGACGATCCCGACCGGGAAGCCGTCGAGCCGCGAGAAGCCGCAGACGATGTTCTTCGCGAAGTGCTCGTGGACCTCGAAGAACTCGCCGTCGTCGACGATCAGCGAGATCACCTGGCGCATGTCGTACGGCTTCTGCGGGTCGTCGGGGACGATCGTGTCGAGCGCCTCGTCCATGCGGTCGGGGTCGTCGTAGGGCTCGACGCGCGGCGGCATCTCGAGGTTGTTCGAGGGCAGGAAGCCGACGAGGTAGCGGACGTCCTCGAGGCAGGTCTCCTCGTCGTCGGCCGCGAAGTGGGCGACGCCCGACTTCGAGTTGTGGCTCATCGCGCCGCCGAGCTCCTCGAACTCGACCTCCTCGCCGGTGACGGTCTTGATCACCTCGGGGCCGGTGATGAACATGTGCGAGGTCTCCTTGACCATGAAGATGAAGTCCGTCATCGCCGGCGAGTAGACCGCGCCGCCCGCGCACGGGCCCATGATCAGCGAGATCTGGGGGATCACGCCGGAGCACTGGACGTTGCGGACGAAGACGTCGCCGTAGGCGCCGAGCGAGACGACGCCCTCCTGGATCCGCGCCCCGCCCGAGTCGTTGATCCCGATCACCGGGGCCCCGACCTGGGCGGCGAGGTCCATCACCTTGCACATCTTCTCGGCCATCACCTCGCCGAGCGACCCGCCGAAGACCGTGAAGTCCTGGCTGAAGACGAACACCGTGCGGCCGTCGATCTCGCCGTGGCCGGTGACCACCGCGTCGCCCCACGGCCGCCGCTTCTGCATGTCGAATTCGTGGGTGCGGTGGCGGACGAAGGTGTCGAGCTCCTCGAAGGTGCCCGGGTCGAGCAGCTTCTCGATCCGCTCGCGCGCCGTCAGCTTGCCCTTCGCGTGCTGCTTGTCGACCGCCTCCTCGGATGCCGAGTGCACCGCGGCGTCGCGGAGCTCGTTCAGGTAGGCGAGCTTTTCCTCGTGCGTCTGTGGGTTCTTCTCGCGCAAGCCGCGAGATTGTATGCGGGTGCCGTAGGGTCGCTCCGGGACCCGACGAAGGAGGTGTGCGATGGAAGCTGAAGAGCTGCGCGAGCGCGCGATCGAGAGCCTCGTCAGACAGCGGCGTTCCGAGGTGCTCGTCGCCGCGTACGTCGTCGCCGCGCTGGCCCTGATCGCGATCTGGGGGCTCACGGGCGCCGGCTACTTCTGGCCGGGCTGGCCGCTTGCGGCGGGCGCCCTCGCCGGCGTCGCGGTGGCGCTCGCCCGCGCCTGGTCGGACCGCTCGTTCGCCGAGACGACGGTGAACGCGCGCGTGGCCCGCCTGAGCGGCCAGGCGCCCCCCGGCATCAAGCGTTAGACCTGTCCCTCTGGGGTCAGACCCCTCAGGTGGCAGGTCGGCCTGTCCCTTTGGGGTCAGACCCCTTGGGTGGCAGGTCGGCGCGGGGGCCTACTTCGGGGCGCTGCGGTCGAGCACGAACGCGATCGCGCCGATCGTCGCGGGGTCGAGCTCGGTGCCGGCGAGCCCGCCGAGGCGCTCAAGCGCGCGCGGCGGGTCCGAATCGACGGCGAGCTCGTGCGCGTAGGCGCAGGCGGCGCGGAGGATCCGGGACTCGAGCGGGATCGCGCCGCCGTAGAGGCCCCTCGGGCCGCCGCCCTCGAAGCGCTCGCGCCAGTGCTCGAGCCAGATGCAGGCCGCGGCCGGCAGCCCGGCGCCGCTCGCCAGCCGGGCCGCGGCCTCGGCCTGGGCGTCGAAGGCGTCGCGCTCCTCGGGCGAGCGCTCCCGGTCGCCGCGACCGGCGAGCCCGGCGTCGATGTAGAGCATCCCGATCGCGTGCAGGCGCGCGGTCTCGCGCAGGGCGAGCGCGGTCGCCCTCGGCAGCCGCAGCTCGGCCGAGATCGCGAGCGCCCAGCGGGCGGTCAGCTCGGCGTGTTCGAGCGATCCGGGCAGCCGCGCCTCGAGCGCGGCCAGCAGGTCGGCGCCGCGCTCGCGGACGAGCTCCGCGTCGGTCCGCGTCCCGCCCTGCGGACCCGCCGCCTCGCCGGCCGTCTCAGGCTCGGGCGAAGGGGCGTCGCTGCGGGGATCCGAGCTCATCGAGGAGCGATTCGAGCATATCCCCGGACAGCTGCCGCTCGCAGGTGGCCGAGATCGCCACCTTCGTCCCGAAGCCCTTCTCGGCGAGGCGGAGCTCGACCACCGCCACGGGGCCGTCGCCTGAGCTCCGCCAGGCGATCCGCTCACCGTCGGCCCGGCCCGTGACCGTGACCGGCACACGACCGCCGCGGCCGCTGAGGAGGGCGCACCAGCGCGCCATCAGCTCGGGGTCGTCGACGAGCTCCCAGAGCTCGGGGGGAGACTTGACCAGCGTTCGGTCCGCCTTCGAGGCCATCGGCGGCGAGCTTCAACCGCGGCCGCCGGACTCCTGCCGTGGATGCTGCTTTGCAGGGGCGCCCGTGGGCTAGAAGAAGGCGCCGCCCCGGTACTCGCCGAAGACGTCGCGCATCGCGTTGCAGACCTCGCCGATCGAGGCGTTGTCGCGAAGCGCGTCCTTGATCGGGTAGAGCAGGTTGCCCTCGCCCCGGGCGCTCTCGCGCAGGGCCTCGAGCCGGGCGTCGACCTGCTCCTGGTCGCGGTTCGCCTTGAACTTGGCGAGGCGCTCGAGCTGGCGCGCCTCGGACTCGGGGTCGACGCGGAGGATGTCGACGTCGTCGACCGTGTCGGTCACGTACTTGTTGACACCGACGACGATGTCCTGGCCGGTGCGGTAGCGCTCGTGGTAGCTCGCCGCGGACTCCTCGATCTCGCGCTGCATGAAGTCGAGCGCCTCGACCGAGCCGCCGAGCTCGGCGACCTTGTCGATCAGCTCCCAGGAGCGGGACTCGATCTCGTCGGTCAGGTTCTCGACGAAGTAGGAGCCGGCGAAGGGGTCGACGGTGTCTGCGGCGCCGGACTCGTGCGCGATCACCTGCTGGGTGCGCAGGGCGATCCGCGCCGAGCGCTCGGTGGGCAGCGCGAGCGCCTCGTCGAAGCCGTTCGTGTGCAGCGACTGGGTGCCACCGCAGACCGCGGCGAAGCCCTGCAGGGCGACGCGGATGATGTTGACCTCGGGCTGCTGCGCCTGCAGCGTGACCCCGCCGGTCTGGGTGTGGAACCGGATCATCTGCGAGCGCTCCTTCGAGGCCCCGAAGCGCTCCCGCATGATCTTCGCCCACATCCGCCGCACGGCCCGGAACTTGGCGATCTCCTGGAAGACGTTGTTGTGGCAGTTGAAGAAGAAGGCGAGCCGGCCGGCGAAGTCGTCGATCTGGAGGCCGCGGTCCAGCGCCGCCTCGACATAGGCGATCGCGTTGGAGAGCGTGAAGGCGACCTCCTGGACGGCCGAGCAGCCCTTCTCGCGGATGTGGTAGCCGGAGATCGAGATCGTGTTCCACTTCGGCACGTGCTCGGCGCAGTACTCGAAGATGTCGGTGGTGAGGCGCATCGTCGCCTCGGGCGGGTAGATGTAGTTGCCCCGCGCCATGTATTCCTTGAGCACGTCGTTCTGGACCGTGCCGCGCAGCACGGCAGACTCGACCCCCTGCTCCTCGCCGACCAGTTCGTAGAGCAGCAGCAGGATCGCCGCCGGCGCGTTGATCGTCATCGAGGTCGAGACCTCGTCGAGCGGGATCTGGTCGAAGCAGATCCGCACGTCCTCGATCGTGTCGATCGGCACGCCCGTGCGGCCCACCTCCCCGCGGCACATTGGGTCATCGGAGTCTCGACCCAGCTGGGTCGGCAGGTCGAAGGCCATCGAGAGGCCGGTCGAGCCGTGCTCGATCAGGTAGCGGTAGCGCTCGTTGGTGTCCTCGGGCGTGGCGAAGCCCGCGTACTGGCGCATCGTCCACAGCCGCGAGCGGTACATCTCGCGGTGGATCCCGCGGGCGAAGGGGTAGGACCCGGGCTCACCGAGCCGTTCCGGCAGGCCGGGCTCGACGTCGCCCTCCTCGTAGAGCGCCCCGATCTCGATTCCCGAGTCGGTGAAGATGCGGGGATCGTCGGGCCCGACGACCGGCGCGATCGAGTTCGCGATCTCGTCCGAGGCGGGCAGCGCGCGGCCCTCGCCGGTCTCATCGACCTCGGCGGCCGGCGTGGGCGCGCCGTTCTCGCTCGGGGCCTCCGCCTCGCCCGCCGCAACCTCCTCGGCGGGGGGCTTTTCCTCGGCTCCGGGGCGGGCTGCCATCGGGGACAGGATACGTCGCGCGGGGTGGACGGCCGCCCGGACACGAAATAGACTCGCCCCGGGTTCCAACCACAGGGAGGAAGACATGGAGCAGAGTTCAGTCCCGGCCGAGGGTCAGCAGACACCCGCCGGCTGGTACAAGGATCCAACCACGGGTAACGACCGCTACTGGGATGGCCAGGCCTGGAGCCAGGAGCAGGTCAAAAAGCAGGACACGCTCTCGATCCTGGGCTGGATCTTCGCGATCCTGATCCCGCTCGTCGGCCTGATCCTCGGGATCATCGTCGCCGCCCGCGGCAGGGTCCAGACCGGCCTTCTCATCGTCGGCCTGTCGATCGTCGCCGCCGTGCTCTGGTACGCGATCTCGAGCGGTATGTAGAAAGCGCCTGCTCCCCGCGGCGCTCGAGGGCGCCGCGGGGGCCATCGCCCGCGCCTACTCGGCTGCCGGCGCCTCGGCTGCGGCGTCATCCCAGGCGATCGCCGTCCCCGTTCCCTTCACGGCCTTCCACGACCAGACGGACACGCCGCGGTCGAGATTGACGTTGATCACGGCGTCGGCGCCCATCTTCGCCGCCTTCTTGCGCAGCGCCTCCTCGCCCTCCGACATCTCGGGCTGCGGCGACCAGGCGAAGGTCGCCCCCTTCGAGGCCTTGACCTCGCCGATCACGCGGTGCGGCCGCTCGGTGCCTCCGTAGATCAGCTCGACCGTGCTCGCTTCCATACCCATCTCCCTGTCTGTTGACTGGTCGGCGCGACCCTACCCGCGGCGCGCCCCGCGCCGCAAGATCGCCGCCTCGACCGCCTCGCCCATCCGCTCGGCGAGCAGCGGGTAGGAGTACTCGCGGCGGGCCTCCTCCGGCGGCGTCGCGAGCTCGCCGGCGACGAGCGCGCGCAGGGCGGCCTCGATCGCCGCGGGGTCGTCGGCGCGGACGGCCTCGCCGGCCCCGGTCTCGGTGACGATCCGCCCGGCCTCGGTGCCCGCGGCGAGCGCGAGGATCGGCCGGCCGGCCGCGAGGTACTCGAAGAGCTTGAAGTTCGGGAGCTGGGTGCGGGTCGACTGCGCGATCAGGAGCAAGGCGTCGGCGGCGCCCTGCAGGGCGAGCGCGCGCTCGCGCGGCAGCGAGCCCGCGAGCCGCACCCGGACCGGGTCGAAGCCGCCCTCGAACAACCGCTTCTCCTCGTCGGTGAGCGGGCCCGCGACCACGAGCTCGAGGCGGCCGGCGGTGTCCGGGTCGGAGGCGGCGAGGGCGCGCACGGCGTCGAGCAGCGGCCGCGGGTCGCGGCCGTAGCTGCCGAAGCGGCCGGTGTAGACGAGCGAGACGCGCTCGGGGTCGAGGAGCTCGGCGACGGGCTCGGCCGGGGCGGGGAACCCGCCCGCCCCCGCCGGCGGCGCGATCGCGTCGGCGTCCCAGCCGTTCGGGACGAGGATCCCGTCGGCGATCCGGCGCCTCGCGAGGTCGTCGACGACCGGCTTCGATACCGCGACCACGGCGTCCGCCGCCGCGAGGAGCCGGCGCTCCATGCGCTCGTCGGCGCGGCGCTGGAGCTTGGTCGGGAACGGCGGGCGCAGGGGCTCGAAGGTCCAGGCGTCGCGGAGGTCGGCGACCCAGGCCGCCCCGGCGCGCTGCACCGCGCGGCCGACGAGGTGGGCGGACTCCGGCGGCGAGGTCGTGATCACGCAGTCGAAGCCGCGCTCGCGCTGCAGGCGACGGCCGACGCGGGCGGCGAACGGCGCCCAGGCGAGCGCGAGCGGCTCCGGCACGATCACCTTCGCGAGCGGGTGCGGCTGCCCGGAGTAGGTGTCGGAGTCGAACAGCGAGTCGACGCGATCGTGGCCCCGCATCCGCGCGCGGACGAGCTGCAGGTCGGCGGCGCGGGCGACGTCGCCCGTGGGCCCGTCGCCCTGGGGCCCGTCGTCGTCACCGAGCCGGCCGTAGGCGGCGGTCGTGAGCACGGTGACCCGGTGCCCGAGCCCGCGCAGGTGGCGCGCCATCGACGCCGGCCGGTGGGCGCCGGTGTCGCGGCTCGGCGGGTAGAAGTAGGCGACGAGCAGGATCGAGCGGCTCGGCGAGCTCATCGGCTTCGCTCCCGCCGCGTCTCGATCGCGCCGCGGTAGGCATCGTCCATGCGGTCGAGCAGGCTCGGCCAGCTCCACTCGCGCTCCGCCTTCGCCCGGCCGCTTGCCCCGAGGCGCTCGCGCTCCTCGGCGCCCGCCGCCGCGAGCCGGTCGAGCGCGGCGGCGACCGCGCCGGGGTCGGCGGGGGGCACGACGGCGCCGTTCAGCCCGTCGTCGACGACCGCCCGCACACCCGGGTACTCGGTGGCGAGCACGGGGAGGCCGCACGCCATCGCCTCGATCAGGACGATCCCGAACGACTCCGGCGGCTCGGTGGTGAGCAGGAAGAGGTCCGCGGCGCGGAGCACGGCCGGGAGCTCGGCGTGGGGGATGCGGCCTGCGAAGTGGACCCGGCCGGCGACGCCCGCCCGCGCCGCCTGCTCCTCGAAGCGGGGCCGCAGCTCGCCGTCGCCGGCGACCAGCAGGTGCAGCCGCTCGTCGGCGGCGCGGGCGATCGCGTCGATCGCGACGTCGACCCGCTTGAAGTGGTGGGCACGGTCGAGGGTGGCGACGAAGGCGGCGACGACCGCGTCACCGGGGAGCCCGAGCCGCTCGCGCGCGTCGCCGGGCGGGCCGGGGGAGAAGGCCTCGGCGTCGACCCCATTCGGCATCTCGACGACGCGCTCGGGCCGGCGGCGGCGGAGGGCCCGCAGGTAGGGCACGGACTCGGCGTGGTCCGCGGAGAGCACGCAGACACGGTCGGCGTGGCGGACCAGCATCGGCGGGGTGAGGCGCTCGTAGGCGGCGAACAGGGGCCGCCTGCCGCCCTCGCCGATCAGCTCGTTCTTGTAGTGGACGAGAACGGCCGCGTCGCGGCCGCCTCGCCCGAGCCGCGAGGCGAGCAGCATCTCGACGCCGAAGATGAACGGATAGTGGAGGTGGAGGACGTCGAAGCCCCGCAGCCGGGCGATCGCCGGGATCAGCGGGGCGTTGCCGATCGCGAACCTCGGCTCGATCCGGTGGACGATCGCGCCGCCGTCCGAAGGCGGGGCGCCCTCGGCCGCCGCGGTGTAGACCTCGACGTGGTGGCCGCGCTCGGCCTGGCCGACGGCGAAGCGGTGCGCGGTGTTGCCGGCGCCGCCCGGATAGGGCGGGAACGTCGCGGTCAGGTGGGCGATGCGCAGCGGCCCGGCGGACCCCGGGGCCCGCCTCACTCGGGCGCGCCGACCAGCCGCTCGACGCCGGAGCGCTCGACCGTCAGCCTCAGGGCCTCGCGCAGCGAGACCCTCGGCTCCCAGCCGAGCAGGTCCCTGGCCCGCGTGATGTCCGGCTGGCGCTGCTGCGGGTCGTCGACCGGGAGCGCCTCGAAGACGATCTCCGAGCGCGAGTCGGTCACCTCGATCACGGCCTTCGCCGCCTCGAGCAGGGTGAACTCGTCCGGGTTGCCGAGGTTGACCGGCAGGTGGACGTCGGACTCCATCAGGGAGACGAGCCCGCGGATGAGGTCGTCGACGAAGCAGAAGCTGCGCGTCTGGGAGCCGTCGCCGAAGACGGTGAGCGGCTTGTCCTGGAGCGCCTGGCGCAGGAAGGTCGGGATCGCGCGGCCGTCGTGCGGGCGCATCCGGTTGCCCATCGTGTTGAAGATCCGGGCGATGCAGGTGTCGACGCCCTGCTGGCGGTGGTAGGCCATCGTCATCGCCTCCGCGTAGCGCTTCGCCTCGTCGTAGACGCCGCGCGGGCCGATCGGGTTGACGTGGCCCCAGTAGTCCTCGGACTGGGGGTGGACCTGGGGGTCGCCGTAGACCTCCGAGGTGGAGGCGATCAGGAAGCGCGCGCGCTTGAACTTGGCGACGCCGAGCATGTGGTGCGTGCCGTAGGAGCCGACCTTGAGCGTGTGCAGCGGCAGCCGCGCGTAGTCGATCGGGCTCGCCGGCGAGGCGAGGTGGTAGACGAAGTCGACGTCCTCCGCGATCGAGACGTGCTCGGTCAGGTCCTGGTTGATGAAGCTGAAGTCGGCGTCCTTGCCGATGTGGGCGATGTTCTCGAGCGAGCCGGTATCGAGGTTGTCGATGCAGATCACCCGGTGCCCCTTGCCGAGCAGGTGATCGCAGAGGTGGGAGCCGAGGAATCCGGCGCCGCCGGTGACTACGCAGGTGGCCATCGCCGCGTGAGGATAACCGCGCACCGGGGGGCGCGGCGCACGCCACCGGGCTTGAAATTGGTGTGCCGGCGAACGTCCGATCCACCGAAGCCGAGGGCCGCCGCCGGGCGGCGGCGGAGCTGGTCGCCGCCCACGACGCGGCGCTCCGGCGGACCGCCCGCCGCCACTCGCTCTGCGCCGCCGACGCCGAGGACGCCTACCAGCGCGCCCTGCTGGTCGCCCTGCGCAAGGCGCCCGCGATCGAGCCGGCCGCGCTCGCGCGCTGGATGCACGTCGTCACCCGGCGCGAGGCATGGGCCGTCCGCCGCGGCCGCGAGCGCACGCTCTACGGGGACGGCCAGGGCGGCCCGGTCGCCACCGGCCCCGAGCCGGCCGAGGTGGCCGAGCGCCGCGAGCGCATCGCGCACGCCGCCCGCGCGCTCGCGACCCTGAAGCCCGCCGAGCGCCGCGCCCTGGCCCTGCTCGCCGCCGGCCTCTCCTACGCCGAGATCGGCGAGCTGTGCGGGTGGTCCTACACGAAGGTGAACCGGCTGCTGGCCGAGGGGCGGGCGGCGCTGCGGGAGCGGATGGCGCGCCTGGACGGCTCGTGAGCGATGGCCCCTAGCCTGTGCGCCCGGATAGCGAGGATGCGCCACCAAGGAGGGCTCATGACAGGCAGGGTTCACTCAGTTCCGATCGCGCTGGTCGCGATCATGCTGGCGGCAGTGGCCGCGGCGCCGGCTCAGGCTTCGACCGAGCCCACCCGCTCCGAGGCGAAGGCGATCAAGAAGGCCTTCCTCGCGGGCGAGGACGGGAAGGCGACGATCCGGAAGATCCGCGTCTCCACCGTCGACCCGCGCTTCGCGGCGGTCTTCTACGAGGTCGATGTCGGGGAGCCGCCCGCCGCCCGCGGCGACACCGCCCGCACCAGCCACGTCCCGACCGAGTTCGCGCCTCCGCCGGTGATCCTCAAGCAGGGCAAGGGCGACAAGTGGAAGACGGTTCGGAAGGCGCCCGAGAAGGTCAAGAAGGACCTGAAGGTCAAGTCCAGGAAGAGCAACATCGTGATCTCCGGCGAGGTCTCCGCGCTCCTCACCCAGCCCGCGACATGCACCGACGACGAGGGCGACTTCTACTCGGTGGGCATCTACGACCCGGCGATCGACCTCTACCTGAGCATCGATATCTTCCAGTACGCGCGCCACGGCTGGTACCCGGCACGCGCCGTCGGCAGCGTGGCGGGGCTCTACTCCGACAGCGGCACGGTGCTGCGGTTCGAGACCGGCCTCGCCCACGACGCTTACGCCCCGTCCGGCGAGATCCTGGCGAAGGCGGGCTGGGGCTTCATCGGGGCCGGCATGGCGCGCACCCCGCCGGAGGAGGGCACGGAGTCGAACACCGTCCAGGTCACCGGCACCTGGGAGTGCCGTTAGACCGAGCTCGGCCATGGCGCCTCGACGGGCGCATGGAGCGGCTCGGCGGGGCGCGCTGACCGAACCCGGTCAATAATGGCGGCATGGCGACTTCGCCGAATCTCGATCACGCGATCAGCGGGCTGATCCTGATCCGCGACGCCCAGCGCGCGGTCGACGCGGCGCTGCGCCTGCCGATCGACGATCGCGCCGCGGTGGACGAGCAGATCCAGGCGGTTCGCGACGGCGCCGGCGAGGTTGCGTCGTCACTCGCGGCGACGGTCCCGGGCGCGCAGTCGCTGCTCGGCGCCGGCCAGTCGATCGGAGGCGGTCTCGTGACGCGCCCGGAGCTGCGCGCGCTCGGCGGCCTGGTTGGCTTCTTCGCGAGCCAGGGGTCGCAGGCGCTCGGCGCGGTCGCCGGGGCGGCCGACTCGCTCGGCGGCGAGCGCGACCGTACGCTCGATCTCTCCGAGCGGATCACCAACCGCCTCGCCGAGGTCGGGGTCACGACCCGGACCGACCTGGCGCGGGAGCTCGACGTCGACCCGCGCTCGGCCGAGTTCCGCGACGCGCTCGAGCGCACCCTGGGGACGGGCCACGCCGAGTGGTACGGGAGCGCCACATACGGCCTCCCGCGTCCGCAGCTCGAGGCCCTGCTGGCCAGGGCCCGTCTGGATTCGGAGGGCGAGACGGGAGGTGGCCGCGACGCCGCCGCGGAATCGGATCCGCCGGATCCGGAGCCCGCGGAGCCGGCTGCGCCCCGCGGGCTCGGGGCGGCCGCCGGCGAGCTGAGGGCGGCGGTGGACGGGCTGCGGGCGGCGGTGGCCCGCCGCACCGGCGCGCCCTAGCCCGGTTCGGAGGCGGCGGCCCCGAGCGAGGCCGGCAGCCCGAACCGCTCGAACACCTCGGTCGAGCGGAAGACGACGACCTGCCCGATCCTGCCGTCGGGGCGCAGGGCGAGCACGTCGAGCGCGATCGGGATGAACCGCTCGCCGTTCTCCGGGTCGATCCTGTAGGTGCCGAGCGCGGTCTGCCCGTTGGCGCGGGTCGGCACGTAGCGCAGCTCGCCGGCGGGCCCGGTCGGCATCAGCCACGAGTCGCCGACCGCGTCGCGGCCGCGGCTCCACTCCTCGAAGGGCGGCATCGCGAAGGTGGCGTCGTCGGTGAGCAGTCCGAGGATCGTGTCGATCTCGGCGCTCTCGAAGGCCGCGACGAAGCGCTCCACCACCGCGCGCACCCGCTCGTCGCCGAGCGCGCGGAGCGTCTCCTGCTGGCTGCGTTCGGGCAGGCGCTCCTCGAGCGTCCGCCGGGCGCGCTGGAGCGCGCTGTTCACCGCCGGCACGGTCGCGCCGATCGTCGCCGCGACCTCGGCCGCGGAGAAGGCGAAGACGTCGCGCAGGATCAGGACCGCGCGCTGGCGCGCCGGCAGGTGCTGGAGCGAGGCGATGAAGGCGAGCTCGATCGCCTCGCGGCGCTCGTAGCGGGCCTCGGGCCCCGCGTAGCCGTCCTCCACCCCGAGCTCGCCGTCGGGGTAGGGCTCGATGTGGGGCTCCCACTGGGTCTCGAGCGCGCGCGCGTGCGACTCGTCCGCGGGCCCGTAGTCGAGCGGGACGACTCGCCGGGTGCGCCGCCGCAGCGCGTCGAGGCAGACGTTGGTCGCGACCCGGTGCAGCCAGGTGTGGATCGAGCTGCGCCCGTCGAACGAGCCGATGCCGCGCCAGGCCCGCAGCAGGCTCTCCTGGTAGGCGTCCTCGGCGTCGTGCAGGGAGCCGAGCATCTGGTAGCAGAGGGAGTGGATCGGGCCGCGCAGGGGCTCGACCAGCCGGCGGAAGGCGCGCTCGTCGCCGGCCCGGGCGGCGGCGACCAGGGCGGGCTCGCCGGTGGGACCGGGCTTCTCAGCGGAGGGCATCGCGTCAAGTTAGACGTAAGCCGGCGCCGAGACTGATCGCCGATGAATCGCGGCGCGCGCGCTCGTCCAACACGGGTGAGATGGCATCGCGCGAGATCGCCCCGGTCGTCCACGTCGAGCTCCACACCGCCAACCTGGCGCGCGCCTGTGGGTTCTACACCGAGCTCTTCGGCTGGCGCCCGGAGACCGTGCACCTCGGCGCGGGCTCCTACCAGGCGCTCCGTACCCGGGAGGGGATCGACGCCGGGGTCGTCGAGGAGGAGGCCGAGGGCCCGTGGTGGCTCCCTTACGTGGAGGTCCCGTGCGTCGCCAGGGCGACCGAGCGCGCCCTCGCGCTGGGCGGGGCGATCGTGCTCGCGCCGCGCGAGGGCCCGGCCGGGTGGCGCGCCGTGGTCGCCGCTCCCGGCAGCGGGCGGATCGCGCTCTGGGGGCCGAAGACCTGAGCCGGGCGGCGGCCTAGCCGCCCGGCGGCTGCGTCGCCCCGGTCGGCGGTTGCGGCGTGTCGGGCTCGTTGCCGGGCTCCTCGGGCTTCGGCCGCTTCGAGCCGGGGGCGAACTCCCTGATGCGGTTGTGGTTCAGCTCGCGGCGGAGCGCGGTGCGCGCCCTCGGGTAGTGCCAGATCCGGTGCGGGTCCGAAGACTCGAAGCCCTGGTAGTAGACGGTCATGCGCACGCGGCGGTGGCGCTGGGCGAAGCCGAAGAGCTGGTGGACGAAGCCGGGGGAGTCGTAGTTCCACGGCGACCACTCGCCGATCACGAACGGCTTGCCCTCGTAGGCGCGGTAGATCCGCTCCATCCCGGCGAAGTTCGGGTAGCGGGCGTAGATGTCGACCCCCACCCAGTCGACCCACTTCCCGCCTGGCCAGTAGTCGGAGGGCTGGTTGCCCGAGTTGTTCGGCGAGCCGGTCGACTGCGGCACCCACATCAGCGCGACGCGCGCCCGCGGCAGGCGTTTGTCGACGCCCTGGCGGCGGTAGCGCCTGGAGCGCTTCGCCCGCAGCACCGGTGGCAGGTCGAGGCGGCGCAGGCGATCGTTCACCTTGCCGCGCTTGCCGCCGTCCATCAGGATCGAGAACCGCCGCCAGGCCTGGCGGAACCAATGGGTCGAGCGGGCGGTGCCGCGGAACGAGCCGTCCTGGTTGTAGGCGGAGTAGTCGTTCCAGTGGCCGTTCATCTCCGGGAACAGCCGGATGTAGACCGTCTCCTGCTCGGCGTGGAAGCGGCGCGCGAGGGTGAGCGGGTACTCGTCGCCGTACCCGTTCGCGATCTGCTTGGGGCTCAGCACCCCGGGGCAGTCGTAGCACTCGGAGGTGCCGACGCTGATCATCCCGCGCGTGTTGGTCCGCGCCCAGCGGTTGAGGGCGCGCCAGGGGTGAAAGCCCCAGGTGTGGAACGTCTGCATGACCGCGGGGTGCGACTTGACGTCGCCCCGGAACTTCTTGAACGAGTTGACGACGCCGGTGTCGGAGACGCCGAAGTACGAGTGCTTTGGCGGCGGGGTGTACGCCTTCGCGCACACCGACGCCGGCAGCGCCAGCACGACGAGCAACATCGCGAGCGCCCCGATCCCGCCCCTACCTGATCCGCGAAGCATCACCCCAATTGTTGCGCGTCCACGTAAATCGCCTGCAAATCCGCGATCCCACCCGGATTCCCGGCGCCCGGCGAGGCCGTCGCCGTAACCGCCGCCGTCCTGGGAAAACCACCCGTACGGTGGTCGGGTCGGGACGGCGGCGGTGCCTACGGAGGGGGTGGGATTCGAACCCACGGACCGAGGAAGCCCCGGTCAACGGCTTTCAAGGCCGCCGCATTCAACCGCTCTGCCACCCCTCCGGGTGGAGGCTAATGATCGCCGGTTTCGGCCCCGTCGCGCACGAAGAACCAGCTGACGGCCCAGAGCACGAGGCCGAGCCCGATGAGCAGGCCGGCGCGGGCGAAGGCCTCGCCCGAGACCTGGGTGAGCAGCGCGATCGAGATCGCGACGCCGATCACCGGCAGCGGCCAGGGCACGCGGAAGTGATCGTGTTCGACCTCGTCGCGCCGGAGCCAGAGCACGGTCACGTTCACGATCGCGAACACGACCACGAGCAGGGCGACGGTGGTGTCGGCGAGCTTCTCGAGGTTGCCGGTGATCACGAGGATCGCGGCGAGGACGGTCACGAAGAGGATCGCCACCCATGGCGTGCGCCGCTCGGGCAGCACGGCGCCGAACGGCTTGGGCAGGACGTTCTCGCGCGACATCCCGTAGAGGAGGCGGGAGGCCATGATCAGGTTGATCAGCGCCCCGTTCGAGAGCGCGAGCAGGCCGATCGCCGAGAACAGCTTGGTGTCGATCCCGAGCGGGCCCTGCTTGACGACCTCGAGGAGCGGCCCGTCGGACGCCGCCAGGTCGGCCACCGGTACCACCGCGGCGGCGCCGATCGTCACGAGCATGTAGATCGAGCCGGCCACCAGCAGGCCGCCGAAGAGCACCTTCGGGTAGTTCCTCCTCGGGGCCTCCGCCTCCTCGGCGACGTTGACCGAGTCCTCGAATCCGATCAGCGCGTAGAAGGCGAGCGCGGCGCCGGCGAGGGTCGCGGCGAAGATGCTCGAGCCCTCCTTGAACTCGAAGGCGCGGCCGACGTCGGCATCGCCCTGGCCGAGCGCGACGGCCGCGATCAGCACGATCAGGAGCAGGCCGCCGACCTCGATCAGGGTGAAGCCGACGTTCAGCTTCACCGACTCCGAGATCCCGCGGAGGTTGACCGCCGCGATCAACGCGAGCAGGCAGAGCCCGGCGACGACCGTGTCGACGTCGATGAACACGCTCAGGTAGTCGCCGCCGAAGGCGGAGGAGAGGGCCGCCGCCGACGTGACGCCGGACGCCATCACCGCGAACGCGACCAGGAAGCTGGCGAGGCGCGACTTGTAGGCGCGGTTCACGTAGAGCGCGGCGCCGCCGGCGTGCGGGTACTTCGAGACGAGCTCGGCGTAGGACCCCGCCGTGAACAGCGCCATCAGCAGGGCGAGCCCGAAGGCGGCCCAGATCGCCCCGCCGGTCTCGGCGCCGACCTCGCCGACGAGCGCGTAGATGCCGCCGCCGAGGATGTCGCCGACGATGAACAGCAGCAGCAGCGGCGGCGTGATCGCCCGCTTCAGCCCGCCGTCGGGCCCGGGCTGGAGCGCGGCCTCGCCGGCGGCCGGCACGCCTCGCGGGCTCGACGAGCGACTGCGCCTCACGCGCGCTTCATACCCGCTTTCGCGAAATCGCCCCGGTCAGGGCGTCCGGCGGCGCAGCGTCATCGCGCCCAGGGCGAGGGAGACCGCGATCACCCCGGCCACGACGGCCACGTCGAGCGCGAGGGCGCCGCCGAACGCCTCTCCCGCCGTGACCCGCTCCAGCGCGTCGAACGCGTACGTGAGCGGCAGGGCGTACGAGGCCGCATCCAGCGCCGGCGCCATCAGGTCGCGGTCGACGAAGAGCCCGCAGAGCAGGAGCTGAGGAAAGATGAACGCCGGCATGAACTGGATCACCTGGAACTCGGTGCGCGCGAAGGCGCTCACGAAGAGGCCCAGCGACATCCCGAGCAGGGCGTTGGCGATCGCGAGCGCGATCACTCCCCAGGCTGGCCCGGCGGTCTCGAGGTCGAGCGCGGCATAGGCGACCGAGGCCGTGAGGGCCGCCTGCACCGAGGCCACCAGCGCGAACGCGACGCCGTATCCGAGCAGGAGGTCGAACTTCGCGATCGGCATGGACATCAGGCGCTCCAGCGTCCCGGTCGTGCGCTCCCGCAGCATCGTGATCGACGTGATGAGGAACATCGTGGTGAACGGGAAGAGGCCGACGAGCGGCGCGCCGATCCGCTGGAAGGTCTGCGGCTGGCCGTCGAAGACGAACTTGAGCAGGGTGATCAGGGCCACCGGCACGAGCAGCAGGAGCGCGATCGTGCGCGGGTCGCGCCGGAGCTGTCGCAGCACCCGCCTGGCCGTCGCGATCGAGCCCCGCGCGCTCATCGGTCGTCGCCCCGGCCCGTAGGCGCCTCCCCGGACTCCGCCGCGGCGACCAGCGCGAGAAACGCCCCGCCGATGTCCTCCTCGCCGGTGTCCCGACGGAGCTCCGCCGGCGTGCCCTGGCGCAGGATCTCGCCCTCGCGCATGAGCAGCAGCGCGTCACAGCGGCTCGCCTCGTCCATGACGTGGCTCGAGACGAGCAGCGTGGTGCCCCGCTCGGTGAGCTCGTGGAAGCGCGCCCAAAGCTCCTCTCGCAGGACGGGGTCGAGCCCGACCGTCGGCTCGTCGAGGATGAGCAGGTCGGGCGAGTTCAGGAGCGCCGTCGCCAGCGACACACGCGCGCGCTGTCCCCCGGAGAGCGACTCGACGATCTGGCCGGCTCTCGCTTCGAGCGAGACCGCCTCGAGCACCTCGTCGATTCGGCGCTCGGGAACGGCGAGGACCTTCGAGAAGTACTCGAGGTTCTCGCGGACCGTGAGGTCCCCGTAGACCGAGGGCGCCTGCGTGACGTAGCCGACCCGGCGTCGCAGCGGCGCCGATCCCGCTTCGGCTCCGAGGACGCGGACCTCGCCCGCCGCGACCACCTGGACGCCGACGATGGCGCGCATCAGCGTCGTCTTGCCGCAGCCGCTCGGTCCGAGCAGGCCCGTGATCCGCCCGGGCGCGATCTGCAGCGTGAGGCCGTGGAGGACCTCGTCGCCGCCGCGGACCACCGTCAGGTCGCGGATCTCGATCGCGGCGCTCTCGGGCTCGCGTTGCACCGACTTATGATCGTCGCTCATGACCGAGACGGAGCTCGCGCAGAGGATCCGATCGCTCGAGCGCCGGGTCGCCAGGCTCGAGGCGCGCGAGGGGCTCGGGCCGGGGGACCCGCCGGCGGACCCCTCCGACCCGCTCCCGCCGCCGGCGCCGGAGGTGCCGCAGGACGAGATCGTCGCCCTCCTGCGGGAGGACAAGAAGGTCCTCGCGGTCAAGCTCTACAGCGACGCGACCGGCGCCCGTCTCGGCGATGCCAAGGCCGCGGTCGACCGGTTCGAGGCCGCCTACCTCGCGGGCGGCTAGGCGCCGGTGGCGGGCGAGTGGCGCAACTGGGCCGGCGACCAGCGCTGTCGCCCGGCCGCGATCGAGCGCCCGCGGGACCGCGACGAGCTGATCGCCGCCGTCCGGCGCGCGCGCGAGGCCGGGCGCTCGGTCCGCGCCGCCGGCTCCGGCCACTCGTTCTCCGACATCGCCCTCGGCGACGGCGTCCTGCTCTGCCTCGACAACCTCGACCGCGTGCTCGCGACCGACCCCGAGCGCGGCCTCGCCAAGGTCGAGGCCGGGATCGTCCTTGGCGAGCTCAACCGCCGCCTCGACGAGCGCGGGCTGGCCTTCGAGAACCTCGGCGACATCGACCGCCAGACGCTCGCCGGCTCGATCTCGACCGCGACGCACGGCACGGGCACGCGCTTCGTGAACCTCTCCGCCCAGGTCGCATCGATCGAGCTCGTCGGCGCCGACGGCGGCCTGCGCGAGATCTCCGCGGAGTCCGACCCCGAGCTCTTCCGTGCCGCCCGCGTCGGCCTCGGCGCACTCGGCGTGATCTACGCGGTCACCGTGCGCTGCGTCCCGCCGTTCACGCTCAACCGCGTCGACTCGCCGAAGCCGCTCGCCGATGTCCTCGGCAACCTGGACGAGCTGAACCGGAGCGACCACTTCGAGTTCTACGTCTTCCCGCACACGGAGACCGCGCTCTGCCGGGAGAGCCGCCGCACCGACGAGCCGCCGAGCCCGCGCTCACCGGCGGCCGTCTACTTGCAGGAGGTCGTGGTCGAGAACTGGGTCGGCTCGCTGATCGCCCTGGCCGGCCGGACGTTCCCGCGCCGGGCACCCGCCCTGGCGAGGATCGCATCGCGCGGGGTCGGGCGCTCGACCAAGGTCGACCGCTCCTTCGAGGTCTTCGCCTCGGAGCGGCGGATCAAGTTCACGGAGATGGAGTACTCGGTGCCGCGCGAGCACGCCGCCGAGGTCGTTCCGCGAGTGCTCGAGATCGCCGCGCGGCCGGAGCTCGGCGTCGCCTTCCCGATCGAGGTCCGCTTCGTCGCGGCAGACGACGCCGACCTCAGCCCCAGCCACGATCGCGATGCCTGCTACGTCGCCGTCCACCAGGACCGAAGGCTCGACTGGGAGACCTACTTCCGCGCCGTCGAGGGCGTGATGGCCGACCACGGCGGCCGACCTCACTGGGGCAAGCGCCACTTCCAGACGGCCGAGACGCTCGCCGGCCTCTATCCGCGATGGGACGAGTTCCAGGCCGCGCGCGCCCGCCTCGATCCCGAGGGCGTCTTCCGCAACGCCTACACCGACCGGGTCCTCGGGCCGGTGCGCGCCGCCGCCGAGGCCTAGAGGAACGTCTTGCCGTCCCCGCGGTAGGTCGGGATGACGTCCACGACCTCTTCGCCCGCGATCAGGTGGAGGACCTCGAAGCGCTCGCATAGCTCGCCCGCCTTCGCGTGGCGCAGGTAGACGCGGTCGCCGACGCGGAGCTCGGCGGCGGCGGCGCCCAGGACGGGCGTCTGCACCTCGCCGGCGCCCTCGAGCGGGTCGAAGCGCAGGCCGGAGGGAAGGAAGGGCTCGGGCAGGCGGTCCTTGCCGGGCGGGCCCGAGGCGATGTAGCCGCCGCCCAGAAGGGTGGCGACGCCGGGCCCGGGGCGACGGGAGACGGCGAGCGCGAAGCCCGCGGCGGGCCGCAGCTCGAGCGAGCGGTAACCGTCGAAAAGCACCGGGTCGTAGAGGCCGGAGCCGGCCGCGACCTCGGTCACGGCGTCCTCGGCCGCGGTGCGCTCGAGGCTGCCGGTGCCGCCGCCGTTCACGAACTCGAGCGGCGCCACCTCGGTGACGGCGGCGACGACGGCGGCCCGGCGCGGCGCGATCTCCCGCATCGAGGCGCCCTGCATCGCCCGCACGGCGATGTTCTTAAGGGGGTTCCCGGGGGCCGCGTCGCCGACTCCGGCGACCTGGCCCTCGTAGGCCATCAGGCCGACCAGCCGCACCCCGCCGCGCCGGTCGATCTCGAGCGCCAGCGCCTTCGCCTGCTCGGGCGTGCGCACCGGCGAGCGCTTCGGGCCGACCTTGAGCCGCCCGCCGAGCGGCCACCATCCCGCGTCGACCTCGATCGCGACGCGGATCGGCTCCGGGCGCCCGCCCGCCGCCGACTCGACCAGGTCGAGGTGCTCGACCGAGTCGACCATCAGCACGGGCGCCGTCTCCGGCTCGGCCGCGGTCAGGTCGGCGAGCTCGGCGATCGCGCGGCGGTCGGTGGTCGGGTAGGCGCAGACCAGGTCCTCGAAGCCCTGCCCGGCGAGCCAGAGCGACTCCGCCGCCGTGAAGGTGAGCAGACCGCGGAACCCGTCGTCGATCGCCAGCACCCGGCGCAGGACGTCGGCCGAGCGGACCGACTTCGTCGCGACCCGGATCGGCTTGCCGGCGGCCATCGCGACCATGGCGCGGGCGTTCGCCGCGAGCGCGTCGAGGTCGACGTAGGCGAACGGCGGCTCGAGCTGGCCGAAGGCGCGCTCGTAGCGCCGGTAGAGCCCCTGGTCCGTCACCCGGCGAGCCTAACCAGCGATCTACAATCCGGCCCCCCGGAGAGGTGGCCGAGTGGCTGAAGGCACTCGCCTGCTAAGCGAGTAGGGGGCGCAAGCTCTCTCGAGGGTTCGAATCCCTCCCTCTCCGCCTCGCACATGAGCGGGTCAAGGACCTAAAGGGGTCAGACCCCTCAGGCCTGCTCCGCGATCGTCTCGTCGATCGCCGCCGCCAGGCCGTCGATGTCACGGACGGCCTCGCGGTCCCCGGCGAGGCCGAAGAAGACGCCGCCGTCGTAGCTCACGACGCCGATCGACAGCGCGTGCCCCTGGGGCGAGAGCGGCACGAAGGGGTAGACCTCGCGCATCCGGGCGCCGAGCAGGTAGAAGGGCATCTGCGGGCCGGGTACGTTCGAGATCACCATGTTCCAGGTGAGCGGCCTGGTCATCGCCGCGGACAGCACCCGGTTTATGGTCGGGGGCGCCCAACCGGTCGCCTCGATCACGAGGGATGCGGCGCGCGCCTGCTCGGATTCCTTGAGCCTCGTCGTCGTCGCGCGGATCGTCGCCAGCCGGCGGGCCGGATCGCGCTCGCCGAGCGGCAGCGGGACGAGGAGCGTCGCGATCCTGTTGCCGAGGTCGTGTTGCTCCTCGGGCCGGCGGATCGACATCGGCACGAGCGCCACCAGCTGCTCGGGCACCGGGTCGCCGCGGCGCTCGAGGAAGAGCCGGAGGGCGCCGGTCGCGACCGAGAGGATCACGTCGTTCACGGTCGCCCCCGAGTCGCCGCGGGCGGCCTTGATCCGGTCCAGGGTGGTCGCCGCGAAGCCGACCCGGCGATCGCGGCCGATCTCGACGTTCAGCGACATGCGCTTCGCGCTCGGCCCTCCGGCGGCGAGGCTCGTGAAGCCCTCCGCGGTGCGGATCACCCGGCCCGCCGTCTCGCGCGGCATCGTCACGGCGTCGAGCGCCGCCTTGCGGGCGGCGTGCAGGGGCTTGCGGATTCGGTCGCGGGCACCCCGCACGAGCAGCATCTCCGGGCTCGGCTCGTCGGCGTCGACGCGCTCGCCCGGCATCTCCATCTCCGTTCCCTCCGGGTTCGGGTCGAGCATGATCGTGCCGACGTCGACCGCCGAGACCCCGTCGACGAGCGCGTGGTGGGTCTTCGAGATCGCCGCGTGGCGATCGCCCTCGAGGCCCTCGATCAGGTAGAGCTGCCAGAGCGGGCGGGTGAAGTCGAGCGGCTCCGACATCACCCGGCCGACGAGCTCGCGGAGCTGTGCGATATTGCCCGGGCGGGGCAGGGCGAGATGACGAACGTGCCACTCGAGATCGAAATCGCGGTCGTCGGACCAGACGGGGTTCGAGAGTCCGAGGGGGACCTCGGTGACGCGCTGGCGGAACCGCGGCACCAGGTTGAGCCGCGCGTCGACGTGCCCGAGGAACGCGGCGAAGTCCGGCGGCTCGCCGTCGAGCACGATCGTCGCTCCGACGTGGACGTGGATCGGCCCCCGCTCGGCGAGCAGGCTCGACATGTCGGAAGAGGAGAGGCGCTCGTTCATCGCACCCGGCGCGAGCCTATCCGCCTCGTCCGCGGCGCCCTGCTCGCGGTCCTCGCTGCGCTCCTCGCCGTGCCCGCGGCCGCGGGCGCAAAGGGGCTGCCGACCGTGGTCCGAACCGGCGGCCCGAGCGCGCCCGGCGACGCCAAGGTCGCGATCGTCGCCAGCGACCGCAACCTCGGCGGCGAGCGCTTCCAGGTCTCCGGGCCCGGGCGGGGCCTGGGCGGGAAGCTGCGCCCCGCGAATGGGTTCAGCGGCCCCTGGAAGCACGCGTACGCCGCCGACCTGTCCGCCGCGAGCGCGCCCGGCGCCTACCGGGTGAGCGCCGGCGGCGAGCGCTCGAAGCCGTGGCGGGTGCTCGCGGAGGGGGCGCGCCCGGCGATCCAGACGATGCTCGACTACTTCGCCACGAACCGCGACGGCTCCGAGCCGGCGCTCCTGCACGGCCCGGCGCACCTGAACGACGCGGTCCTTCCCGATGGCCGCCGGCTCGCGCTCCAGGGCGGCTGGATGGACGCCGGCGACATGATCCACTTCACGCAGACGACCGCGTTCGCCGCGACCGCGCTCCAGCTCGCCGCGGTGCTCGACCCGGCCGACGCCGCCGCGCTCGGCTCCGAGGCCGACGTCGGCATCCGCTGGCTCGTCGCCGCCCATCCCGAGCCCGGCCTCTTCATCGCCCAGGTCGGGGACTCCCGCGACCACGACACCGGCTTCCGCGACCCGGCCGAGGACGACTCCTCCGGCGAGCCGGGGATCGGCCAGCGCGTCGCCTACCCCGGGACGGGCGGCGACGTCGCCGGCAAGGCCGCGGCGGCGCTCGCGCTGGCGGCGATGCGCCAGCCGCCGGGAGCGCAGCGCGCGGCGCTGACCCAGCAGGCGCGCGACTGGTACGGCGCGGGCGAGGCGGCGGGCGGGCCGTTGCGGGGCCTGCCCGAGGTCGCGGGCGCCTTCTACGAGACCGACAGCGCGGAGGACGACCTCGCCGCGGGCGCGATGATGCTCTTCCGGCTGACCGGCGAGCCCGGCTTCCTCACCGATGCCGTCGAGCACCTGCAGGCGACCGACAACCGGATCGGATTCGGCGTCTACGACATCGGGTCGCTGGCCGCCGCCGACCTCTGCGGCGCACTCGGCTCGCCGCCGGTCGCCGACGCCGCGGCGCGCGACCTCGGCTGCGGGGCGCTCGCCGAGGCCGCGAGCGACGCCCGCGCGATCGCGCGCGAGACCGCCTTCGGCGCCCCGGGCCCGTTCTCGTGGGGGACGACCGCCGAGATCGGCAGCTACGGCACCGCCGCCGCTCTCGCCGGCCGCGCCGGCGTCTCCCCCGCCGGGCTCCCGACCGCGGCGGGCGGGCGCGATTACCTGTTCGGTCGCAACCCGTGGGGGGCGAGCTTCGTCGCCGGCTTCGGCCCGAAGGCGCCGAAGCAGCTCCACCACTGGGCGAGCGTCTTCGGGGACGGGCTACCGAACGGCGCCGTCGTCGGCGGCCCGGCGCCCCTCGAGATGCTCGCCGAGCAGGGCTTCGGCAAGGGCAAGACCGCGCTCGCCAAGTACTCCTCGAAGGTGGCCTCCTACGAGGACCGCCGTCCGAACTACGTGAACTCCGAGCCCGCGATCGACTACACCGCGGCCTCGATCCTCCTGATCGCGGCGCTCGACGGCCAGTAGGCCGGCTGCTCCCTAGGTCAGCAGGATGATCAGCAGGATGATGATGAGCAGCGCTCCAATGCCTATGTACATCTCTTCCTCCTTGATTCGGGTGCCGTGAGGGGCGTCTACCCGAGTGCGCTGCGGCGCAATCGCGGCTGCGGCTTCCGGCTGCCGGCCGGCAGCAGCCACGCCGCGATCCCCGGGTCGCGGCCGAGCAGCGAGCCACGCACGATCGCCCTCGGGCCGTAGCGCTCGCGCAGCTCGTCGAGCGCGGCGTCGAGCTCGGCGCCGGGCCGCTCGAAGGGCAGCTCGAGCTGGACGCCGGCGCCGCCTGTGAGGTTCGCCACCGTGATCCCGAGCATCGTCAGGCCGCGTCGCCGGATCACCGGCATCGCCTCGGCGACCAGCTCGCGGAGCGTCGCGAGCAGGACGCGGGTCGAGGAGGTCGGCTCGCGGAGGGTCCGCGAGCGGGTCGCTCGGTTGTAGTCGCCGAAGCGCATCCGCAGGATCACCGTGCGGCCGCCGAGCCCGGACGCGCGCATCCGGCGGCCGACGCGTTCGGCGATGCCGATCAGGGTCGTGTCGATGGACTCCTCGGGAAGGCGCGAGAGGCCGAAGGCCGACTGGGTGCCGATCGTGCGCCGGCGACGGTGGGTCCGGACCCGCCGCCGGTCGCGGTTGCGCGCGAGCCCGTGGACGTGGCGACCCGAGGCGCGCCCGAGGATCGCGACGAGCTCGCCCTCGGCGAGGGCGGCGATCTGGGCGACGGTCTCGATCCCGGCGGCGTGGAGCTTCGCCGCGGTCGCCGGCCCGACGCCCCAGAGCTTCTCGACCCGCATCGGGTGCAGGAAGGCGAGCTCGCGGTCGGGCGGGATGCGCAGCAGGCCGTCCGGCTTGGCCTCGCGGCTCGCCATCTTCGCCAGGAACTTCGTCCTCGCGATCCCGACCGACAGCGGCAGCCCGACCCGCTCGCGGACCTCTGCCCGCAGGCTCTCGGCGATCTCGACCGGGGTGCCCGAGATCCGCTCGAGCCCCCGGACGTCGAGGAACGCCTCCTCGAGCGAGAGGCCCTCGACCTCCGGCGCGGTGTCCCGGAAGACCCGGAAGAGATCGCGGCTCGCCTCGACATAGGCCTCCCAGCGCGGCTTGACCGTGATCAGGCCGGGGCAGAGACGCCGCGCCTTCGCGCCCCCCATCGGCGCGCTGACCCCGTGGGCACGCGCCTCGTAGCTCGCCGCGGTGACGATGCCGCCGCCGACCGCCACGGGCCGGCCGCGCAGGCTCGGGTCGTCGCGCTGCTCGACCGAGGCGAAGAACGCATCCGCATCCGCATGCAGGATCGTGGCCTCACCGGACACGAACACATGTTCGCACACGGGCCGGGCGTTTGGCCGGGCGGCCAGTTTCGATTAGTGTCGCCGCCACGGGCGGGGTCCAGCGGGGGTCCGAAGGGCACGAACGAAGGGATGCGAACCTTGCGAGGAATCCGGACGCTGTCGACGACGCTCGTGGTGCTCGCGGGCCTGGCCGTGACCACGTCGACCGCGCTCGGAGCCGAGCCGCCCCAGCCGCTCGCCGCCAAGGCGAAGGGCAAGCTGAAGATCCTGACCGACGGCCAGAAGGACATCCTCGAGAAGAACGGGATCCGGGTCCGCGCCAAGGTCAAGGAGGCGGGCAAGCTGAAGACGTCGGTGCGCTCAAAGACGTTCGACGTCCCGAAGTTCACGAAGCTGGGCAGGTCGAAGAAGGCGAGGGCGAACGACACGGGCAAGGTGAAGCTCATCGTGAGGCTGAACGACGCGGCGCTCGACGACATCAGTGAGTGCGAGGCGCGCGCGATCGAGGTCGGCGTGGGCAAGGCGAGCGGCAGGTTCGAGCTCGTCCGCGACACGGGCCGGTGCAAGCCGCGCAGGATCGACCTCGCGGACGCGAAGGACTGCGACTTCATCGCCGAGCCGAGCGGCGAGTGCATGCTGCCGTTCCCCGACGACTTCCACACCGCGCGCGATCCCGACACGCAGACAGGCCGCGTCGTCGACTTCAGGGACGCGGCGATGCCCGTGAACGCGAGCGGCGCGCCGATCGACGCCGCCCCCTACAACGGCAACGACGGCTTCAGCCCGGGCCAGACCGCGGTCGTGAAGGTGCCCGGCCTCGACACCGCGGGCGCATTCGAGAACACCGACCCGGTCCCGCTCAACGAGCTCTCCGATTACGCTCGCAAGAAGGCGCCGATCGTCGTGATCAACGCGAGGACCGGCGAGCGCCAGCCGATCTGGGCCGAGCTCGACGCGAACGCGACGACGCCCGAGAGCACGTCGCTCCTGATCCACCCGGCGGTGAACTACGACCCCGGCGAGCGCTACATCGTCGCGATGCGAAACCTCGAGGACGAGACCGGCGACGACATCACCGCGCCGCAGGGCTTCCGCTACTACCGCGACGACCTGCCCTCGAAGAAGAAGCCGATCGAACGGCAGCGCAAGCGCTTCGAGAAGGTCTTCAAGAACCTGCGCAACGCTGAGATCGACCGCGCAAACCTTTACCTCGCCTGGGACTTCACGGTCGCGAGCGACGCGAACATCGCCGAGCGGATGCTCGCGATCCGCGACGACGCGTTCGCGCAGCTCGGCGACACCGACCTCTCCGACGTCACCGTGCAGGGCAACTCGCCGAGCTTCACGGTCGACTCGGTCGAGGACTTCACCCCCGCCCAGGACCCGGAGATGGCGCGCCGGGTGCGCGGCACCTTCCAGGTCCCCTGTTACCTGGTGCCCGATTGCGCTCCGGGCGGGACCTTCCAGCTCGGCCCGAACGGGCTGCCGAGCCAGAACGGCACCTGGACGGCGAACTTCAACTGCATGATCCCGCGCGTCGCGGTCGCCCCGGGCGCGACGCCGGCGCGCCCCCAGGTCTACGGCCACGGTCTGCTCGGCAGCGCCAACGAGGCGACCTCGAACCCGCAGCAGCTGATCGGGCAGACCCACAACTTCGTCGTCTGCGCGACCGACACGATCGGGTTCTCGAACCCGGACATCGGCAACATCGCCTCGAACATCCTCACCGACCTCGGGAACTTCCCGCAGCTCACCGACCGGGTCCAGCAGGGGCTGCTGTGCGAGCTCTTCCTGGGCCGGCTGATGATCCACCCGGGCGGGTTCGCGAGCAGCAACGCGTTCCGCGCGAACCAGGCCGACCCGTCGAGCCCGTCGACGCTCGACACCTCCCGCCTCTACTACAACGGCAACAGCCAGGGCGGGATCCTCGGCGGCGCCCTGACCGCCGTCGCGCCCGACTTCACCCGGGCCTCGCTGGGCGTGCCGGCGATGAACTACTCGGTCCTGCTCAACCGCTCGATCGACTTCGATACCTACAAGGCGATCCTCGGGCCCGCGTACCCGGACCCGATGACCCAGCAGCTCGCGCTCTCCCTGATCCAGATGCTCTGGGACCGCAGCGAGGCGAACGGCTACGCGCACCGGATGACCGACGCGCCCCTGCCGAACACGCCGTCGCACGAGGTGCTGATGAACGTCGCCTTCGGCGACCACCAGGTGACCACCTGGCAGGCCGACGTCGAGGCCCGCACGATCGGCGCTTCGATCCACAACCCGGTCGTGTACGAGGGCCGCTGGCCCGGGGTCGAGGTGGGCTGGGGCATAGACCCGATCCAGAGCTACCCGTTCACGGACTCGGCGATCGTCTACTGGGACAGCGGCCCGACCCGGGCCAACCCGGCGCCGCCGCCCGACGTGCTCGGCACCGACCCGCCGCCGGTCGCGAACCTGCCGAACCGCTCCGGGGTCGACCCGCACGGCCTGCCGCGCGTCGCCCCCGCCGAGATGCAGATGGTCTCCGACTTCCTGCAGCCGGACGCGCAGAGCCACATCACCGACACCTGCAACGGCGCGCCTTGCTTCGCGGGCGGGTTCAACGGGCCGTAGGAAACCGTCCCCGCGGCCCCCCGGCGCGCGCCCCTCCAAGCGCCCCTCCGGGGCGACCGCCCGGACCCCCGCGCCCGTAGCTCAGCCGGATAGAGCGTCGGTCTACGAAACCGAAGGTCACAGGTTCGAATCCTGTCGGGCGCGCTTTACCTGAGCCTCGGATTCCGCTCAACGGTGCGGAATGCTGGCATCTTTCGCAGACGGGCGTCAATGCCCCGAAACGCACACTTCTCGCTGCCGTGCGTGGGCGGACCATCGCGCAACCATCGCGCAGATCCAAGGTCT
>DASUSH010000083.1:0-12329 GCA_036375215.1 Solirubrobacterales bacterium
CGCCTCGACGCGCTCCTCGCGCGCTAGCGAGACCGCGACGTCCCCGCGGCGGCGCGGCCCGCCGCGGGGGAAGGTCGCCTCGCGCGGCGCCCGGACCCTCGTCGCGTTCGACTAGGCCCCGCCGCCGGCGAGCGCCGCGACAGCGTCCGCGATCGCCGGCGCCTGGTCCTCCTGAAGGAAGTGCTTCGCCGGCAGCTCGGCCGGCGCCACCGACAGCATCGCCGCGACGCCGCGCATGTGCTCGCGCCCGAGCGCCGGGTCCTCGGCGCCCCAGACCACCTGCGCGGGCCACGAACGCGCCCCGAGCCCCGCTCGGAAGAAGTCCTCCTTCGCCCGCGTCAGCTCGAAGCCGCGCATGATCCGCAGGAAGGCGCGACCCCCGTCCTCCCGCTTCAGCAGGTCGTAGTAGGCGAAGACCTCGTCCCGCGGCACCGCCGAGCGCTGGCCCACCCCCTGCAGGTAGAAGAGCTCGGAGAACGCCCACCGGTTGAGCGAGCGCAGCCATAGCTCGCCGAGGCCGCGCACCGAGAACGGGTGCATCGACCACGGCCGCCGGAAGCCGGCGACCTCGGCCATCGTGTTGAGCGCCGTCAGCGACAGCACCCGCTCCGGGTTGCGGATCGCCCACTCGAAGCCGATCGGCCCCCCGATGTCGTGGACGACGAGATGGCAGCGCTCGACCGCGAGCGCCTCGAGCGCGGCGCCCATCCACCCCGCCAGCCCCGACCACGAGTAGTCGAACCGCTCGGGCCGCTTCGCCAGCCCGAGCCCGGGGAAGTCGAACGCGACCGCCCGCAGCCCGCGCGCCGCGAGGAGCGGCGCGACCTTGCGGTACAGATACGACGACGACGGCACCCCGTGGACGAGGACGGCCGCCTCGCCCTCGCCCTCATCCAGCGCGAAGCTGCCGACGCCCGCGGCCTCGAACCGGCGCCCGGCCGCCTCGTGCGAGGCGATCGCCCGTGCGGTCTCCGCATTCACCGGCGAAAGCCTCCCACCTCCGTGCCGTTCCCGCGGCGCCCGGTGCTACGGTTTCCCCGTCGGTTCCTTTAACCCGGTCCAGCGAGGCCAGGAAGGGGCGCGAGTAAGTGGTGGAACCAAGCTCCCCCGCGGGAGCGAACTCAGAGAAGGTCGTGCTCGATCGCGACGATCTACGCCGCACCCTGGTGCGGATCGCGCACGAGATCGTCGAGAAGAACGCGGGCTCGGACGGCCTCGCCCTGGTCGGCATCCACACCCGCGGCGCGATCCTCGCCCGCCGCCTGCACGCGCTGGTCGGCGAGATGAGCGGCGACGAGGTCCCGCTCGGCGACCTCGACATCGCCTTCTACCGCGACGACGTCTCCGCTCGCCCGGACGCGCCCATCGTCCACTCCTCGCACCTCGACTTCGACCTCGGTTCCCGCACGATCGTGCTCGTCGACGACGTGCTCTTCACCGGCCGTACCGCCCGCGCCGCGATCGAGGCCCTCTTCGACTACGGGCGCCCGAGCCGCCTCCAGTTCGCCGCGCTCATCGACCGCGGCCACCGCGAGCTTCCGATCCGCCCGGACTACGTCGGCAAGAACCTGCCGACTTCCCGCACGGAGCGGGTTTACGTGCGCGTGGAGGAATCCGACGGGGTTGATGAGGTCACGATCTCCCCAGACTCTCGTGAGGAGGAGAGCCGATGAAGCACCTGCTCTCGGTCGAGGATCTCGACCGAGCCGACATCGAGCGGTTCATGGAGCGCGCCGACAGCTTCGCCGAGGTCGGCCGCCGCGACATCAAGAAGGTCCCGACCCTGCGCGGCCGGACGATCGTGAACCTCTTCTACGAGTCCTCGACGCGCACCCAGTCCTCGTTCGAGCTCGCCGCCAAGCGGCTCTCCGCCGACGTCGTCTCGATCAAGTCCGCGGGCTCCGCCGTCGACAAGGGCGAGTCGCTCAAGGACACGGTCGCGACCCTCTCCGCCTACGACCCCGCCGCGATCGTGATCCGCTCGCCGTACGTCGGCGCCGCCGACCTGGTCAGCCGCTGGACCGAGGCCACGGTCGTGAACGCCGGCGACGGCAAGCACGAGCACCCCAGCCAGGCCCTCCTCGACGTCTACACGCTGCGCAGCCGGCTCGGCTCGCTCGAGGGCAAGCGGATCTGGATCGTCGGCGACGTCCTCCACAGCCGCGTCGCCCGCTCCTGCATCCTCGCCTTCGCCGCGATGGGCGCCGAGGTCACCGTCGCCGGGCCTCCGACCCTGATCCCCGCCGGGATCGAGGCGCTCGGCTGCGAGACCGCGTACACGCTCGACGGGCTCGCCGAGGCCGACGTCGTCTACGCGCTGCGGATGCAGCTCGAGCGCATGGGGGAGAGCTTCGTGCCCTCGCTGCGCGAGTACGCGGCGCGCTACCAGATCCACGGCCGCCGGCTCGGCCCCCGCCAGCTCCTCATGCACCCGGGCCCCGTGAACCGCGGCGTCGAGCTCGCCCCCGACGTGATCGACTCGCCGAGCTCGCTGATCACCGCCCAGGTCGAGAGCGGGCTGGTCGTCCGGATGGCGATCCTCTACGAGCTCCTCGCCGGCCAGGGTCCGCGTGGCGTCCGCGAGGAGCCCACGACGGAGCCGGTGCCCGAGACCCCGCCGACGATCGGTCAGCCGGCATGAGCGAGCTCGCCCCGATCTCCGACCTCTCGCTGCGGCGGGGGGATCCCGCCGACCTCGTCCTGCGCCGGGCCCGCGTCCTCGACCCCGCCGCCGGCATCGACGCCAGCCACGACGTCGTCGTGCGCGAGGGCCGGGTCGCCGAGCTCGCCGCGCCGGGCGAGGCGGCCGAGCCCGACGGCGCGGAGGTCGTCGACGCCGAGCGCCACGACGTCTACCCGGCCTTCTTCGACCCGCACGTCCACCTGCGAACCCCCGGCCAGGAGCACAAGGAGGACATCGAGACCGGCTCGCGGGCGGCCGCGGCGGGCGGCTTCTGCGCGATCCTCGCGATGGCCAACACCGACCCGCCGGTCGACACCGCGGCCGACGTGCGCGCCCTGCGCGAGCAGGCCGAGCACGAGGCGAGCGTCGGCGTCGGCTTCCTCGCGTGCGTCACCCGGGGGATGCGCGGCGAGGTGCTCACCGACATGGCCGAGCTCCGCGACGCCGGTGCGGCCGGATTCTCCGACGACGGCCTCCCGATCGCGAGCGCCCGCATGCTGCGCAAGGCCCTCCAGTACCAGCGCCTCGCCGGCCTCCCGATCGCCCTCCACGAGGAGGACCCCGACCTCTCCGGCGACGGCGTCATGCACGAGGGCGCGGTCTCGGCAGCGCTCGGCCTCGCCGGGATCCCCGCGGTCTCGGAGTCGGCGACGATCGCCCGCGACACCGCGCTCGCCGGCGAGGAGGACGCCCGGATCCACGTCCAGCACCTCTCCTGCCGCGCCTCGGTCGAGGCGATCGCCCTCGCCAAGGAGGCCGGCGTCCGCGTCACCGCCGAGGTCACCCCGCACCACCTCACCCTCACCGACGAGGCGGTCCGCAGCCTCGACGCCTCCCGCTACAAGATGAACCCGCCGCTCCGCACCGAGGACGATCGCCAGGCGCTGATCGACGGCTTCCGCTCCGGCCTCATCGACTGCATCGGCACGGACCACGCCCCGCACGCGCCGGAGGAGAAGGAGGTCCCCTTCGAGCAGGCCGCGATGGGCGTGATCGGCCTCGAGACCGCCTTCGCGATCCTGAACACCGAGCTGGTCCTGCCCGGCGTCCTCGACCTCGCGATCGTGATCGACCGGCTCACCGCGGGCGCCGAGCCGTTCGGCTTCGAGCGCCCCAGCCTCGCGCCCGGCAGCGAGGCGAACCTCGTGCTGGTCGACCGCGACGCCGAGTGGGAGGCCGCCGCCGAGGGGTGGGAGAGCCGCTCGGAGAACTCCTCGTTCCACGGCCACACGCTGCGCGGGCGCGTGCTGATGACCCTCGCCGCCGGCGGCGTCGCCTACCGCCAGCGGAGCTTCGCGATGGGCGTCGCCTCGTGAGCGCCCCGGCCAAGCTCGACCGCGAGCGCACCGCGCTCGTCGTGATCGACGTCCAGGAGGCCTTCCGCAAGGCGCTCCCCGACTTCGGCGCGGTGGCCGCGGCGAGCGCGAAGCTGGTCGAGGGCGCGAAGGCGATGGGCGTCCCGGTGATCGTCACCGAGCAGTACCCGAAGGGCCTCGGCGCGACCGTCCCCGAGGTCGCCGACCACCTTCCCGAGGACGCGGAACCGGTCGAGAAGCTCTGCTTCTCCGCCGCCGAGGCGAAGGGCTTCGACCTCGGCGACCGCGACCAGGCGCTCGTCTGCGGCATCGAGACGCACGTCTGCGTGAACCAGACGGTCCTCGACCTGCTCGGCCGCGGTGTCGAGACCCACGTCGCCGAGGACGCGGTCGGCTCGCGCACCGCCGAGAACAAGCAGCTCGGGCTGCACAAGATGGAGCGCGCCGGCGCCGTGGTCACCAGCATCGAGGCCGCGCTGTTCGAGCTCCTGCGGGGTTCCGACGCGCCCGAGTTCAAGCAAGTGCAGGCGCTGGTCAAGTGAGCGAGGCGCCCGGATACCTCCTGCTCGAGGACGGCACCCGCCTGGACGGCGAGCTCTGCGGCGCCGCCGACGCCGCCCTCGGGGAGGTCGTCTTCAACACCGCGATGACCGGCTACCAGGAGGCGCTCACCGACCCCTCCTACGCGGGCCAGATCATCACCTACACCTATCCGCTCGTCGGCAACTACGGCGTCTCCGCGCAGGCGATGGAGTCCGAGCGCCCGCAGGCGCGGGGCGTCGTGATGCGCGACGCGAAGAACTTCGAGGACGCCGCCGATGCCGAGGGCGGCTGGCTCGACTGGCTGCGCGACACCGGCGTGCCCGCGATCTCCGGCGTCGACACCCGCGCCCTCGTCCGCCACATCCGTGATCGCGGCGCGATGCGCGGCGGCATCTTCGCCGCCGAGGTCGCCGAGGCCGAGGCCCGCGAGCGCGTCGACGCCGAGCCGTCGATGCGGGGCGCCGACCTCGCCCGTACCGTCACCCCCGGCGAGCCCGTCCGCATCCCCGGCTCCGGGCCCCACGTCGTCGGCCTCGACACCGGCATCAAGCACAGCATCATTCGTCAGTTCCGCGAGCGGAACTGCCGGCTGACCTTGCTGCCGTGCGATTCGTCCTCCGAGGACGTGCTTCGCGAGGAGCCCGACCTGGTCTTCCTCGCCAACGGCCCCGGGGATCCGGCGGCGCTCGACTACGTCGTCTCGAGCGTCCGCGGCGTGGTCGGGAAGAAGCCGGTCGTCGGCATCTGCCTCGGTCACCAGCTCCTCTGCCGCGCGGTGGGGCTCGACACCTTCAAGCTCCCCTTCGGCCACCGCGGCGCGAACCACCCGGTGAAGGAGCTCGGCTCGGGCCGGATCGAGATCACGTCGCAAAACCACGGGTTCGCGGTCCGCCCGCCCGACGGCGGCGAGCGGATCGAGGCCGACGAGCCCGTGCGCTGGCAGACCGACTTCGGCGCCGCCGAGCTCTCCCACCTGAACCTCTACGACCGCACCGTCGAAGGCCTCGTCCTGAAGGACGTCCCCGGCTGCACCGTTCAGTACCACCCCGAGGCCGGGCCGGGACCGCACGACGCCCGCCATCTCTTCGACCGCTTCCTGGGGCTGGCGAGCGCATGATGGCCGCCGAGCAGAGCGCCGAACGCGAGCTCGTCATGCGGGTCGTCGAGATCATCGAGCGCGAGGGCCTCCAGGGCATCGACATCCACTTCGCCGAGATCTGCGCGCCCGAGCTCGAGTGGCGCCCGACGATGGTCGGCACGGGGACCGAGACCTACGTGGGCAGGGAGGGCTATCGCCACTACCTGGAGGAGCTGGTCACGAGCGTCACCAACGTCTCCTTCCGGGTCGACGACGTGCGCGACGCCGACGGGGGCCGGGTCCTCGTGCTCGGCCACCTGACGCTGGCCGGCCGCGACGGCTCGGATCCGGTCGAGAGCGAGTACGCCCTGCTCTGCGAGGTCGAGGGCGGCCGGCTCCGCGCCGCGACCGCGTTCGCCGCGCACGCCGCCGCGGAGGAGGCAGCGGGTGCCTAGGCGCACCGACATCGAGAAGATCCTGCTGATCGGCTCCGGGCCGATCGTGATCGGCCAGGCGGCCGAGTTCGACTACTCCGGCGTGCAGGCCTGCAAGGTCCTGCGCGAGGAGGGGTACGAGATCGTGCTCGTCAACTCGAACCCGGCGACGATCATGACCGACCCCGAGTTCGCGGACCGCACCTACGTCGAGCCCCTGCAGCCCGAGTCGGTGGCGCGGATCATCGAGCGCGACCGCCCGGACGCGCTCCTGCCGACGCTCGGCGGCCAGACGGCCCTCAACCTCGCCAAGGACCTCCACGACGACGGCACCCTCGAGCGCTACGGAGTCGAGCTGATCGGCGCCGACTACGACGCCATCCACCGCGCCGAGGACCGGGAGGCCTTCCGCGAGACGATGGAGGGCGCCGGCCTGCGGGTGCCGTGGTCGCGGATCGTCACCTCGGTCGCCGAGGTCGAGCGCGGCGTCGCCGCCGGGGAGATCGCGCTGCCGGCGATCGTGCGCCCGGCCTTCACGCTCGGCGGCCAGGGCGGCGGGGTGGGGAGGACCCAGGCCGAGCTCGCCCAGGTCGTCTCCGAGGGGCTCGCGGCGAGCCCGATCAACCAGGTCCTCGTCGAGGAGTCCGTGCTCGGCTGGGGCGAGTTCGAGCTCGAGGTCATGCGCGATCTAAACGACAACGTCGTCGTGATCTGCTCGATCGAGAACGTCGACCCGATGGGCGTCCACACGGGCGACTCGGTCACGGTCGCGCCGGCGCAGACCCTGAGCGACCACCTCTACCAGGAGCTCCGCGACCAGGCCCTGCGCGTGATCCGCGCGGTCGGGGTCGAGACCGGCGGGTCGAACGTCCAGTTCGCCGTCAACCCCGAGACCGGCGAGATCGTCGTGATCGAGATGAACCCGCGCGTCTCGCGCTCCTCCGCGCTCGCCTCGAAGGCGACCGGCTTCCCGATCGCCAAGATCGCCGCCCGGCTCGCTGTCGGCTACGCGCTCGAGGAGATCCCCAACGACATCACCGAGGCCACGCCCGCGGCATTCGAGCCCACGATCGACTACGTCGTCACCAAGGTGCCGCGCTTCGCCTTCGAGAAGTTCCCCGGGTCCGAGGGCCGCCTCACCACCCACATGAAGTCGGTCGGCGAGGCGATGGCGATCGGGCGCACCTTCCGCGAGTCCTTCGCGAAGGCGATGCGCTCGCGCGAGCTCGACTCCGCGGCCGAGATCCCGGCCTCGACCGGGGACCTGCTCGAGCGCCTCGAAACGCCGAGCTGGGACCGCTTCGACCTCGTCGCGGAGGCCTTCCGCCGCGGCGTGGACGTCGAGGAGCTCCATCGCCGGACGCAGGTCGACCCCTGGTTCCTGCGCGAGCTGCGCGCGCTCGCCTGCGAGGGGGACGGGACCGCCGGGCTCACCCGCACCTACCGCTCGGTCGACACGTGCGCCGCCGAGTTCGAGGCGCGCACGCCTTACTACTACTCGGCGCACGAACGAACGCGTTCCGAATCGGAGGTCCGGCGCGGCACGCGCGACTCGGTCGTCATCCTCGGCGCGGGCCCGAACCGGATCGGGCAGGGGATCGAGTTCGATTACTGCTGCGTGCACGCGGCGATGACGGTCCGCGACTCCGGCCGCGACGCGGTCATGGTCAACTGCAACCCCGAGACGGTCTCGACCGACTACGACACCTCCGACCGCCTCTACTTCGAGCCGCTCACCGCCGATGACGTGCTCGCCGTCTGCGCGCAGGAGGGGCCGGAGGGCGTGATCGTCCAGTTCGGCGGCCAGACGCCGCTGCGGCTGGCGAAGGCGCTCGAGGAGGCCGGCGTCGAGCTGCTCGGCACGCCGGTCGACGCGATCGACCTCGCCGAGGACCGCGGGCGCTTCGGCGCGCTCCTGCGCCGGCTGGGGATCAAGCACCCGCCCTACGGGACCGCGCTCTCGGCCGAGGAGGCGCAGGTGATCGCCGAGGACGTCGGGTTCCCGCTCCTCGTCCGGCCCTCCTACGTGCTCGGTGGGCGGGCGATGGAGATCTGCTACTCGACGGATGGGCTAGCCGCCTACGTCGAGGCCAACGTGAAGGCCGACCAGGAGCACCCGCTGCTCCTCGATCGCTTCCTCGAGGACGCGATCGAGGTCGATGTCGACGCGCTCGCCGACGGCACCAGCTGCCACGTCGCCGGCGTCATGCAGCACGTCGAGGAGGCCGGGGTCCATTCGGGCGACTCCGCCTGCGTGCTGCCCCCGATGAGCCTCGGCGAGGAGATGCTCGCCGAGATCCGGGAGACGACCGAGCGCATCGCCCTCGAGCTCGGCGTGATCGGCCTGATCAACATCCAGTACGCGGTCGCCGGGGGCGAGCTCTACGTGATCGAGGCGAACCCGCGCGCCTCGCGCACCGTCCCGTTCGTCTCCAAGGCCGTCGGCGCCCCGCTCGCCAAGATCGCCTGCCGCCTCATGCTCGGCGAGCCCCTCGCCGACCAGCACCTGCCGCCGATGCCGAACGGCCACATCTCGGTGAAGGAGGCCGTGCTCCCGTTCCAGCGCTTCGCCGGCGCAGACTCGGTCCTCGGTCCCGAGATGAAGTCGACCGGCGAGGTGATGGGGGTCGCGCTCGACTTCCCGACCGCGTTCGGCAAGGCCCAGGCCGCCGCCGGCGTCGCGCTGCCGACCGACGGCACCCTCTTCATCACGGTCACGGACAACGACAAGGCGGCCGCCACCCAGATCGCCGCCCGCTTCCACGACCTCGGGTTCCGGATCATCGCGACCGCGGGCACCGCCCAGGCGATCTCGCGGATGGGCGTGCCCGTCGACAAGATCAACAAGATCGGCGAGGGCTCGCCGCACGTCGTCGACTACATCACGCGGGGCGAGGTCGACATGGTCATCAACACGCCGACGGGCTCCGGCGCGCGCTCGGACGGCTACGAGATCCGCAACGCCGCAGTCCGCCACGGCCTGCCCTGCATCACGACGATGACCGGTGCCTCCGCCGCCGCGCGCGCGATCTTCGCCCAGCGTTCCGTCCAGGCCGAGCCGCGGAGCCTCCAGGAGCTCCACGCCGACTCGGCCGAGAGTGCCCGCCGGGACACCGAGGCGCGGGCCTCGACGTGAGCGGCGGCAACGGGGCCGCGGCGGCCGACCGGGTGCTCGCGCCGCCTGGGCGGCGGCGCTGCGAGGTGACCGGCGCCCGCGACACCGGCGGCTACCGGATCTTCACCGTGCGCGACGGCGACGGGCCGGATCCCGCGGCGGGCCAGTTCTACATGCTGACCGCGGCCGGCTGGGGGAGCGCGGGCGGCCGTCCCTACCTCCCGCGCGCCTTCTCCTTCGCCACCGCCGCGCGGGGCGAGGGCGGGGTCGAGCTCGGTTTCCTGCTCGAGGCCGTCGGCCCCGGCACCGGCGTGCTCGCCGGGCTCGAGCCCGGCGCTCCGGTCGAGCTCACCGGGCCGCTCGGCCGCCCGTTCTCGGCGCCGCGCGAGTTGAACCCCGAGGCAGCCGGAGCGATCCTCGTCGGCGGCGGGATCGGGATCGCCCCGCTCGCGGTCTGGCGGGCTGCACTCGCGGCCCGCGGGGTGCCGACGCGGGCCCTCCTCGGTTTCCGCGACCGCGCCCATTCCGGCGGGACCGAGCTCTTCGACTGCTCGGAGGTGCGCCTCGCCAGCGAGGATGGCCACGCCGGCCACCGCGGCTACGTCACCGACCTGCTCGCGGTCCTGCTCGAGGGCGAGGACGCCGCGCGGTCCGCGGCCGTCTACGCCTGCGGGCCGCCCGCGATGCTGGAGGCGGTGCGACGGATGTGCGCCGACCGAGGCGTCGCCTGCGAGCTCGCGATGGAGTCCCCGATGGCGTGCGGGTACGGCGCCTGCTTCGGCTGCGCGGTGCCGCTCGCCGGGGGCGGGTACATGCGCCTGTGCGTCGACGGGCCGGTCGTCCGCGGCGAGGAGATCGAGACCGCGCTCGTCGCCGGGGCGGGGCACTGACGATGGCGGACCTCTCGATCGACCTCTGCGGCCTGCGCCTCGAGCATCCGGTCCTGAACGGGTCGGGCACCTTCGACGCGATCGCGGCGCGCCGCGCCTTCGGCGACCCCCTGCTCGAGCGCTTCCCCTTCTCCGCGTTCGTCTCGAAGACGATCACCCCCGAGCCCCGCGCGGGCAACCCGCCGCCGCGGATCTTCGAGACGCCCGCGGGCATGGTCAACTCGATCGGCCTGCCGAACAAGGGGCTCGAGGGTTTCCTCGTTCACGACCTGCCGGCGCTCGCTGAGCTGCCCGTGCCGCTCGTCGTCTCGGTGATGGGCACGAGCGCCGAGCAGTTCACCCGCCTGATCGAGGGCGTCGCCGGCCGCGAGGAGGTCGCCGCCGTCGAGCTGAACGTGTCCTGCCCGAACGTGAAGTCCGGGCTGATCGTGGGCGAGCAGCCCGGCGAGACCCTTCTGCTCCTGCGCGAGGTCCGCGACCTCACCGACAAGCCGCTGATCGTGAAGCTGACGCCGAACGTGGCCGACCCGGCCGGGATCGCGATCGCCGCCGAGGAGGGCGGGGCGGACGCGGTCTCCCTCGTCAACACGCTGAAGTCGGCGCCGATCGACCCGGCGACGCTCGAGCCGTGGCTCGGCGCCGGCCGAGGCGGGCTCTCGGGGCCGGCGATCGGGCCGATCGCGCTCGGTCAGACGAGCGCGGTCGCGGCGGCGGTCTCGATCCCCGTGATCGGGATGGGCGGCATCGAGCGCGGGGAGGACGCGCTCGCCTTCGTCGCCGCCGGCGCCAGCGCCGTCGCGGTCGGCACCGCCAACTTCCGCGACCCCCTGGCGGGCGAGCGGGTCCGCCGCGAGCTCGCCGAATCGCTCGCCGCGCGGGGCCTCGAGAGCCTCGAAGCGGCTCGCGGGCGCGCTCTGGCCGCAACCACTGCCTCGACCTCGACTTGAGGTCGATACGAATTCGCCCGGAAAGTCCGGCGAGGGGCTTGCGCGCCTTGGAGCCGTGGATATACTCGCGCCCGCCGATGGCCCTCTCCGTCGACTCTCCCGCCACCACTTCCGTTCCCGAGAGGACCATGGACCAGCGGATGAAGGCCCTGCGAAAGGCCAACGACATCCGCTCCCAGCGGGCCCAGCTGAAGCGGGATTTGAAGGCGGGCAAGAAGAAGATCGAGACCCTGCTGCTCGATCCGCCCGAGTACGTGCTGTCGGCGAAGACGTTCGACATGCTGCTCGCCGTCCCCAAGCTGGGTCGGGTCAAGGCGAACCGGATCCTCGGCCAGTGCCGGATCTCGCCGTCGAAGACGATCGGCGGCCTCTCCGAGCGCCAGCGCGGCGAGCTCGTCGCAAATCTGCGCCGATAGCGGCACGGTGCAGGGGACTTTCCGGCGGCACCGTCGGGAAGAATCGGCACCGATGTCGAAGGTATTCGTGATCACCGGCCCCTCCGGGGTCGGCAAGGGGACGCTGATCTCGCGACTGCGCGAGCGCGTCCCCGAGCTCGAGCTCTCGGTCTCGGCGACGACCCGCGAACCCCGCGCGGGCGAGGAGGACGGCCGCGACTACCACTTCCTCGACCCCGAGGAGTTCGCCCGCCTCGCGGACGAGGGGGCGTTCCTCGAGCACGCCACATTCAGCGGCAACCGCTACGGCACCCTGCGGTCCGAGATCGAGGACCGCCTCTCCGCCGACCACCCGGTCGTGCTCGAGATCGAGGTCCAGGGTGCCCGCCAGGTCCGCGCCGCGATGGCGGGCGACGCCGAGGACGACGCCGTCCTGATCTTCATCGCGCCGCCCGCCCCGGCCGTGCTGCGCGAGCGCCTCGCCACTCGCGGCACGGACTCCCCGGACGCGATCGCGCGCCGGCTCGAGACCGCGAAGCAGGAGCTCGAGGCCAAGGTCGAGTTCCCGCACGTGGTCGAGAACGACGACCTCGACACCGCCGTCGAGAAGCTCGAGCGCATCGTCCGCGCCGAGCTCGGCTGAGCGAACCGCCGGGGGTTCGGCCGGCGGGCCCCTACAATGCCCGCCGATGGTCAAGCCCCGCGTCGACAAACTCCTCGAGCGCACCGATTCCGCCTACGCCTCGGTGATCGTCGCCGCGAAGCGTGCCCGCCAGCTGAACAGCTACTACCGCGCGCTCGGCGAGGGCACCTACGAGGAGTTCACGCCGCCGATGGTGGAGAGCCGCAGCGGCAACTACCTCACGATCTCGCTCGAAGAGCTCGCTCAGGGCAAGATCAACTACCGCTACCGCGTCTAGTTAGGCGC
>DASUSH010000084.1:0-26327 GCA_036375215.1 Solirubrobacterales bacterium
CGCCTCTACCGGGAGTGGAAGGCGTCGGAGTAGAGGCGGGCGTAGTCCGCCGCCATCCGCCGGTAGTGGAAGTCGGAGAGGGCCCGTTCGCGGCACGCCCGCGGGTCGATCTCGCCGAGGCGCTCGACCGCGGACTCGTAGGCGCGCCGGTCGCCGCAGACGAACCCCACGTCGGGCGTGACCAGCTCCGGGCAGGCGCCGCGGTCGCTCGCGATCACGGGCGTGCCCGACATCAGCGCCTCGATGATCACGAGCGGGCAGCCCTCGTGCAGGCGGGTGGGGAAGAGCAGGGCGCGGGCGCCCGCGAGGAGCTCGGCCTTGCGCGGCCCGCGGACGTCGCCGAGGTAGCGCGCGCCGGCGTCGGCGCACAGCGCGGCGATCCGCTCGCCGGCCTCGCGCTCGCGCACGGTCCCGGCGACGCGCAGCTCGAAGCCGAGGTCCCGGGAGAGCGCGAGCGCGTCCTCGAGGCCCTTGTGGCGCCAGATGTCCGGGATCGAGGGGCCCTGCATCCCCGCCAGGAAGAGCAGGTACTCCCGCTTGGCGGCGCTGAACTCGAACTCGCCGGGGTCGAGCCCGTTCAGCACCCAGCGGTCGCCGCCGAAGGTCGCGGCGAGCGTGCGCGAGACGCAGACCCCGCCCGGGGGGAGCTCGTAGGGGGGCTCGGCGCCGCGGCCCGGAGCGGGCACGATCTCGCCGTCCACGAGGCGGTCGTAGTAGCCGCCCGGCGGGCGGTGACCGTGGACGGTCACGAGCCAGGGACGCGCCGCGACCTCGAGGTTGTGGAAGACGTCGGCGTCCTCGGGCGCGCTCGCCAGGCGCACGCCGTCGGGCAGCGGCGCGTCGGCGCCGGCGGGCAGGAAATAGGCGACGTCGAGCCCCTCCTCCGCGAGCCCGCGGGCGAGCAGGTCGATGACGTGGTTCGGCGCGCCCGACGGCTCGGCCCGCGGCTCGAGACCGGTGCCGTCGTCGCGGCGGGCGGGATAGCGATGGCGGGCGTAGATCAGGACGCGCATCGGGCCCCGGCCGGGCGGCGGGTCAGGACGACTCGGGCGCGAGCGCGAGCTCCGGGCGGTCGCCGCGCTCGCCGATTCGCCGCCAGAAGGCGTCGTGTGCGGCGAGCGAGCGCTCGAGGTCGTCCGACGGCGGCTCGGTGAGCAGCTCGTAGTTCCCGTACGCGTCCTCCCCGCGGGCGAGGACGACGGCGTGATGGGGGCGCTCCTGCGTCACCGACGGGCTCACGAAGCGGACCGCGAACCCGATCCGCTTGCCGTCGGAGCGGTTGCCGTTCGAGCCGTGGACCAGATCGGCGTGGTGGAACGAGGCCTGCCCGGGGGCGAGCACGAAGCCGACGACGTCGTCCTCGTCGACTTGGGCGCTGACCGTGAGCCCGGTGGCGAGCATGTTGTCCTTGTGCGGGCGCGCCTCGTGGTCGAGGCGGGTCAGGTGGCTCCCCGGCACGACGCGCAGGCAGCCGTTCTCCTCGTCCGAGACGGTGAGCGCGATCCACGCGGTCAGCAGGCGGGGCTCGTCGAGCCGCCAGTTGTGCGCGTCCTGGTGCCAGGAGACGAACGCCGGGTCGCGCGGCTGCTTGCAGAAGAGGCTCGTCGTGTGGACGAGGATGTCGGGGCCGATCACGCCCTCGACCGCGTCGAGCAGGGCCGGGTGCGTCGCGAGCTCGTAGGCCCACCGGAAGTGCAGGTGGGTCTGCGCGTGGCGCGGGGTGGTCGCCGGGCCGAGCCGTGGCTCGAGCCGCTCGAACTCGCCGCGGAAGCGAGCGACCTCGGCGGCGCCGAGCACGTCGAGCGGGGACAGGTAGCCGTCGCGCTCGTAGCGCTCCTGCTGCTCCGCGGTCAGCGTCGTGGCCAGCGCGCTACTTGTGGACGCGGACGACGCCCATCATCCCGTTGTCCTCGTGGCCGAGGACGTGGCAGTGGAAGACGAACTTGCCCGTGTACTTCACCGGCAGGTAGCGCATCGTGATGCTGTCGCCCGGCGCGATCGCGACGTTGTCGTCCTTGCGCTGGGCGTGGACCGGCTTGCCGTTCCGCTCGATCACCTGGAAGTCGTTGATGTGGATGTGGAAGGTGTGCCAGAAGGGGGTGTTGTTCGTGATCGTCCACTCGGACACCTCGTCCTTGTCGAGCTGCTCCATCACGTCCTGCGGGCCCTCGAACTGCTCGCCGTTGATGAAGAAGTTGGGCGGCTCCTGGGTGTAGACGATCTCGTGGTGCGAGCCGACCTTGCGGTCGCGCAGGTCGGGCTGCTGCTTGTTCAGCTTCCGCGGCGGCATCCGGTCGTTGACCCTGCCGCCCCTGGAGTCCAGCGTCGCCAGCGTCTCGCGGTCGGTTCGCGTCCCGGGCCCGAACTGCTGGAAGGGCAGCGCGGCGAGCTCCGCCTCGCCGGTCGGGCCGCCCCTGACGAGGATCTCGCGCCGCGACGAGGGGCTGATGGTCAGGCTGTCAGAGGACTTGCGGTGCTTCAGGTTGTTGCCGTCCGTGGCGAGCAGGCGCATCGGCTGGTCGTCGAGCCCGAGCTTCACGAACGTGCCCGCGGTCGCGTTGAAGACGCGCCAGCGCTGCAGCTCGCCAGGCTTGATCGGGATCGTCGGATTGATGTGGCCGTTCACCAGGAAGGTCGGCTCCTCGCCGTTCGGGCCGTGGGGGATGAACGGGCCCTGCGCGCCGGGCTGCTCGGTCGTGCCGTCGTCGTTCAGCGTCGTCTGCTGGACGACGAGGTTGCGGGTGCCGATGTTGCGGTAGCCCTTCTGGACGTCGAGGCCGCCGCGGATCACCATCGCGCCGGCCATGCCGCCGTAGGCCTGGATGTTGGTCTGGCCGTGGACGTGCGGGTGGTACCAGTACGAGCCCGGGATGTGGTCGCCGGGGATCTTGTACTGGTACTGGAATTTCTGGCCCGGCTTGCGGATCACGAAGATGTTGTCCTGGGGCCGGCGCGGAGAGACGTGGAAGCCGTGGGTGTGGATGTTCGTGTCGCCGGCGTGCTCGCCGTCGTAGTCGTCGGCGTCGAGGGCGTTGCGAAGGTTGACGCGGAGCACGTCGCGGGGGCAGAAGACCAGCGTCGGGCCGGGGACCTTGGCGTTGTAGCTCGGGGTCAGGTAGCGCTCGCCGTCGATCTCGGCCCTGGCCATCTCGGCCCGCAGCCGGACGCTCAGGATGCCGTTCTTCGACTTGCGCATGTTCGGCTCGGGGAAGCTGTCCCGGATGAACGGGGCGGCGTTCTTCGGGCACTCGCTGCGGCCGCGGAACTTCGAGAGGTCCTGGAGCTCGCCGCCACCACCGCCGGTGTTCCCGTGGCCGACGTGGCCCGCAGCGCTCGCGCCGTCGCCCGCGAGCGCGTCGTGGATGGCCTGATGGGGGATCGTCTGGTGCGCGACCGCGATCGCGATCGCGAGCACGCCCAGACTTGCCAAGACGGCGATCCTGCGGCCCTTCCCTGGGCGTGGCGACGGCATGCGAGGTGCGATGGCGCCGAATATACACTTCCCGTCCACAGGCGAAGGGAGATTCGTGCCGGACGTAGAGATCGAGGTCAGGGAGAGCGGGGCGTATCGGATCAGGGGGCCGATCCGGGTGGTCGACGCCGACGGCAACGAGTACGACCTCGCCAAGGAGCTGATCCGCGAGGGCGACGACGGCTTCATCCCACTGTGCCGGTGCGGGGGGTCCAAGAAGAAGCCGTTTTGCGACGGCACCCACAAACGCAACGGGTTCGAGGCCACCGAGCGCGCCTGCTAGCGCCGCTCGCGCCGGGACTCTTCCTGCGAGCGACCTATGCGCCGCTGACGACGGGTCCGGCTAGGCGCGGAGGCCGACCGCGCTCTGCGAGGTGAGCACGTCGCGCATCGGCTTCGGCTCGACGCCGAGCAGCTCCGTGTCCGCGCTGCCGCGCGGACTCGTCATGGGGACCTCCATCAGCTCGGCCTCCTCCCAGGTGGCGAAGGCGGTCTCGCCCCAGAGCCGCCGCAGCCAGATCAGCGCCGCGCGCACGAGCGGCAGCGGCACGTGGACCACGGGGCGCCGGCGCCCGCCGGTGAGCGCGACGAGCTTCGCCATCTGCTCGTAGGTGAGCGTCTCCGGGCCGGCGAGCTCGAAGCGCTCGGACCCGGCGTCGCGCTCGAGCGCGGCCGCCGTGGCCCGCGCGACGTCGCCGGCCCAGATCGGCTGGTAGGCGGACCGCCCCTCGCCGGAGATCGGCAGGACCGGGAAGAGCGCGAGGCGCCGCTGCCAGGAGACGAAATGGTCGTGGGGGTCGTAGATGATCGAGGGCGCGATGATCGTCGAGCGCAGGTCCGACTCGGCGACCGCGCGCTCGGCGAGGGCCTTCGAGCGGAAGTAGCGCGTGCGCTGGAAGCTCGTCGCCCCGATCGCGGAGAAGAACACGAACCGCTCGACGCCGGCCCGCTCGGCGGCGCGCAGCAGGCGGACGGTCCCGAGCCCGTTCACCTCCTCGAGCCGCCGGGGGGGTTGATCGCGGACGGCCGCCCCGAGGTGGACGACGGTCTTCACTCCGCGCATCGCGTGGCGCAGGCCATGCGGGTCGCCGAGGTCGGCGAGCGCGATCTGGACGTTCACCCGCTGCGCGCCGAGCCGGCGCGGCTCGCGGACGAGCGCTCGCACCGTGTGCCCGCGCTGGAGCAGCTCGGGGATGAGCGCCGTGCCCACGACGCCGGTTGCCCCGGTGAGAAGGATCATCGCGGCGAACCCTACGGGACCGGCGCGGCCGTCCGAAGGGGGCCAATCACCCGCCGGCTCCCGTAGAATGCGCGCGCACGGCCGGGTTGGTCCCGGCCGCTCGCATCCAGGGCAACTCCACCACCAGGACCTACCGACCGAAGGGAGCCAGACTTGACCTACGTCATCGCGGAACCCTGCATCGACACGAAGGACAATTCGTGCGTCGAGGTCTGCCCGGTCGACTGCATCCACCCGACTCCTGACGAGCCCGACTACGAGAACGTCAACCAGCTCTTCATCGACCCCGACGAGTGCATCGACTGCGACGCCTGCGTCGAGGCCTGCCCGGTCGACGCCTGCTTCGCCGAGGACCAGCTCCCCGAGGAGTGGGCCAAGTTCACGGCGCTCAACGCCGAGTACTTCAGCAAGTAGGTCGCGCGCCGGCCGCGGTCGCCCGCAGGACCCGTCCCCGCAGGGGCCGATCGTCCGTGCGGATTTTTTTGGGCTTGACAGGTGACCATATGGTCACATATACTCGCGGCGTGGACGCGGTGTTCAGAGCCCTTGCCGATCCGACCCGGCGCGGCCTGCTCGACGAGCTCTTCGAGCGAGACGGGCAGTCGCTGAGCGAGCTCGAGGGGAGGCTTCCGATGACGCGGTTCGGCGTCATGAAGCACCTCAAGGTGCTCGAGGAGGCGGGTCTCGTGACCAGCAAGCGGCGGGGGCGCGAGAAGCTCCACTTCCTGAACCCGATCCCGATCCGGCTCATCCACGACCGGTGGGTGAGCAAATTCGCCGAGCCCTGGGCGGCATCGCTCGCCGGGCTCAAGCGCGACCTAGAGGAGGAATGACGATGGAGAAGGTGTTCGAGATCTACATCAAGACGAGCCCGGAGCGTCTCTGGGAGGCGATCACCGACGCCGAGATGCGCCGGAAGTACAACTTCGGGGTCGGCATCGAGTCCGACTGGGACGAGGGCTCGCGGTACGAGTCGGTCCACCCGGGGGCGGGGATCGCGATCGCCGAGGGCGAGAACCTCGAGGTCGACCCCCCGCGCAAGCTGGTCCAGAGCATGACCGCGCTCTGGAGCGACGAGGTCAAGTCGGAGGGCGCCTCGACCGTGACCTGGGAGATCGAGCCGGTGGAGGACTCGTGCCGGCTGCTCGTCACCCACTCGGACCTGAGCGATGAGGCCAACCCCGAGCTGTACGGCGGCTGGCCGATGATCCTCTCCGGCCTCAAGACCCTGCTCGAGACCGGCGAGCTCCTGACGACGCCCGGTTCGCTGCGCTACTCGGGCGACTCGGCCCCCGCGGCCTGAAGGCTCTCCGCGAGCCCGCGCTCGGGCGCTGTTGCCGGGCGCGGGCCGACGGAGTCGCTAGCCCCCGGCCTGGACGACCGGGAGCTCGGTGCCGCTGACCGGCGTGCCGACGGGGGCGACGGGCGTCTCCATCGGCTGCGCAGACTGCATCACCGGCAGCTCCTGCGGGGTCGCGGCGACGATGCCGCGCGCCGCCGCCCGGATCGCCTGCGAGGCGGGGGCGTCGGGCTGGGTGAGCACGAGGGGCTCGCCGACGTCCGCCTGCGCGCGGAGATCCTCCTGCAGCGGCACCTTGGCGAGCAGGGGCACGTCGAGCTCGTCGGCGAGGAGCTGGCCGCCGCCCTCGCCGAAGATCGTGAAGCGCTCGCCGTCGGGCGTGGTGAAGCCGGACATGTTCTCGATCGCCCCGAGGATCTCGAGGTCGAACTTCCTCGCCATCTCGGCGGCGCGGGTCGCGACCTGCTGGGCGGCGGGCTGCGGGGTCGTCACCAGCACGAACTTCGCCTGCGGCAGCAGCTGGGAGAGGGTCATCGAGACGTCGCCGGTGCCCGGCGGCAGGTCGAGCAGCAGGTAGTCGAGCTCGCCCCAGTCGACGTCCTCGAGGAACTGCTGGATCGCTTTGTGGAGCATCGGGCCGCGCCAGACCACCGCGGCGTTCTCCTCGACGAAGAAGCCGATCGACATCGTCTTGACGCCGCCGGCCCCGATCGGCGGCACGATCTTGCGGCGGTCGTTCACCTCCGGGCGCTGGTTGACGCCGAGCATGCGCGGGAGCGAGTAGCCGTAGACGTCGGCGTCGAGCGCCCCCGCCGTGTGGCCCTCGGCGGCGAGCGCGGCGGCGAGGTTGGCGGTCATCGTCGACTTCCCCACGCCGCCCTTCCCGGATGCGACGCAGATCACGTTGCCGACCGCGGCGAGCGCTCCCTCGGGGAGCCCGCCGGCGCGGCCGAGCACCTTCTGGAGGTTCTGCTTCTCGCCGTCGGAGAGCACGTCGAAGCCGACCGCGACCTCGCTGACGCCGTCGAGCTCGGAGACCTGCTTCGCGACGGCCTGCTGGAAGTGGCCGCGGATCGGGCAGCCCGCCGTGGTGAGCGAGATGACGACCTCGACCCGACCGCCCTCGCGGATCTCGATCGAGCGGATCATGCCGAGGTCGACGATCGAGCGGCGAAGCTCGGGGTCGATGACGGGCCGCAGCGCCTCGGTGATCTGCTCCTTGGTCTGCATCGACGACAAGTCTAGGGGGAGCCCGTCCCGTCCGAAACCCCGCTGAACCGGTCGCGGCGCCCTTCGCCCGAGCCGGTTCCCCCAAATGATCGACCGGCCACGAGGGCCGGCCGATCGGGGAGGAGAGGTTGCTGTCTAGCGGCGCTCGGCCGCTAGATCTCTTCGGGGCGCGCCAACCTCGGCTGCGCGACCCGAGCTAAGCGACTAGACGAGCGAGGAGACGCGCTCCTCGACCTCGGTCCGGACACGCCGGAGCTGCTGCTCCGCCTGACGGCGGTTCTGCCGCAGCGACGTCTCGGCCTTGCGGCGGTTCTGCCGCACGGTCGTCTCGAGCTTGCGCCGGTTCTGGCGGACCTGGGTCCGCGTCCGGCGAAGCTGCTGCTCCACACGGCGGCGGCGGGCCTTGAGCTCGCGCTCCGTGCGGTTGCGGGTCCGCTTCGCCTGCTGGGTGGCCTTGCGACGGGCGCTGCCGCCACGACGCTCGACCTTGTTCAGCTCACGGCGGAGCTGGGTGCGGACCTTCCGGAGCTCGCGCTCCGCGGTCTCGCGCTGGGTGTAGGGCTGCACCGTCTCGTTGACGCGATCGGCGAACGCGAGCGCCGTGCCGACGGGCACGTCGACGACGGTCTCGGCAGCCTGCCGGGCGCGCGCATAGGCGACCTCGGCGACGTTCTGCTGCGTCGACGTCGTCTGGCTCTGGGTGGTCCGCTTACGCGCGGTCGACGCACGCTTGGTGGTGGTGGTGCTGCGTCGGCGAGTGGTGCCGCCACTGTTCTTGGTGGCTGCCATGGTTATCTGTCTCCCTCGGTTGAGGTTTCTAAGTTCCTTATTTCTAAGGATATTCAGCGTAGCAAGCCGAACACCTGTTTGTACCCCAGGCGTGATTTCGAGTTACAGGAGGGCGTCGCGCGGCTATAGGGAGCCGGTCCGGCGCTGCACGCCGAGGACCGTCTCGAGGCCCTCGGCGTCGAGGGCGGCGGCGATCGCGTACCGCGCGTCCAGGCCGAGCGGGGCGTCGGCGAGGTCGAGCTCGCCGAAGGCGGCGAGGCCGCCGGCCTCGCGGACGATGAGCTGCCCGGCCGCGGCGTCCACCGAGCGGCAGTGGCGCCCGGAGAGCATCGCGTCGAAGCGGGCGACCGCGACGTAGGCGAGGTTGATCGCGATCGACCCGATCGCGCGCAGCCGGTACGCCTCGCCCTGGAGCGCGTCCGCGATCGGGCCGACCCGCTCCGGGCTCGCCGACTCGACCCCGACCACCTCGAGGCCCGGGTAGGGGCGCTCGACGACGACCGGCTCGCCGCCGAGGCGCACGCCCTCGCCGCGGACCGCGGTGAACTCCTCGTCGGCGCCGAAGTCGTGGACCAGGCCGAACTCGACGTCGGCCATGGAGGTCCCCGAAGCCACCGCGACGCTCAGGCCGTACGAGGGGATCGTGCGCCTGGCGTTCATCGACCCGTCGATCGGGTCGATCACGACCCGAGTCGTCGCCCCGGCGCCGAACTCGACCTCACCGCGCTCCTCGGAGACGGCGACGAACTCGTGGCCCTCGTCGTGCAGGCGCTCGAGCTCCGCGAAGGCGACGTCCTCGCAGCGGCGGTCGATCACGAGGGTCCGATCGCCGCCCTCGCCGATCCCCTCGTAATCCGTGCGCGCGTTGATCCCGCTCACCTCCGCGAAGATCTCGCGCTGCCCTGCGACCATCCGCCGGCAGGCTTCAAGCCACGCTTCGGCGTCGATCCCGGACTGGCCCGCCATTGCGGCGCTGACTCTAGTCGCGCCCTCGCCCATGCCCCCGGCCTACCCGGGGGCTACGGTTCCAACCGGTGCCCGAACCGCCCCTCCAGCCGCCGCTGACCGACGCCCAGCGCCGGGTCGCGGAGCACCGGGGCGGGCCGGTCCTGGTGAGCGGCCGGGCCGGGAGCGGCAAGAGCACCGCGCTGGCCGCGAGGATGGTCGCGCTCGCCGCGGAGCACGGCCCCGAGCGGATCCTCGTGCTCACCCGGACCCGGGCCGGCGCGGCCGGGCTGCGGGCGCGGATCGAGGCCGAGCTCGACGGCCCCTACGAGGAGCTCTGGGTCGGGACCTACGAGTCGATCGGCGAGCGCCTCCTGCGCGAGCACGCGGTCGAGGCCGGGCTCGACCCGTTCTTCGAGACCGTCTCCGCGGCCGACCGGCTCGCCTTCATGCTCGATCGCCTCGACGACCTCCCCCTGCGCCGCCACGAGATCCGGGGCAACCCCGGCGGCCTCCTGGCCCGGCTGCTGCAGAGGATCGACACGGTGAAGGCCGAGGCGGTGACGCCGGCCGGCCTGCGCAGCTGGGCGGTCGAGCACGAGCGCGCCGCTACCGACACGCGCGCCCGGGAGCACGCCCGCCGCGAGATCGAGTTCGCCGACCTCTACTCGCACCACGAGCGCGCGCTGCGCGAGTTCGGCAGCCTCGACGCCGGCGACGTGGTGATCGAGCTCACTCGGCTCGCCGCCGAGCGCGCCGACGTCCGCGAGGAGCTCGGCGAGCGCTTCCCACACCTCGTCGCCGACGAGCTCGAGGAGGCGGGCATCGCCCACCGCGGCCTGCTCGCCGCGCTCTCCCCCCACGACCGGCTCGCCGCCGCGATCGACGAGGCCGCATCCCTCCGCCGCTACCGGGGCGCCGCCGCCGCGACCGTCGAGGCGCTCCGCCGCCGCCACCCCGACCTCACCGAGATCGAGCTCGCCGAGCCCCTGCGCGGCCCCGAGCCGATCGACCGCGTCACCCGAGCGATCACGGACGCGAAGCCCGACCAACCCGCCCGTGACCCGGACGCCCCTCGGGCGCGAGCCGGTGACGCGGAGGGGGCGGCCGGCGGTGATGCCGTCTCGTTCTGGCGCTGCAGGACCGAGCGCGCGATGGCGCAGGCCGCCGCGCACGAGATCGAGCGCGGCCTGCACTCCGGCGAGCTCCGCCCCGAGGAGGCCTGCGTCGTGGTCGGCTCGCTCCAGCGCGACGGCCGCCTCGTCGCGGCGGCGCTCGAGGAGCGGAGCGTGCCCTTCCGGCTCGCCGGGTCCTCGGCCTTCTTCGGCCGGCCCGAGGTGCGGGACGCGATCGCGTGGCTGCGGATGCTCGCCGACCCGAACGATTCGGCCGCGGTCGTCCGCGCGCTCACCAGGCCGCCGATCGAGCTGCGCTCGGTCGACCTCGCACGCTGCACGACGATCGCCCGCCGCCGCACGCTCGACATGGTCTCGGCGCTCGAGGCGGCGCTCGAGAGCCCGCAGATCCCGCCCGAGGCCCGCGACCGGATCCAGGCCTTCCTGCGGCTCTACCGCTCGGCGTCGAGCGCGCTCGAGGAGCTCCGCGCCGACGTCTTCGTGATGCGCCTGATCGAGCGGATCGGCCTGCGCCGCACCGACCTCTTCGCCGCCCACCCCGAGGCGGCGGAGCGCCTGGTCAGCCTCGCCCGGCTCGGCGAGCTGGCGGCGGCGTGGACCCGGCGCGAGCCGCGCGGCTCGTCCCGGGACTTCGTCCGCTACCTCGCCGCGGTGGCCGACGCCGGCGAGCTCGACGCGGGCGCGGCGCTCGACACCGCCCGGCCGCCGGCGGGCGCCGTCCTCCTCGCCGAGCCCGAGCAGCTGAAGGGGCTCGAGTTCCGCCGGGTCTGGATGCTCGGGCTCCGCCGCGGCGGGCTGCCCGCCTACCCGGAGCGGGACCGCTGGATCCCGGACGAGCTCGTCGCCGACGACCTGCCGGAGCCCGGCCGCGAGCTCGCCGCGGCGCGCCGGGTGCGGCTCGCCTACGTCGCCGTCAGCCGCGCCCGCGAGGGCCTCGTCCTCGCCTGGCCCGAGGAGACCGGCGACGGCAGCGCCCGCCCGTCCGAGCTCTACGAGGCGGCGCGCGCGGCGATCGGGGGGGAGGAGACGGTCCAGGAGGAGGAGCTCTTCGGCCCGGCGGAGAGCGTCCACGCGACCTACCGCATGATCCGCGACGAGGTGCTCGAGGCCTCCTGGCGCGCGGGCGCGGCGATCAGCGAGATGCGGCTCGACACCGCCGAGGACGTCGACCGCGCGGTCGCCCGCTTCCTCGAGCTGGTGAAGCTCGCGGCGCTGGTGCAGCGCCCGGGCTCGGAGCCGGCGGCCGAGGCGCTCGCCGCGATAAACGACCTGCTCGGCCGGGTCGCGACCCCGGAGCAGCAGGCGGCGCTGACCGCGTCCGCCCTCGACGAATACCTGCTCGACGACGACCGCGAGCTCGAGCGCCGCAAGCGGCTCGCCGCGGCACGCGACGAGCCCTCGCTCGAGACCTTCCTGCCGACGCGGGGCTCGGGGCTCGCGCTGTCGGCGTCCGACATCGACCTCTACCGGACCTGCCCGCTCAAGTACAAGTTCGCCCGCGTCTTCGCGATCCCGCAGGAGCCCACGATCAACCAGCGCTTCGGGATCCTGATCCACCAGGTGCTCGAGCGCTACCACGCCGACGAGGTCCGCGGCGAGGGCGGCGAGCCGCAGACCGTCTTCGGCGAGACCGGCCTCGACCGCCTGCTGGCGCTGTTCGAGGCGGCCTGGAGGCGGTCGGGGTTCGGCTCCTCCGACGACGAGCTGCAGTACCGCGACCGCGCCGTCGCCGCGCTCGCCCGCTACCACGAGCGCCACGTCGACGCCGACGCCTCTCCGGTCTGGCTCGAGCGCGGGTTCTCGTTCGCGATCGGGCCGCACCAGCTCCGCGGCCGCGTCGACCGCGTCGACCGCCATCCCGACGGCGACTACGAGCTGATCGACTACAAGACCGGCCAGCACAAGTCCGCGACCGAGCTAGCCGACGACCTCCAGCTCGCGCTCTACCGCGTCGCCGCCGAGGAGGCGTGGGACATCCAGGCGGAGCTCGGCTCCTACTACTACGTCCTCGACGACGAGAAGGTCGCCGTCCACGCGGCGCCGGACGACCGCGAGCGCGTCGAGCGCACCGTGCTCGAGGTCGGCGAGGGCATCCGGGGCCAGGACTTCGAGCCGAAGCCGAGCTACACGATCTGCTCCTGGTGCGACTACCGGTTGATCTGCCCGGCGAGCGAAGCCTGACCTGTCCCTTTGGGGTCAGACCCCTCGGGTGGCACCCCCACCTGTCCCTTTGGGGTCAGACCCCTTGGGTGGCAGATCGGTCAGTCGTCCGTGCGCTGGCGCAGGAAGCGCTGGAAGTCGCGGGCGATCGTGTCGCCGGAGGGGAAGTCGCCGGGGCCGATCCGGCGCTCCTCGTCCTCCTGCTCGGCCTCGAGCCGGGTGACGAGCTCCTCGATCTCGGGGTTGGCCGAGACCGCGCGGTTCACCTGCTCCTCGAAGCGCCCCATCGCGTCCTCGAGCTCGGACGCCTCGATCACGACGCCGGTGAGGCCCTCGAGCCGGCGCAGCAGCGCCAGCGCGGCCTTCGGGTTGGGGACCGCGGCGACGTAATGCGGGATCGCGGCCCAGAGGCTGGCCGAGGCGATCCCCCGCTGCCGGAAGGTGTCGTGCAGGACGCCGACGATGCCGGTCGGGCCCTCGTAGCTCGAGCGGTCGAGGCCGAGGCGCTCGACCAGGTCGGGGTCCGAGGCGAGGCCCGTGATCGGGACCGGGCGGGTGTGGGGGACGTCGGCGATCAGCGCGCCCAGGGTGACCACCAGGTTCACCCCGAGGCGCTCGGCGGCGTCGGCGATCGCCTCCGAGAAGGTCCGCCAGCGCAGGCTGGGCTCGGTGCCGCGCAGGAGCGCGAGGTCGCGGTCGGCGCCGGGCGCGGGGGCCGCGAGCAGCGAGTTCTGCGGCCACTCGATCCGGCGCGTCTGGCCCTCGGTCAGGTGGATCGTCGGCCGGTTGGTCTGAAAGTCGAAGAACTCCTCCGGGTCGAGGCTCGCGACCCGGTCGGCCGCGAGGGCGAGCGAGGCCGCCTCGAGCGCGGTCGTCGCGGCGCTCGCGGCGTCGTTCCAGCCGCCGAACGCGCAGACGAGGGCCGGGGTTCGAAGCTCCGGCACCTCGCCCTCCCACGCCAACGGTTCCACTCCGCCGACCCTACCGATTGGCGATTTCGGGCGATCCACCACGCATCGAGCGAGTTTCCGGGGCCCGGTTGCCGCCGCCCGGAGGGGCAACATCGGTGCGATGGAAGCCGCCGAGGCGCTGACCGGACCCGCGCCGACCCAGTCGGTCGCGGAGCTGCGCGCCGGGCAGCCGTTCGCCGGCCGCTTCGCCTGCGTGCGCAAGGACCGGATGACCGGGCGAAACGGCGCGCCCTACCTCGCGGTCGAGCTGCGCGACCGCACCGGGACGATCGCCGCCCGGGTCTTCCGCGACGCCGACCGGCTCGCCGGTCGCTTCGAGCGCGGCGACGCCGTCTTCGCGCGCGGCCGCGCCCAGCGCTACCGCGGCGAGCTCTCGGCCGAGATCGACGACGTCCGCCGGCTCGAGCCCGGCTCCTGGGATCCGGCCGAGTTCCTGCCCGTCGCCTACCGCTCGATCGCGGAGCTGAACGGGTTCTTCGAGCACCTGGCGAGCGAGGTCCACGACGCCGCCCTGCGCGACGTCGTCGAGCGCGTCGCCGGCACGGAGCCGGTGCTGACCGAGCTCCGCAAGGCGCCCTGCTCGCGGGCCGGCCACCACGCCTACGTCGGCGGCCTGCTCGAGCACACGGTCGCGGTCGGGACCCTCGTCCTCGAGCTGTGCCAGCTCCATCCGCGCATCGACTCGGACCTGCTGATGGCGGCGGCGCTGCTCCATGACGTCGGCCGCACCCGCGAGTTCACCTACGGCGCCGAGTTCGGGATCACCGACGAGGGCCGGATGCTGGGCCACCTCACGCTCGGCGCGGAGATCGTCGGCGCCGCCGCCGGCGGGCTGCCCGCGGAGCGCCGCGTCGCGCTCTTGCACTGCATCCTCTCCCACCACGGGCCCGAGGCGGCTGGGCGCTCGCGCGGCGCGATCGGGACCCGGAGCGGCTTCGGCTCGGCGGAGGCGCTCGCGCTCTACCGGCTGAACGCCCTCGACGCCGGGGTGAAGGGCGCGCTCGAGCAGGGCCTCTGAGCCCCGCCGGCCGCTATTCGGGGTCGACGCGGCGGCGGAGCGCCTTCTTCTGCGAGCGCCGGCGCTTGGCGTCGATCCGGCGCCGGCGCGACGCGGCGCTCGGGCGCGTGGCGCGCCGGCGCTTCGGCTCGCGCAGCCCGGCGGCCAGCTTCTCGCGCAGCCGGCGCAGCGCGAGCTCGCGGTTGCGGGCCTGCCCGCGGGCGTCCTGGGCGACCGCGGTGACCCGCGGCCCGCAACGGCGGACGAGACGGCGCTTCTGGTCGTCCCGCAGCGCGCTGGAGCCCTCGACGTCGAAGCTCGCCTCGATCCGCGACGCGGTCACGTTCGCGTGCTGGCCACCGGGCCCCGAGGAGCGGCTCGCGCGCACCTCGACCTCGGCGAGCGGGATCTCGACCCCCGGGGCGACGTGCAGGGCGTCAGGCATCCGCGGCCCCGGGCTCGGCGGCGTCGTCGCGCGCCTTGCGGAAGGCGCGCAGCACGAGCTGCGCGGCGACGACGAGCAGGAGGCCGGCGAACCCGATCTCGAGCGCGCGCTGCGGGACCGCATTCGAGACGAGGACGCCGATCGCGACACCGGGGATCGAGAGCAGGCCGATCGTGATCCCGTCGCGCACCCGGACGTTGCCGTAGCCGCGCTGGCGGATCACGCCCGCGATCGCGACCGGGACGATCGCGAGCAGCGACGTCGACTCGGCCTCGAGCTGGCTGTCGCCCAGGAAGATCACGAGCGCCGGCACGAAGATGATCCCGCCGCCCACGCCGAGCAGCCCGCCGACGACGCCGCCGCAAAAGCCGAGGATGATCACCAGGAGCTCGCTCATGGGACGAGCAGGTGGATCGCGACGGCGACGAGAAGGGCGGCGAAGAGCAGCGAGATCGTGCGTTCGGGGAGGCGCTGCTGGAGGGCGGTCCCCGCGAGCACGCCGCCGATCGCCGGGATCCCGATCAGCACGCCGTCCAGGTAGTCGACGTTGCCGTGCAGGGCCTGGCCGAAGGCGCCGAAGGCGCCGATGATCACGATCGCGGCAAGGCTGGTCCCGGTCGCCTCGCGCTCGCCGTAGGCGAACCAGAAGATCAGGAGCGGGACGATCACGGTCCCGCCGCCCACCCCGAAGAGGCCGCTGAAGGCGCCCGCTGCGATGCCGATCGCGGTGAGCTTCGCCAGACGCGACGACGGACGCACGCGGGCGATACTAGAAGCGGTGCCCGCCGCACACCCCGAACCCGACCGGCTGCTCGAGCCGCTTCGCGACGAGCCGTCCGCCTCTGCCGTGCTCAGCGACGTCGACGGCACGCTCGCGCCGATCGTCGACGACCCCGGGGCCGCCGCGGTGCTGCCCGCGGGCCGCGACGCCCTCGCGGAGCTCGCCGCGAGCTTCGCGCTCGTCGCCTGCGTCTCCGGCCGGCCGGCGGCGGAGGCGCGCCGGATCGTCGGCCTCGACGGCGTCACCTACCTCGGCAACCACGGCCTCGAGCGCCTCGACCCGGGCGCGCCCGCGGCGCGTGCCTCCACCGCCCTCGCCGGGCACGAGGGTGACGCGGCGGCGTTCCTGGCGCGGATCGCGGCCGGCAGGATCGCGGCCGCGGGCCTGCGGACCGAGGACAAGGGCGCGATCCGGGCCCTGCACTGGCGCGGGGCCGAGGACGAGGACGGCGCGGCCGCCGAGGCCGCGGCGATCGCGGCCGAGGCCGAGGCGGCCGGCCTCGCCGTCCACCACGGCCGCAAGGTGCTCGAGCTGCGCCCGCCGGTGCCGTTCGACAAGGGCTCGGCGATCGCCGAGCTGCTCGGCGACCGGCCCATCCGCCACGCGCTCTACGCCGGCGACGACCGCACCGACGTCGACGGCTTCCGGGCCCTGCGCGATCGCGCCGCCTCCGGCGGCCTCGAGACCGCGGTGTGCGTCGCGATCGGTTCGAGCGAATCGCCGCCCGAGGTGACCGCCGAGGCCGACCTCGTCGTCGCCGGCCCGGCCGAGTTCGCCGCCCTGCTCGGCAGACTGGCCCGCGCGTAGCCATGCTCTTCACCGACCTCCTCCGCCTCACCGTGCTGCTCGTCGCCGGCCTCGCCACCGCGCTCGGCGGGGTCGCGATCGTCGCCGCCGACGCCGCCGACGACAACCTGACCCTGATCGTGACCGCCGCCTGGTGGCTGCTCGCGGTCGTGATCGGGATGCTCCTCGGCCGCCCCGAGCGCGCCCACGAGGACGTCGCCGAGGTCCTCGCCTCGGCGCGGACGATCACCAGCCTCCCGGACGCGAGCGCCAACCGGATCGCGATCGGCCGGCTCTGGCCGCTCGGCGTCTTCGCGCTCGTCGCCGGCGGCCTCGCCGCGGTCTTCCCGTCGGTGCCCGCGATCGGCTCGGGCTACGCTCTGCTCGTCGCGCTCATGTGGCGAAACCGGGAAGCCGCGGTCACCGGCGTCGAGGATCGCGACGGCGTCCGCTTCTACGTCGAGCCCTCCTCGCCGTTCGAGCCGCTGCGCCTCGTCCGCACCCCCGGCCTCAGCCGCGACCGCACCCCGGCGGGCCACCCGCCGCCCCCGCCCACCGCCTAGGCGCGCTTGCGCAGCTTCTCGAACTCGCCCCAGGGGCGCGTGTTCGCGATCTGGTCCCTGTTCAGCCAGGCCCGGCGCGCGGTCGCGATCCCGAAGCGCATGTTGCCGAGCGTGCGGATCTGGTGGGCGTCGGTGTTCGCGACGATCGTGGCCCCGGACTCCACCGCGAGCCTGGCGTGGCGCTCGGAGAGGTCGCGCCGGTTCGGGTTCCCGTTGATCTCGAGCATCGTCCCCGTTCGCGCGGCCGCCGCGGCGACCTGCTCGACGTCGACGTCGTAGGGCTCGCGGCGGAGGATCAGGCGGCCGGTGAGGTGGCCGATGCAGTCGACCATCGGGTTCTCGATCGCGGTGATCACGCGCCTGGTCATCTGCTTCTCGGAGCTGCGGAAGGCGGTGTGGACGCTCGCGATCACCCAGTCGAGCTCGGCGAGCAGCTCGTCGGGGTAGTCGAGTGAGCCGTCGGGGAGGATGTTCACCTCCGAGCCGGCGAGCAGGCGGAACACGCGCTTGCCCTTGTTCCACTCGCGGATCTCCTCGATCCGCGCCGCCAGCTGCTCGTCGGTCACGTGGTTGCCGAAGCCGTGGCTCGCCGAGTGGTCGGTGATCGCCAGGTACTCGTAGCCGCGCTCGCGGGCGGCCGCCGCCATCTCCTCGAGCGAGTTCTTCCCGTCGGAGAGCGTCGTGTGGCAATGCAGGTCGCCGCGGATGTCGGCCTCGGTGACGAGCTCGGGGAGCTCGCCCGTCGCGGCGGCGTCCAGCTCACCCCGGCCCTCGCGCAGCTCCGGCTCGATGTAATCGAGGCCGAGCCGCCCGTAGACCTCCTCCTCGGTGGCGAAGAGCTCGGCACCCTCGGCGCGCTTGCCCTCCTCGACCCGCGCGATCCCGAGCTCCGACACCGACAGGTCCATCGCGAGGGCGCGCTCGCGGAGCTGGACGTTGTGCTCGGCCGAGCCGGTGAAATGCTGGAGGAGGTTCCCGTAGGCCTCCGGCGGGGAGATCCGCAGGTCGACCGAGAGCCCGGAGTGGGTGAGGACCTTCGCGGCCGCGTCCCCGCCGCGCCCGGCCTGCGCGACCAGCGGGTGCTTCTGCAGGACCTTCGCCAGCGCGCCTGGGTCCGACGCGGTCGCGATCAGGTCGACGTCCTTGCAGGTCTCCGCCATCCGCCGCGCCGAGCCGGCGATCGTGACCCGGTCGGCCTCCGGGAGCTCGCGCAACGCCTCGGCAAGCTCCTCCGCCACCTCGAGCGCCTCGGCCAGCAGCACCCGGACGGTCGGACCCTCCTCGCCGAGCTTCTCGATCTCGGCGAGCAGGTTCCGCTCGGCCTTCTCGCCGAAGCCCTTCATGCTCGAGAGCTCGCCGTTGCGGGCCGCCGCCTCGAGCCCCTCCAGGTCGGCGATCCCGAGCTCGTCGTAGAAGCGGCGCGCGGTCTTGGCGCCGAGCCCGGGGATGCGGGTCACCTCGATCAGGGTCGGCGGGAACTTCTGCTTCAGCTTCTCCGTTTGCGGCAGCGAGCCCTCGTCGAGCAGGGTGATCACCTTCGTCTCGATCGTGGACCCGATCCCGGGCAGCTCGGTCAGCTTGCCCGAGCGGGCGAGCTCGGCGATCGAGGTCGGGTGCGAGCGGATCACCCGGGCGGCTTCGCGGTAGGCGAGGACGCGGTAGCGGACCGCGCCATCCAGCTCGTACAGCGTCCCGAGCTCGTCGAGGGCGGCGGCGATCTCGCCATTGCGCATCGCCGGAACATAGCCTTGGGCGGTGGGCACCGAACCGCCGACCGATCCGCTGCCCGGCCCGACGTGGGTCGTGATCCCGACCTACAACGAGGCCGACACGATCGCGGGCCTCGTCGACGCCGTGCGCCGCGAGCTCCCCGATGATCGCCGGGTCCTGGTAGTCGACGACGCTTCCCCGGACGGCACCGGGGAGATCGCCGCCGCCCTCGCCCGCGAGCACGACGACGTCGAGGTCCTCCACCGCCGGGAGAAGCTCGGGCTCGGGCCCGCCTACGTCGCCGGCTTCCGCGTCGCGCTCGACGGCGGCGCGGCGCGCGTCGTGCAGATGGACGCGGACTTCTCGCACGATCCCCAGGCGCTGCCCGCGCTGCTGGCGGCGCTGGCCGACGCCGACCTCGTGCTCGGCTCCCGCTACGTCTCCGGCGGCGACGTCCACGACTGGGGGGCGGGGCGGCGCGCGATCAGCCGGCTCGGCTCCAAGTACGCCCGGATGGCGCTCGGCGTCCGCGTCCACGACCTCACCGGGGGCTACAAGGTCTGGCGCCGCGCGACCCTCGAGGAAATCGACATCGAGGCCGTTAGCGCGACCGGCTACGCCTTCCAGGTCGAGACGACCTACCGCGCGATCAAGGCCGGGTTCCGGGTGAGGGAGGTGCCGATCACGTTCCGGGACCGGCGCATCGGCGCCTCGAAGATGACGCGCTCGATAGTTTTCGAGGCCGCCTGGCAGGTGCCGGCGATGCGCCTCAGGCGGCACCTCTAGGTGCTACTATACTTTCTGAAGTAATACGACGCGTAGATCAGGAGAACTAGTGAGTGGCAACCTCCCCGACGTGACCGACGCCAGTTTCAAGGCCGAGGTCCTCGACTCCGAGACACCGGTGCTCGTCGACTTCTGGGCGCCGTGGTGCGGTCCCTGCCGTGTCGTTCACCCGATCCTCGAGGAGATGGCGAACGAGCGCGACGACGTGAAGATCGTGAGCCTGAACGTCGACGAGAACCAGGACACCGCCTCCGCCTACGACGTCCTCTCGATCCCGACGATGATCCTCTTCAAGAGCGGCGACGCCGCCAAGCGGGTCGTCGGCGCGATGCCGAAGAAGCGACTCGAGGCAGAGCTCGAGCCCGCACTCGCCTGAGCGACCGGCCGCCATCCGTCGAGCTGCTCTGGTGGCAGGGCTGCCCCTCCACGGAGGCGGCCCTGGCGGAGCTGCGCGAGGAGATGGCGGCCGCCGGGCTCGACCCCGAGAGCGTCGTCGTCCGTGAGATCCGCGACGAGCCCGACGCCCGTCACGCCGGCTTCGTGGGCTCGCCCACGATCCGCATCGGTGGCCGCGACGTCGCCGATCCCGGAGTCGAGCCGATCGGTCTCAATTGCCGCGTCTACCGGCTCCGCGACGGGAGCATCTCCCCGATCCCCGACCGCGCCGACGTGCGCGCGGCGCTGAGGCGGGCATGAGGCCGGGCGACCCCGCGCCCGCGCTCGAGCTCGCCGACACGGCGGGGGCGACGCACACGCTGCCGGCTCCCGGCGAGGCGAGCGCGACCGTCGTCATCTGGACCTGCAACCACTGCCCCTACGCGCTCGCCTGGCACGACCGCACCGTCGCCGTCGCCCGCGACTACGCCGGTCGCGGCGTGCGCTTCCTGGCCGTCAACTCCAACGACTCCGAGCGCTATCCGGCCGACTCGCCGGAGGCGATGCGCGAGCGCGTCGGGGCGGAGGGCTGGCCGTTTCCATACCTTCACGACCCCACCCAGGAGGTCGCGCGCGCGTTCGACGCGAAGGTCACCCCGCACGTCTTCGTCTTCGACGGGGAGAACCGCCTGGCCTACGAGGGCGCGCCCGACGCGGACCACCGCGACCCGGCGCTCGACGCCGCCTGGCTGCGCGATGCCCTCGACCACGTGCTCGCGGGCCGCGACCCCGAGCGCGCCGAGACCGAGCCGGTCGGCTGCTCGATCAAGTGGCGCGGCTGACCGCGATCCGCAGCTCGCGGCCCTCGATCCGCGCCTGCTCGCCGCCGGAGCCGTCGTAGCTCACCGACGTCGCCAGGGTCTCGCCCGCGACGTAGGCCTGGTGCTCGCGCGCTGCCGCGACCAGCTCGTCGTCGCCGCCCAGCGAGAGGGCGATCCGGTCGGTGACCTCGAGCCCCGCCTCCTTGCGGGCGTTCTGGATCGCGCGGACGACCTCGCGGGCGAGGCCCTCGCGGCGGAGCTCGTCGTCGAGCTCGAGGGCGAGCGCGACGGCCCGGCCTGACTCCGCCTCGACCTGATAGCCCTCGAGCGGCTCCATCACGAGCGAGACGTCGTCGGGCTCGAGGTCGTGGTCGGTGCCGTCGAGCTGGATCCCGATCCTGCGCTCGCCGGCGATCAACGCCTGGGCGGCGGCGGGGTCGAGCGCCTCGATCGCCGCCGCGGCCTGGGGCATGCGCTTGCCGAAGCGGGGGCCAAGGCGCCGGTAGTTCGGCTTCACGGTGTAGGTGGCGAGCTCGCCCTCCTCGCTCACGAACTCGATCCCCTTCACGTTCAGCTCGGTGGTGACGAGCTCGGAGAAGCGCTCGAGGGTGCCGCGCTCGTCCTCGCCCGCGACGACCACCGCCTTGCGGAGCGGCTGGCGCATCTTCACCTTGCCGTGCGCACGGGCGGCGCGGCCGAGCTCGACCGCCCGCTGGGCGGCGACCATCCCGGCCTCGAGCTCGGCGTCGGCGAGCGCGTCGTCGGCGACCGGGAAGTCGGCGAGGTGGACCGAGTCGCCGCCGCCGGTGAGGTTGTGGTGGATCTCGTCGGCCAGGAAAGGCGTGAACGGGGCGAGCAGCTTCGCGACCTCGACGAGGCAGTGGCGGAGCGTCGCGAGCGCGTCCGGGTCGCCGTCCCAGAAGCGCCGCCGCGAGAGCCGCACGTACCAGTTCGAGAGCTCGTCCACGTAGGCGGCGATCGCCCGGCCGGAGGTCGTCGTGTCGAAGTCGTCGAGCGCCGCCCGCACCGTCCGGACGACCCCCTGCAGCCGCGAGACCGCCCACCGGTCGAGGTCGTCCCCGGACCGCGGGCGCTCCGTGGCCGCGGAGCCGTCGGCAGCGTTCGCGTACAGGACGAAGAACGAGTACGTGTTCCAGAGCGTCAGCAGGAACTGGCGGACCGAGGCGTTCACCGCCTCGAGCGAGAACCGGTACCCGGCCCACGGACCCGCCTGCTGCGCGGTGAAGTAGTACCAGCGCAGCGCGTCGGCGCCGTAGGCCCCGATCACCTCCCAGGGGTCGACGACGTTGCCGCGGCTCTTCGACATCTTCTGGCCCTCGGGGTCGAGGATCAGCCCCAGGCAGACGCAGTTCAGATAGCTGGTCTGGTCGAAGAGCAGGACCGACTCGGCGAGCAGCGAGTAGAACCAGCCGCGCGTCTGGTCGATCGCCTCGCAGATGTAGTCCGCGGGGAAGCGCTCGGCGAAGAGCTCTTCCGATCCCGGCTCGAACGGGTAATGGAACTGCGCGAAGGGCATCGCGCCCGAGTCGAACCAGGTGTCGATCACCTCGGGGACGCGGCGCATCTCGCCGCCGCATTTCCCGCACTCGAGCACCACGTCGTCGATGTAGGGGCGGTGCAGGTCGTCTGGCGCATCGCCGCCGCGGTCGCGGAGGTCGGCGACGGAGCCGGCGCAGAAGCGCCCCCCGCACTCGGCGGACCCGCACTCCCAGACCGGCAGCGGCGTGCCCCAGTAGCGCTCGCGCGAGAGCGCCCAGTCCACGTTGCCCTCGAGCCACTTGCCGAAGCGCCCGTGCTTGATGTGCTCCGGGTGCCAGCCGATCCGCTCGTTCTCGGCGAGCATCCGGTCGCGGACGTCGGTCGTCTTCACGTACCAGCTCGACTTCGCGTAGTAGATCAGCGGCGTCTCGCAGCGCCAGCAGTGCGGGTAGGAGTGCTCGTAGCTCTCCTCGCGGAAGAGCCGGCCGGACTCGCGTAGCGCCTCGACGACGTGCGGGTCGGCCTCCTTCACGCCCTTGCCCGCGAACGGCCCGGCGCGGTCGTCGAAGGTGCCGTCGAGGCGGACCGGGTTCTGCAGCGTGATCCCGTGCTGCTCGCCGAGCCGGAAGTCGTCCTCGCCGAACGCGATCGCGGTGTGGACGAGGCCGGTGCCCTCGTCCGTGGTGACGAAGTCGCCGAGCAGGACGGTGTGGCCACGCGGCCCGTAGTCGGAGACGTAGGGGAAGGGCGGCTCGTACGCGGTCCCGGCGAGGGTCTCGCCGGGAAACCTGGCGAGGACCTCCGCGCCCTCGCCCACGACGGTCTCGATCCGCTCGGCCGCCACCACCAGGACCTCGTCCGCACCGGCCGGGCGCACCCGGGCGTACTCGATGTCGGCGCCGGCGGCGACCGCCGCGTTCGAGATCAGCGTCCACGGGGTCGTGGTCCAGACGAGCAGCGAGTCGCCCTCCCGGACCGGGCTCTCGGGACGCTCGTCGGAGGGCGCGACCGCGGTCACCGGCAGCCGCACGAAGACGGCGGGGTCGACGACGTCCCGGTAGCCGAGCGAGACCTCGTGCGAGGAGAGCGCGGTGCCGCAGCGCGGGCAGTAGGGGACGACCTTGTGGCCCGTGTAGAGGCGATCCGAGTCCCAGATCCGCCGCAGCGCCCACCACACCGACTCGATGTAGTCGTTCTCGAGCGTGACGTAGGGGTCGTCGAGGTCGACCCAGAACGCGATCCGCTCGGTGAGGCGGTTCCACTCCTCGACGTAGGTGAAGACGGACTCGCGGCAGCGCTGGTTGAACTCGGCGATCCCGAACTCCTCGATCTCCGCCTTCGAGGAGATCCCGAGCTCCCTCTCGACCTCGAGCTCGACCGGCAGCCCATGGCAGTCCCACCCCGCCTTGCGGGGCACGTAGTAGCCGCACATCGTCTTGTAGCGGGGGTAGATGTCCTTGAAGACCCGCGAGAAGACGTGGTGGATGCCGGGCTTCCCGTTGGCGGTCGGCGGGCCCTCGTAGAAGCTCCAGGTGTCGGCGCCCTCGCGCTGCTCGAGCGAGCGGGCGAAGACGTCGGAATCGCGCCAGCGCTCGAGCACGCTCTCCTCGAGCGCGGGGAAGGACTGCTTCGGGTCGACCGGCTGGAATCCGCTCACGAGCGGCGGATTCTAGGAACCGGCGTCGCGCCTACCAGCGGACGAGCATGTCGCCTGCCTCGCGGGTCCGGGTTCACGTGGATCGGCAGGACCACGCCCGGGCGCATCCGGTAGGCGGCGAAGCCGACATCAGGACCCGGTGGTGGACCCGGCGCGGCGCCTGGCAACCTGTCCGCCGGGATATGCTGGCGCCATGGCTGAACCAGCGGTTCAGGACAAGCTCTGGGGCGGCGAGACCGACAAGGCCGTCGCGAACTTCCCGGTCTCCGGGCAGCCGATCCCGGCGCCCGTCGTGCACTGGCTCGGGCGCCTGAAGGCGGCGGCGGCGAGGACCAACGCCGAGCTCGGGTTGCTCGACGAAGGCATCGCCGAGCGGATCGCCGCGGCGGGCGACTCGATCGCCGCCGGCGAGCACGACGACCAGTTCCCGGTCGACGTATTCCAGACCGGGTCGGGCACCTCGTCCAACATGAACACCAACGAGGTGATGGCCAACCTCGCGGGCGACGAAGCCCACCCCAACGACCACGTGAACATGGGCCAGTCCTCGAACGACGTCTTCCCGTCGGCGGTCCACCTGGCCGCGCTCGAGGAGGTCTCCCGCGACCTGCTGCCGGCGCTCGACGAGCTCGCCTCGGCGCTCGCGCGCAAAGCGGACGAGTTCCGGGACGTCGTCAAGTCGGGCCGCACCCACCTGATGGACGCGGTCCCGGTCACACTCGGCCAGGAGTTCGGCGGCTACGCCGCGCAGGCGAGGCTCGGCGCCGACCGGGTCAGGGCGACCCTCGGCCGGGTCGGCCAGATCCCGCTGGGCGGCACCGCGACGGGCACCGGCCTCAACACGCACCCGGAGTTCGCGGAGCGCGTGCGCGCCAAGCTCGCGGCCGACACCAACCTCGAGATCGCCGCCCCCGCGGACCCGTTCGAGGCGCAGGCCAACCGCGACGCGCTGGTCGAGCTCTCGGGCGCGCTCAAGGTCGTCGCGGTCTCGCTCACGAAGATCGCCAACGACCTCGCGCTGATGGGCTCCGGGCCGCGGGCCGGGCTCGCCGAGCTGCGGCTGCCGGAGCTCCAGAAGGGCTCCTCGATCATGCCCGGCAAGGTCAACCCCGTGATCCCGGAGGTCGTGATCCAGGTCGGCGCCCAGGTGATCGGCAACGACGCGGCGATCACCGTCGCCGGCACCCAGGGCCAGTTCGAGCTCAACGTGCGCGTCCCGCTGATCGCCCGCAACCTCCTCGACTCGATCAAGCTGCTCGCGTCCGCCTCGCGGCTGCTCGACGAGAAGGTCGTGCGCGACGTCGAGGCCAACGAGGAGATGTGCGAGCGCCACGCCGAGGCGACCCTCGCCACCGCGACCGCGCTCAACCCGCACATCGGCTACGACCGGGCCACGGAGATCGTGAAGCACGCCGCCGAGTCGGGGCGGATGCTGCGCGAGGTCGCCCAGGAGCACGGGGTCGAGGACGAGACGCTCGACGCCGCGCTCGACCATCGCAAGCTGGCCCGCCCCCACGAGTGATCCGTAACGAATCGCCCCGTCGCGAGACCAATTGACATGAGCGATCAGACCGGCACACGGACCCCAGAGAACACCGAGGTGGCCACGTTCGGCGCGGGCTGCTTCTGGCAGGTGGAGATGGCCTACAAGGAGACCGAGGGCGTCGTCGAGACCGCCGTCGGCTACGAGGGCGGCCACGTCGACGACCCGACCTACGAGCAGGTCTGCACCGGCACCACCGGGCACGCCGAGGTGACCCAGGTCAAGTTCGATCCCGACGTCGTCTCCTACGCGGAGCTGGTCGACAAGTTCTGGGACCTGCACGACCCGACCCAGGTCGACCGCCAGGGTGTGGACGTCGGCCCCCAGTACCGCTCGGTGATCTTCTTCCACGACCCCGAGCAGGAGGCCGCGGCCAGGGCTTCGAAGGAGCGAGCCCAGGAGCGCTTCTCGGCTCCGATCGCGACCTCGGTCGAGCCCGCGACCGGGTTCTGGCGCGCCGAGGAGTACCACCAGTGCTACCTCGAGCGGCGCCGGCCCGCGAACGTGCTGCGCAGCCTGATCGGGAACTGACCTGAAGCAGAGATTGCAGCCGCGGCCATGAATGCCCGTGTACTCGACTGGCTCAACGGCTCACCCGTCAAGCAGTAGCGCCGTCGAGGGGCAGTTCAGTGCCTGGCCGCGATAGTCCCCGAGCCGTCGGCGATCGCCTCGGCGGCGGTGCTGGTGGCGGTGACCGCGATCCGCAGCGACTACTGATCTAAATCCGTATCGGCAACGGATCACAGCGGACTGCTCCCCCCGAATACTTGAGGTTGCACGGGACCGCACCGTCGAGGAGGGAAAAATGGGCAGGATCAGCAAGCACGTCGGCTCGTCTCCCGTCATCCGTGCCAGGCCGCGTTCAGGCATCGCCGCTTGCGTGGTCCTCGCATCGCTGGTCGTCGCCCCTTCGGCAGCCGGTGCAACGCGCTACGCCGAGCCGGACGGAAACGGTGCCGAACCCTGCCTGGACACCGACCCCTGCGAGATCAGGAATGCGATTGAAGGGACGACCGCGCCGACCGACGTCAACGACGGCGACGTGGTCGTGCTCCTGCCTGGCGACTACACGGTCACCGACTTTGCACTCGACATCTCAAAGGCAATCGAAGTGCGGGGC
>DASUSH010000085.1:0-18992 GCA_036375215.1 Solirubrobacterales bacterium
CCGGGTCCGGCCTCACGATGCAGCGCAAGCGGTACCGGGTGAACGTCCCGGCCGGCGTCGGCAACGGCACGCGCATCCGGCTCGCCGGCAAGGGCGAGGACGGCCCGCTCGGCGGGCCTCCCGGCGATCTCTTCGTGACGACTCGGGTCGCGCCGTCGCCGGTCTTCAAGCGCCGTCCCGACGGCAACCTCGAGGTACGGGTGCCGGTGACGGTCGCCGAGGCGATCGAGGGCGCGACCGTCGAGGTTCCGACCCTCCGCGGCACGAAGCGCATCCGGATCTCGCCGGGCACGCAGCACGGGACGGTTCAGCGCCTGCGCGGCGAGGGGCCGGCTAAGCCGAACAACCGCGTCCGCGGCGACATCCACTACCGAATCGAGATCGAGGTCCCGAAGGACCTGACCGGCGAGCAGAAGCGCGCTCTGGGCGAGTTCGCGAAGACCTTGAACGACCGCGATCCGAGAGCTCAGCTATTGCGCGAAGCGGGCCGCGATCGGTCCGGAGACGAGGGCAAGGTAGGCGCGAGGTGATCGTTTGAGCAGGCGCAAGTCCGTCCGGATCGCGCAGACCCGCGGCGTCTTCATGATCTCGGTCGCCGCCGAGCTCGCGGACATGCACCCGCAGACGCTGCGGATGTACGAGGTCAAGGGCCTCATCAACCCGAAACGCTCGCCCAAGGGGACCCGGCTCTACTCCCAGGAGGACGTCGAGCGGCTGCGCGAGATCCAGCGCCTCACGAACGAGGAGGGCCTCAACCTCGCGGGCGTCGAGACCGTGCTGGACCTCGAGGAGCGGATGGAGAAGATGCGCGCCGAGGTGGAGCGGCTCCGCGAGCGCGCCGCCCGCATGGAGCAGGAGATGGAGCGCGAGATCGAGAAGGTCCGCCGCTCCTTCCGCGCCGAGATCGTCCCCTACGGCGCCTACCAAACCGCGGAGATCGTGCCCCCCGACGGGGAAGGCTCCGTGCGCATCCCGGTCGAGCGGCCGCATAGATCTAAGTCGAAGTGACTTAGATCCATGCTAAGATAGTTCGCGATGCAACCAGACCGCTTCACCGTCAAGGCGCAGGAGGCAGTCGCCGCCGCGCAGCGCCTCGCGACCGAGTCGCGCAACCCCGAGCTCGCGCCGGCGCACCTGCTGATGGCACTGCTCTCCCAGGAGGAGGGCCTCGTCGTGCCCGTCCTGCAGAAGCTGGGCGCCGACGTCGCCGCGATCACCGCCCGTGCCCGCGCGGCCGTCGCCGGCCTCCCTGCGGTCAGCGGCGCCGAGCCGCCGGAGATCCGGCCGTCGCAGGGATTCCTCGCGACGATCCAGCGTGCCGAGAAGGAGATGGCGGCGCTCGGCGACGAATACATCTCGACCGAGCACTTCCTGCTCGCCCTGACCGACAAGACCTCCGGCGTCGCCGACGTGCTGCCGGACCGCGAAAGCCTGATGAAGGCGGTCGCCGAGGTCCGCGGGCCCCACCGCGTCACCTCCCCCACCCCGGAGGACCAGTTCCAGGCGCTCGAGAAGTTCGGGCGCGACCTCACCAAGGAGGCCGAGCTCGGCAAGCTCGACCCGGTCATCGGCCGCGACGAGGAGATCCGCCGAGTCGTCCAGGTGCTCTCCCGCCGCACCAAGAACAACCCCGTCCTGATCGGCGACCCCGGCGTCGGCAAGACCGCGATCGTCGAGGGGCTCGCCCAGCGCATCGTCGCGGGCGACGTCCCCGAGTCGCTGCGCGAGCGGCGCCTGATCGCGCTCGACATCGGCGGCCTGCTCGCCGGCGCCAAGTACCGCGGCGAGTTCGAGGAGCGCCTGAAGGCGGTGCTGAAGGAGGTTCAGTCGGCCGAGGGCGGGATCGTGATGTTCGTCGACGAGCTCCACACGATCGTCGGGGCCGGCGCGGCCGAGGGCGCGGTCGACGCCGCGAACCTGCTGAAGCCGATGCTCGCCCGCGGCGAGCTGCGGCTCGTCGGAGCGACGACGCTCGACGAGTACCGCAAGCACATCGAGAAGGACGCCGCCCTCGAGCGGCGCTTCGCCCCCGTCTTCGTCGGCGAGCCCGACACGGCGGACACGATCGCGATCCTCCGCGGCCTCAAGGAGCGCTACGAGGTCCATCACGGCGTCCGCATCGCCGACTCCGCGATCGTCGCCGCCGCGACCCTCTCCGAGCGCTACATCACCGACCGCTTCCTGCCCGACAAGGCGATCGACTTGATCGACGAGGCCGCCTCGCGGCTGAAGATGGAGATCGAGTCGATGCCGACCGAGATCGACGAGGTCGAGCGGCGGATCCAGCAGCTCGAGATCGAGCGCCAGGCGCTCGCCAAGGAGACGGACAAGGCCTCCGAGGAGCGGCTCGCCGCGCTCGAGTCCGAGCTCGCCGAGCTGAAGGAGCGCTCGGGCGAGATGAAGGCCCGCTGGCAGAACGAGAAGGGCGCGATCGAGGCGATCAAGCGCGTCAAGGCCGAGCTCGACGAGGCCCACCGCGACGCCGAGCGCGCCGAGCGCGAGGCCGACCTGCAGCGCGCCGCCGAGCTCCGCTACGGCCGCATCCCCGAGCTCGAGTCGGAGCTCGCCGAGCTCGAGGACCGGATGCGCGAGCTCCACTCCGAGGGCACGACGATGCTGACCGAGGAGGTCACGGAGGAGGACGTCGCCGAGGTCGTCGCCAAATGGACCGGGATCCCGGTCTCGCGGCTGATGGAGGGCGAGGTCGAGAAGCTGATCCACATGGAGGAGCGCCTGCACGATCGGGTGATCGGGCAGGACGAGGCGATCGAGGCCGTCTCGAACGCCCTGCGGCGCTCGCGCGCCGGGCTCTCCGACCCGAACCGCCCGATCGGCAGCTTCCTGTTCCTCGGCCCGACCGGCGTCGGCAAGACCGAGCTGGCCAGGGCGCTCGCCGCGTTCATGTTCGACTCCGAGGACGCGATGACGCGCATCGACATGTCCGAGTACATGGAGAAGCACACGGTCGCGCGCCTGATCGGCGCCCCGCCCGGCTACGTCGGGTACGAGGAGGGCGGCCAGCTCACCGAGCAGGTCCGCCGCCGCCCCTACGGCGTCGTCCTCCTCGACGAGATCGAGAAGGCCCACCCCGACGTCTTCAACGTCCTCCTCCAGATCATGGACGACGGCCGCCTCACCGACGGCCAGGGCCGCACGGTCGACTTCAAGAACACGATCCTGATCATGACCTCGAACGTCGGGTCCCAGCACATCGTCGACACCGCGGGCCAGGAGGAGATCCGCGAGGCCGTCGAGGCCGTGCTGAGCGACACCTTCAAGCCCGAGTTCCTGAACCGGGTCGACGACGTCGTCATCTTCCACCGGCTCTCGCGCTCGGACATCTCCCAGATCGTCGAGCTCCAGGTCGACGAGCTCGCCGGCCGCCTGCGCGAGCGCGGGATCGCGATCGAGCTGACCGACGACGCCCGCACGCTGCTGGGCAACCTGGGCTACGACCCGACCTACGGCGCCCGCCCGCTCAAGCGGGTGATCCAGAAGCAGCTCGTCGACAGGCTCGCGCTGCAGCTCCTCGAGGGCGAGTTCGCCGAGGGCGACGCGGTCGAGGTCGAGGCGTCAGACGGCGACCTCGTCTTCAAGAAGTCGGCGGCGGCAGCCGCCGAGCCCGAGCCGGCCGCGGCCTGAACCGCGGGTCAGGCCGGCGTTCGGTCCCTGTCGCGCCGTGCGATCCCGGCGTCGGCAGCGCCCTCCTCCAGCCGCTCGATCCCGTAGGCCTCGACCGGTCCGACCGCGCCCTTGGCCTCGATCGGGGTCTCGGCGGCGGTGATCGCGGCCCAGGCGAGCATGCCGGCGGTGAAGTCGTAGCCGTCGGCGCCCGCGAGGTCGACCGAGGCGAGGACGTCGCCGGCGGCGTCGAGCGCCTCGCCGACGATGTAGGAGCCGGACTTCGCGCGCTGCTCGGCCGACGGGCCGCCGGTCGAGCCCTTGACGAAGCGGCCGATCAGGGCGCCGGCGCCGGCCTTCGCTCCCGGGACCTTGAACAGGCCGCTCATCGCGGCCGAGCCTGCCGACATCGCCTTCGAGCGGCTCCCGAACCAGCCCAGGTAGGCGTCGACGTCCGTGAGCCGTGGGAACGAGGCCGGCAGCGTGAAGTGCTCGGAGGCGGCGGCGGAGATCGCCTGGCGCCGCTTGCCCGCCGCGTAGAACTCGCGGACCCGCTTGGCCCCGCGCTCGGTGACGATGCGCCCGCCGCGGTAGGCGTAGCCGGGCTCGATCAGCGCGCCCGCCGCCGACGCCCTGGTGCCGCCGCTCGGGCCGAACGGGCCGGTCGTGAAGTAGGCCGTGCGGACCTTGGTCGCGGCCTCGCCCGCCTCGGTCAGGGCGAGCGCCCCGGCGAGGTTGCCGGGAACCCAGTCGTAGCCCATCGCGGTCAGGAGCGTCGCGCCGAACCGCCGGGCGGGCGCGGCCCATTCCTCGAAGACGCGGCGGATGAAGGCCGGCTCCCCGGTCGAGTCGATGTACGTGGCGCCGGCCTCGACGGCCGCCTCGAGAGCCGCCTCGCCGTAGCGCGCGAACGGGCCGACGGTCGTGATCAGCACGTCGTCCGCCTCGACGAGCGAGCGCACGGAGAACGGGTCGGCGACGTCGGCGGTCGCGGTCTCCAGGTCGCCGCCGAGAGCGTCGGCGAGGCGCCTCAGCTTGACGCCGCTGCGGCCCGCCAGGACCGGCTTCGCGCCGCGGTCGACGAGCGCGCGCGCCGTCAGCTCGCCCGTGTACCCCGTCGCGCCGTAGAGGACGATTCGCCCAGGCATCGCTCCGCACACTACCCCCCGCCTACCCTCATGCGCTCCATGCGCGTCGGAATCTCATCGTGGTGGTTCAACCGCGGCCAGGCCGTGGTCGGCCGGCACCTGCGCTCGGCCTTCGACTCGCTCGGACACGAGACGCGCGTCCTCGCCCGCCCCACGCGGGGCGGGAACATCCGCCCGGCCTTCATCGACCGGACGGGGGTCTGGGACCAGCCCGGGGTCACCGAGGCGTCCGACTACCTGATCCCCGAGCGCGAGCTGCTCGACTGGGCGCGCGAGACCGGGATCGAGGTCGCCTGCTTCGACCAGAACTACCAGTTCGACGAGATCGCGGCCCTGCGCGCGAGCGGCGTCCGCACGGTCGGCCGCTTCGTCTGGGAGCAGTTCTCGGCGGAGCACGTCGAGGGCGCGAAGCGGGCGTTCGACGTCGTCTACTCCATGCACGCCGCCGAGCGGGAGCGCTACGCCGGCCTGGGCATCGAGAGCCCGCGGGTCCACTGGGGGGTGCACCCCGAGCTGCTCGAGTTCCCGGCGCCGCCGAAGGAGAAAGGGCTCGTGCGATTCATGTTCCCCGGCGGATTCATGTCGAAGCGCAAGCCGATCGGCCCGGTCCTGGAGGCGTTCCGGCAGACGCGCGACGAGCGCTTCAGGCTGATCGTCAAGGCCCAGGTGGACCGCAAGGCGCCGAAGGTCGAGAAGGCGGCGAAGCGCGACAGCCGGATCGAGCTGATCACCGAGGACCTGCCGACGGACGAGCACCTGCGGCTCTTCGCCTCCGCCCACGTGTCGCTCGCGCCGAGCCGCTGGGAGGGGCTCGGCCTGCACCTCTACGAGGCGATGGCCTTCGCGATCCCGACGGTGGTCAACGACAGCGCGCCGATGAACGAGGTCGTCCGCGACGGCGAGAACGGCCTGCTCGTGCGCCCGGTGCCCGACGGGGAGGCGAAGTCGGGCATCCCCGCCTACGGCGTCGATCCGGCGGACCTCGCCGCGGCGATCGAGCGCCTCGGCGACGACGCGCTGCTCGCCCGGCTCACCGCGGGCACGCGCGCGGCGCGCGAGGCCTGGAACTGGGAGCGGACGAAGGGCGATCTCGCCGCGCTCCTCGAGCGGGTCGCCTGAGGGACCGTTCACGAGCCACCGACTCGGGGTAGGTTGGAGGGGATGAGGCTGCCGAGCGCCGAGGCTCTGAAGGGGCTGGTCGGGTGGGAAGCCCCGTACGGCGTCCTCTCCGTCTACGTCGCGATCGATCCGGGCGATCGCGGCGGCGCGTGGAAGATCGCGCTGCGCGACCAGATCGACGCGGCGGTCGAGGCGGCGGACGCGGCGGACCGCGCCCAGGAGATCGCGATCAAGGCGACGGCCGCCCGGATCCGCGAGCGCTTCGAGCCGTCGACGCCACCGAGCGGGCGGATGCAGATCGGGTTCGTCGCCTGCGCCCCCAAGCCGGCCGGCGAGGTGCCCGAGGAGTGGTTCGCGGTCCAGTTCCCCGTCGAGCGCACCCGGGTCGCCTACGGCAGACGCCCGAACCTCCGCCGGCTGGCCGAGATCGTCGACGACGGGCGCCCGCGCGCCGTCGTGGCGCTCTCCTCCGAGCGGGTGCGGCTGTTCGAATGGCGCCACGGCGAGGTCACCGAGCTCGCCGAGCGCGAGCTCGAGCTCCTCGAGGCCGAGTGGCGCGAGCGCAAGGCGCCACGGATGCGCGACCCGGCGAGCGGCCACGCGGTCAGCTCCGCGGGTCGCGATCAGCACGACCAGCGGCTCGACCAGCACCGCAAGCGCTTCCTCAAGGGGAGCGCCGCGGCCGCTCGCGCCGCGCTCGGCGACGGCGCCGCGGACGAGCTCCTCTGCATCGGCGACCCGGGTCTCTGCGAGGCGTTTCTCGGCGGCTGGGACTCGCCGCCGCGCGACGTCACGGTCGAGCCCGCCGACGTGATCACCGAGCCGGCCGCGGTGATCGCCGAGCGGGCGACGGCGAAGCTCGTCGAAGCCGACGCGGCGCGCGACGCCGAGCTCGTCGAGCGGGCGCTCGGCGCCGCTCAGGCGGCGGGCGGCGCGGGCGCGCTCGGGCTCACCGAGACCGCACGGGCCCTCGCCCGCGGCCAGGTCGAGCGCCTGCTCATCGACGCCGACCGCGAGATTCCCGCCGACGGCATCGACGACGGCCTGCGGGCCGAGCTCGAGGCGGTGAGCCCGCTCCCCTCGGGAGGCCTCGACGAGTGGATCGTCGAGGAGGCGATCCGGACCTCGGCCGCGATCACCGCGATCCGCGCCCAGCCCGCCGAGCGGCTCGCCGAGCACGGCGGCGTCGGCGCTCTCCTGCGCTACTAGACGCTCGGCTGGACCTCGATCAGCCGCAGCGGCAGGTCGAGCCGGGAACGCAGGTCGGCGAGCGTCCGGGCGCCGGCTCCCTTGCCCTCGACGGGCTCGGCGACGACGATCGCCTCGTCGGCGGCGAACTCGCGCAGGGTGTCCTCGACGGCCTGCACGGGATCGGCGTCGCCGACGCTCCCGCGGGCCTCGACGCCGGCGGCGGCCAGGCTGCCGAGGGAGAGCACGAGGCGGCGCTGCGCCTGCTCACGGGCCTTGCGAAGGTCGTCGGCCCAGTGGTCGAGGCCGCGGTTGAAGGCGGGGGCGAGGACGAGGACGTCGGTGCCGACGGCGGCGCTCTGGGCGACCGACGCGGCCGCGTCGGGCTCCTCGATCGCGACCAGGGCGACGACGAGCAGGCGGTAGCGGTGGTCGGCGGCGGCCGCGACCTCGATCCGGCGCTCCGGGTGCATCCGGGCGACGACGAACACCAGGATCGCGCCGACCAGCGCTCCGACCGCGACGCCGAGGCCCGGTCCGGCCACGAGGAAGCCGGCCGCGATCGGCACCGCGATCGCGATGACGATCAGCGGCAGGAGCCAGGCGCGGATCATCCCGGCACGCCCCTACGGCGCTTGAGCCAGGCGGGCCTCGCCGCGGATCAGCGGCTTCACGATCGGCGGCGCCTTCGGCAGCTCCCCCTGCTCCTGCTCCGCCGCCTCGAGCCCGGAAGCGGAGAGCGTCGCGGCCGTGTCGCGGTTCGGGTGGCACCCGGCGGCGAGCCAGCCCCATGGACGCTCGAGTCGGTCCTGCCAGCGAGCGACCCGGGTGTCATCCGAGCGGACGTGCTCGATGTAGAGCAGGCGCCCGCCGGGGCGCAGCACCCTCGCGACCTCCTCGACCACGCGCTCGGGCTCCGCGACGGTGCACAGGCAGAGCGTCGAGACGACCGTGTCGAAGCTCGAGTCCTCGAACGGGAGGCTCTCGGCGCCCGCCTCGACCACCTCGGACGAGCCGGCCGCCGGTGGCTCGGCCTCGAGCCGCGAACGCAGCCGGCGGGCCATGTGGGGGTCGGGCTCGGTGAGCACCAGCTCGGAGACGCCGGGCGGGTAGTGGCCGAGATTGAGGCCGGTCCCGGCGCCGAGCTCGAGCGTGCGGCCGCTCGCGGAAGCGACCAGGTCCGCGCGCATGTCGCGCAACCCCGCATCCTCGGTCGAAGCCATCAGCCGGTCGTAGATCGCCGCGAAGAATCGATGTCCGCTCATAGATAGGCTCCTAACGGTCTCTCGGAGACCGACCCTAACAGCGAGGAGAGGAGGTCAGATGCCGACATTCGTGATGCTCACGAACCTGACGCCGGACGGGGTCCGGACCCTGAAGAACAATCCGAACCGCGTCCAGGAGGTGAACAAGGAGGTCGAGCAGCTCGGCGCCAAGGTCGTCGACCAGTGGGCCACGCTCGGGCAGTTCGACTTCGTCTCGATCGTCGAGGCGCCCGATTCGGAGACGATGGCGAAGGTCTCGGTCGAGCTCGGCTCGCGCGGGACGATGACGAGCCAGACCCTGCCCGCGATTCCGGCCGGCGAGCTCGCCAGCTCCCTCTAGGGGCGAGGCGGGCACCGATTTGAAGATCCTCGTCGTCGGCGGAGGGGGGCGCGAGCACGCGATCGTCCGCGCGCTCGCCCGCTCCGAGCGCTCGCCCGAGCTGCTCGCGGCGCCCGGCAACGCCGGGATCGCGGCCGACGCCCGCTGCCTCGACGCCGGCGCCTCCGACGTCGGCGCGATCGTCGACGCGGCGCGGGCCGAGGCGGTCGACCTGGTCGTCGTCGGTCCCGAGGCCCCGCTCGTCGCCGGCGCGGTCGACGCCCTCGCCGCCGAGGGGATCGCCGCCTTCGGCCCGAGCGGCGCAGCCGCCGCGATCGAGGGCTCGAAGCTCCACGCCAAGGAGCTGATGCGGGCGGCGGGCGTGCCGACGGCCGGCCACGCGGTGCTGCGCAGCCGCGACGAGGCGCTCGAGCACCTCTCGTGCGCCTCCTACCCGGCGGTGCTGAAGGCCGACGGGCTCGCCGCCGGCAAGGGGGTCGTGATCGCGACCACCGAGGCCGAGGCGCGCGAGGCGGTGGAGGTCTTCTTCGTCGAGCGGCGCTTCGGGGAGACCAGCGTCCTGCTCGAGGAGCACCTCGAGGGCGAGGAGCTCTCGCTGCTCGCGATCTGCGACGGCGAGCACGTCGTCCCGCTCGCGCCCGCCCAGGACTACAAGCGGATCGGCGAGGGCGACACCGGGCCGAACACGGGCGGGATGGGGAGCTACTCGCCGGTCCCGGGGTTCGAGGGTGGCTACGCCGACGAGGTCGCCGACCTCGTCCACCGCCCGGTCGTCGACCTGATGGCCTCGCGCGGGACTCCGTTCGCGGGCGTGCTCTACGCCGGGCTGATGATCACCGAGTCGGGCCCGAAGGTGCTCGAGTTCAACTGCCGCTTCGGCGACCCCGAGACGCAGGCCGTGTTGCCGCGCCTGCGCTCCGACCTCGTCGACCTGTGCCTCGCCTCGGCCGAACCGGGCGGGCTCGCCGGGGCCCGAGCCGAGTTCGCCGACGAGTGGGCGGTCACCGTCGTGCTCGCCTCCGCGGGCTATCCCGCCTCGTCTTCCGAGGGCGACGTGATCTCCGGCCTCGCCGCAGCCGCCGCGATCGCCGAGATCACCCACGCCGGCACCGCGACCGAGGGGGGCGAGTTCGTCACCGCCGGCGGCCGCGTCCTGAACGTGACCGGGCTCGGGCCGGACCCGGCCGCCGCCCGCGACCGCGCCTACGAGGCGGTCGCGCAGATCGACTTCGACGGCATGCAAGTACGTAACGACATCGCGGCGCGCGCGGTCGAGCGCGTCGTCGCGGGCTAGGAGACCGACTTGGAGATCCGCGACCCCGATGCCGAGCCCGATCGCGAAGGTGGCCCGGAGACGGCCACCGAGGAGCCGTTCCCCGAGACCCTCGAGGAGATCGAGGACATCCAGACCGACGCCCCCCTCGTCGGGATCATCATGGGCTCGAAGTCCGACATGGAGAAGATGCGCAAGGCCGAGGCCGTGCTCGACGAGTACGGGATCCACTGCGAGGTCCGGGTGATGAGCGCGCATCGCGACCCCGACACGGTCAGCGAGTACTGCAAGAACGCGCGGATGCGCGGGCTCAAGGTGATCATCGCCGGCGCCGGGATGGCCGCGGCGCTGCCCGGGGTCGCAGCGGCGCACACCGACCTGCCGGTGATCGGGGTGCCGATCGACTCGGGGCAGATCGGCGGCATGGACGCGCTGCTCGCGATCGCCCAGATGCCGCCCGGGGTGCCGGTCGCGTGCGTCGCGATCGACGGCGCCAAGAACGCGGGGCACCTCGCCGCGCGCATAATCAATCTGTGATCCCCGGCCCCCGGACGCGAAGCAGAGGAGGCCGGGGTGATCCCCAGGTACACGCGTGACGCGATCGGGGCCGTCTGGACCCCGCAGCGCAAGATGGACACCTGGCTGGAGGTCGAACTGGCGGCCACCGGCGCGTGGGCCGCGGAGGGCGCCGTGCCGACCGAGGCCGCGGCGGCCTGCCGCGAGCGCGCCTCGTTCACGGTCGAGGCCGTCGAGGAGCGCGAACGCGAGACCGGCCACGACGTCGCCGCCTTCATCGACGTCGTCGCCGCGTCCGTCGGCGAGGAGGGCCGCTGGATCCACTACGGGCTCACCTCCTCCGATGTCCTCGACACCGCGCTCGCCCTGCAGCTCCGCGACGCCGCCGGGATCCTTCTCGAGGGGGCGCTCGCCTACCGCGACGCGCTGGTCGACCGCGCGCTCGAGCACCGCGACACGCTCACCGTCGGCCGCACCCACGGTGTCCACGCCGAGCCGACCACGTTCGGCCTGCGCCTCGCCGGCTTCGCCTTCGAGGCGGACCGCAACCTCGAGCGCCTGCGCCGCGCGACCGACAACGTCGCCGTCGGCAAGCTCTCCGGCGCGGTCGGCAGCCACGCCTCGATCCCGCCCTCCGTGGAGTCGCGCGTGATGGAGGCCCTCGGGCTGCGCCGCGAGGACATCTCGACCCAGGTCGTCCCGCGCGACCGCCACGCGGAGCTCCTCCAGGCGATCGCGCTCGCCGGCGCCGGGCTCGAGCGGTTCGGCCAGGAGATCCGCAACCTGCAGCGCACCGAGGTGCGCGAGGTCGAGGAGCCGTTCGCGACCGGCAAGCAGAAGGGCTCCTCGGCAATGCCGCACAAGCGCAACCCGATCCTCGCCGAGCGCCTCTGCGGGCTCGCGCGGGTCCTGCGGGGCTACGCGCAGACGGCGGTCGAGAACGTCGCCCTCTGGCACGAGCGCGACATCTCCCATTCCGGGGCGGAGCGGGTGATCTTCCCGGACGCGACGATCCTGCTCGACTACATGCAGCACCTCGGGGTGAGGATCGCGAAGGGGATGACGGTCCACGACCAGCGCATGCGCGAGAACCTGGAGCTCACCCACGGCGCGCTCTACTCCCAGCGCGCGCTGACCGCGCTGGTCGAGTCCGGGATGAGCCGCGACGAGGCCTACCGCCTCGTCCAGCAGGCGGCGCAGCGGGCCTGGGACGAGCGCATCCCGTTCCGCGAGCTGCTCGCCGAGGCGGCGCCCGACCTGGACCTCGATCGGGTCCTCGATCCCAACGCCTACCTCGAGCACTCCGACGAGCTGATCGGCCGGCTCGAGGCCCTGAAGTCAAAATGAAGCTCGTGATGGTGATGAAGGTCCGCGACGAGATCGACGTCGTGGAGCGGACCCTGAGCTACCACCTCGCCCAGGGAGCGGACCAGTGGATCGTCACCGACAACGGCTCGACCGACGGCACGCTCGAGGTCCTGAAGCGCTTCGAGGCCGACGGCAAGCTGCGCCTGATCGAGGAGCCGGGCGAGGACTTCCGCACCGAGGCGCACTGGTGGGTGACCCGCATGGCGCGGCTGGCCGCGACCGAGATGGGCGCCGACTGGGTCGCCCACGTCGACGCCGACGAGTTCTGGATGCCCGCCGAGGGCACGCTCGCGGAGGCGCTTGCCGCGATCCCGGAGGAATACGGGGTGGTGATCGCGCCGCGCCCCGAGTTCGCCGCCCGCGGCGGCGAGGGCGAGTGGTGGGAGCGGATGACCGTGCGCGAGGCGCGCTCGCGCCTGCGCCCGAAGATCGCCCATCGCGCCGACCCCGACGTCGTCCTTCACCGCGGCGCCCACGACGTCGACATCGAGGGCGAGGCGGGCGGCTCCAAGCACGCCGGCCGCGCGGTCATGCGCGCGGTGAAGGAGGACGCCGACCAGGCCGCCGACTCGCGCCTGGTGTGGTCGCCGATCTTCCCCGCCCGTGTCCTGCACTTCCCGCTGCGCTCGTTCGAGCAGTACAAGCGCCGGGTCGAGACCACGCTCTTTCACGGCGGCTTCGAGGACCGCGCCCACGACGACCTCCGCCAGGCCTACGACGAGGGCCGCCTCCCCGAGCTCTACGAGTCCCTCGTCCTGAGCGACGCCGACGCCGAGGCCGGGCTCGCCGACGGCACGCTCGCGGAGGACACCCGCATCCGCGACTGGGCGCGCGGACAGGAGGGGTCTGGCCCCGAGGGGTCTGACCCCAAAGGGTCAGAGCGTGAGCTCGAGGAGATCCGCCATGACGCGATGCTCAGCTTGGCGCGGACGCAGCGCTCGCTCGTCCGCCAGCTCGACAACTTCCGCGAGCGGGTGAAGAAGCAGCGCAAGCGCCTCGAGAAGGCGGAGTCGGGCGGGCGGCTGCGGCGGCTGGTCCGGCGCGGCTAGATCGGGGCCCCGAGGCGCTCGCGCACGATCGCCGGGGTGCCGTGCTTCGGCGAGAGCGTGATGTTGCGCCGCGCGACCGGCTCGGGGGCCTCCGTGGCGGGCTCGAGGCGGACCCGGGAGAGGATCGTGCGCAGCACCGTCCTCATCTCGAGGCCGGCGAAGGCGGCGCCGATGCAGCGGCGGGTGCCGCCACCGAAGGGGATCCAGGAGTAGGTCTCCGGCGCCGCACCGAGGAAGCGCTCGGGCCGGAAGGCGTAGGGCTCGGGGTAGACGTCGCCGCGAGTGTGGATCAGGTAGATGCAGGCGTTCACGAACTTCCCGGCGGGGACCTCGTAGTCACCGACCCGCAGGGGCTCGGCCAGGCGGCGGCCGACCGCGGGGATCACCGGCCGGACGCGAAGGGTCTCGTTGCAGACCGCGCCCAGGTAGTCCTCGTCGCCCGCGGCGAGCTCCTCGCGCAGGCGGCCGAACCGCCCCGGGTCGCGAAAGAGGAGGTCGAACGCCCAGGCGAGCGAGGTCGCCGTGGTCTCGTGGCCGGCGAGCAGCAGGGTCATGAGCTGATCGCGGATCTCCGCGTCGGTCATCTCCGTGCCGTCCTCGAAGCGGGCGGCGACGAGCATCGAGAGGATGTCCTCGCGCTCCGCGAGCGCCGGGTCCTCGCGACGCTCCGCGATCTCGCCCAAAAGGATCGCGTCGGCCTGCGTCAGGCGCCGCTCGAAGGCGCGGTACGGGCCGCGGGCGCCAAGGCGCATCAGCGCCAGGCCGAAGACCTGCGCCTTCCCCGACTGCCCGGCCTCGAGGATCGAGACGAGGCGCCGGCGGAGCTCGTCGCGGCGCTCGCCCTCGCTGACGCCGAAGACCGCGGTGAGGATCACCTCGAGCGTGATCGCCTGCATCGAGGCGTGGAGCGCGAGCTCCTCCCCGGCTCGCCAGCCGGAGAGCTCGCGCTCGGTGGCCGCCTCGATCGCCTCGGTGTAGGCGCGCATGCGCTCGCCGTGGAACGGCGGCAGCATCAGCTTGCGGATCCGCATGTGCGCGTCGCCCTCGAGCAACAGCACCGAGTTCGGGCCCATCACGGGCTTCAGGAGCAGGTCGCGGCTCGACGGCATCCCGTTGCCGCGGCGGTCGCGGGCGAAGATCTCCTTGATCGTCGCCGGGTCGGAGACGAAGACGTTCTCGCCCGCGCCCGGGAACGCGAGCGTGAAGGTGTCCCCGTAGCGCGTGCGGCAAGCCTCCAGCAGGTCGACGGGGTTGCGGATCCAGCGCGCGCCGGTCGCCGCCGCGGAGCGGGGCCCGGGGGGCATCGCGCGCGCCGCGGGGGGCGCGCCGAGCGCGGCCGGGGCGGCGGTCACGATCCCGCCTCGACGAACTCGCGCAGCGCGTCCTTCGCACCGTCCGGCATCGGCTCCCCGTGGGCGAAGAGGATCGCGTCGAAGCGGTGGTCGAGCAGGCGCGCGTAGGAGCGCCGCAGCCGCACCTTGACCGGCTCGGGGTTGTCCCCGATCAGGTTGTCGGGCACGAACCGGATCCCGCCGTAGTTGATGATCCCGTCGGCGACGGCGAGCGCGCCCGGGCCGAGGTCGACGTGGAGCGCGGTCTCCTCCTCGCAGATCGCGCCGACCTCGAGCGCCCGCAGCTGCGGCGCGAGCTCGTCGCCGAAGGCGAAGCCCTCGACCTCAACCCCGTCCTCGCCGCGGAACTCGTGCAGCCCGGCGCGGTGGCAGAGGATGCGGCAGCCGAACTCGTCGCGGAAGCGCTCGGACCCGCGCAGGTGGTGGCGGTTGGTGAGCACGATCCGGTCCGGCCGCTCGCCGTGGTCGCGAAGCCACTCGAGCGCCTCGTCGGAGGCCATCGGGTCGATCAGCGTCCGCGCCGGGGCCACGTGGTACGAGGAGACCTCCATCCCGATCCCGGGATGCATCGCGGTCCAGTGGTGGACTCCGTCCAGGATCTCTTCCATTCCCGGATGGATACCAGGTAGCCTGCCGCCGTTCGGAGGTGGCTAGGGGGCCGCCGAAACCAGGGAAGGGAACAGGAGGACCAGTTGAAGAAGACGATCGGGGTTGCGGCGCTCGTGCTCGCGCTCGGAGGGATGTCGGCGGTGCCCGCCGTGGCGGGACAGTCCAACGTCGTCCCGGGCTCCGTCTACAAGGGCACCTACGTCTCGGCGGGCATGGAGTACAAGGTCCGCGTGAAGACGTTCGAAAGCGGCAAGGCGGGCAACTTCTCGCTCAAGTGCGCCGGCATCCAGCGCGCGAAGATTCAGATCGCGAAGGGCAAGTTCAAGATCGAGTTCGGCGCCGACGAGGTCATGGTCAAGGGCCGCGCCCGGTTCAAGGGCAGGAACACCCTGAAGGGCGAGATCACCAAGGTGATCACCCCCGGGCACACCTGCGGCACCGGCGACTTCAAGGCCTTCGTGGCCGACGTGCGCTGATCTAGCCGCAAGCTGCGCGGAAAACATCGATGTGGTGGCGGCCCCGGCGCCGGGGCCGCCGCTAGCATCGCGGCCGTGAACGCGGTCGCGGAGCTCAAGAAGCACTCCTCGGGCAAGGTCCGCGAGATCTACGAGGTCGACGACGACCTCCTGATGGTCGCCTCGGATCGGATCTCCGCCTACGACGTGGTCCTCGACGACCCGATCCCCGACAAGGGCAAGGTCCTGACCCAGATGTCGATCTTCTGGTTCGGCGAGACGTCCGACATCGTCCCCAACCACTTCATCTCCGAGGACGTCCCCGAGGAGGTCGCGGGGCGGGCGATCCGGGTGAAGAAGCTCGAGATGTACCCGGTGGAGTGCGTGGTCCGCGGTTACCTCTCGGGGTCCGGCTGGCGCGAGTACCGCGAGTCGCGGACGGTCTGCGGGATCGAGCTGCCGGCGGGCCTCGAGGAGTCGGCGAAGCTGCCGGAGCCGATCTTCACCCCCGCGACCAAGGCCGAGATCGGCGATCACGACGAGAACGTCGACTTCGATCGCGCCGCCGAGATCGTCGGCGACCGGGCGTTGATGGCGGAGCTGCGGCGGATCTCGATCGAGCTCTACCAGCGCGCCGCCGACCACGCCGCGGAGCGCGGGATCATCCTCGCCGACACCAAGTTCGAGCTCGGCTCCTCGCCCGGCGCGGAGGTCGTGCTCGGCGACGAGGTGCTCACCCCCGACTCCTCCCGCTTCTGGCCCGCCGACCGGTACGAGCCGGGCCGCGGCCAGCCCTCCTTCGACAAGCAGTACGTCCGCGACTGGCTCGACGAGTCCGGCTGGGATCACACGCCGCCGGCGCCGAAGCTGCCCGACGACGTGATCGCCAACACCCGCGCGAAGTACATCGAGGCCTACCGGCGGATCTCCGGCCGCGAGCTCGCCTGACGCGACGCGCCGGCGGGGCGCTAGCGGAGGATCTCGACCAGCAGGACCCAGGCGTTCGCGACCGCGCCACAGGTCGCGAAGACGATCCCGGCGGCGGTCCAGTACAGGCCGCCGCCCGACTCGAGCAGCAGCGTGGCCGCGCCGACGACGAACGGCAGCGTGCCCAGCGCGACCAGGAGGAGACGGTCGACCGCCACGCTCCCAAGCGAGGAGGGGTCCGTGCTGCGCGTGCCGCGCGTCCAGATCAAGGCCGCGAAGGCGAGCGCGCAGACGAGCAGCTCGATCCCGGCGGCGTCCGTGTCCTGCCCCGGGACCAGCCCGATGATCGCGACGACGAGGACGCTCAGCAGGAGCAGGACGGTCTGGAGCGCGCGCTCCGGCAGCCCCTCGTACTGCAGGATCCGCTCGACGTTGATCGAGACCGCGACGAAGACCAGCCCGGCGAGCGCCGCCGAGGCGCCGGCGACGGCGACGAAGAAATCGCTCCAGAGCTCGGGCTCGTAGGCGCCCACGGAGCGAGCCTACCCCGGCGCATGGAGCCACCGGAGCGCGAGCGCTCGTACGCTGCTCCGCGTGAACCTCTTCGTACAGGGCATGCGGCGCTCGGGGACGACGATCCTCTACGACGCCCTGCTCGAGGACCCCGAGCTGCGCCTCTTCTACGAGCCCCTGCGCGAGGAGAAGGTGACGGTCGGCGGCGGCTCGGGCGCCCGCGACACCGACGCGTTCGCCGAGACCCGCGAGATCCGCGCCGCGTTCGCCGCCGAGCGCTTCCCCGGCGTCCCGCTCGCCGAGTTCAACTGGGGTGGCCCGCGCGAGCCGCGCCTCGAGGCGATCCCGGGGCTGCCCGAGCACTGCCGCGCGCTGCTCGCCCACCTGCTCACCCTCGCCCCCGCGGTGGCGATCAAGGAGACCCGCCTCTACGACCAGGTCGCCGACCTCGCCGAGCTCGACCCGGGGGCGGCGCTCGCGCACGTGATCCGTGACCCGCGCGCGGTCACCGCCTCGATCATGCTCGGCCGCGGCCGCAACCGCGAGGCGAAGCACTTCCCGACGACCGACCGCTTCTTCACCGACGCGAAGAAGCGGCGGCTGTGGTCGAGCTACGAGATCGCCGAGGAGCTCCTCTCCCGCCCGGGCGCTCCGGCGCTCGAGAAGCCGACCAGCGTCGACCGGGTCCTGCTCGTCTGGAGGCACACCTTCGAGTCGACCTGGCGCGACGGCCGCGAGCGCTTCGGCGGGCGCTACGTGCTGCTGCGCAACGAGGACCTGCGCGCCGACCCGGCCGCGGCCGCCGGCTCCCTCTACGGCGTGCTCGGGCGCCCCGTCCCCGAGGGCGTCGCCGCCTGGGCGGCCGAGAAGGTGCGCCCGCCCGAGGAGGCCTACGCGGCCCGCGACCGGCGCTGGCTGGACGCCTTCCGGCGCCTGGAGATGGAGGAGCTCCTCGCCCGCGCCGGGTACCCGGAGCTGGTCGACCCCGGCCACTACGAGGCCCCCTCGCGGCGGCGCGGACTCAGCCGACTCTGGCGCTAGATTTCCCGACGTGAGATGAAGGCGCGCGTCCTGATCCGGCCCAAGGAGGGCATCCTCGACCCGCAGGGCAAGGCGGTGGAACGCGCCCTGCCGGCGCTCGGGTTCGAGGGCGTCTCCGGGGTCCGGGTCGGCCGTCTTGTCGAGCTCGAGACCGAGAGCCCGGACGAGCTCGACTCGCTCTGCGAGAAGCTCCTCGCGAACCCGCTGATCGAGGACTTCGAGGTCGAGCTCGACGGCGCCGGGGACGGCTAGCGGTCCCGTGACGACGTTCGGCGTCCTCCAGTTCCCCGGCTCCTGCGACGACCGCGACGCCGTCGCCGCCTGCGAGCGCGTGGGCGATGCCAGGTTGATCTGGCACGAGGAGCGCGACCTCGCCGGGATCGACGCCGTCGTCGTGCCCGGTGGCTTCTCCTACGGCGATTACCTGCGGGTCGGCGCGATCGCGCGCTTCGCGCCGGCGATGGAGGCGGTCGCCGGGTTCGCCCGCGCCGGCGGCCCCGTGCTCGGCATCTGCAACGGCTTCCAGGTCCTCTGCGAGGCGGGCCTCCTCCCCGGCGCCCTGCTCCACAACGAGGGCCTCCGCTTCGTCTGCCGCCAGGTCGACCTCGTGGCCGAGACCGCGGACGGGCCCGAGAGCCCGTGGGCGCGCGGGATCGACGCCGGCGAGACCCTCTCGATCCCGGTCAAGCACACGACCGGCCTCTACTACGCGCCCAAGGCCGAGCTCGACCGTCTGGAAGGGGCCGGGCAGGTGGCCTTCCGCTACGCTGCGGGCCATAACCCGAACGGGTCGGCGCGTGACATCGCGGGGGTGACGAACGAGGCCGGCAACGTACTCGGGTTGATGCCCCACCCGGAGCACGCCGTGGACCCGCTCACCGGCTCCGAGGACGGTCTGAGGCTCTTCGCCTCCGTCGCCGCCGTCCCGGCCTGAGCAGGCCTCCCGGCCCGCCCCGACACAACCTACTCGCGCACATGAGGATCGGAATCGTCTCCAAGTGGTTCGACCGCGGCCAGCCGGTCGTCGGCCGCTACCTGCGCACCGCCTTCGAGGACCTCGGCCACGAGACCGTCGTGCTCGCCCGGCCGAAGAAGGAGCGCGGGCCACGGCCCGGCGCACTGGATCGCAAGGACGTCTGGGACCAGCCGGGGATCACGGAGGCGTCCGCATACGACATCCCGCTCGAGGAATACCGGGCCTGGGTGGC
>DASUSH010000086.1:0-38112 GCA_036375215.1 Solirubrobacterales bacterium
CGTCGGGTCGGTCCACCTTGTTGACGACCAGGACCACGGGCAGCTTGGACTCGAGCGCCTTGCGCAGCACGAAGCGCGTCTGGGGCATCGGGCCCTCGGAGGCGTCGACGAGGAGCAGGACGCCGTCGACCATCGTCAGCCCGCGCTCGACCTCGCCGCCGAAGTCGGCATGGCCGGGCGTGTCGACGATGTTGAGCTTCACGTCGCCGTGCCGGACCGCGGTGTTCTTGGCGAGGATGGTGATGCCCTTCTCGCGCTCGAGGTCCATCGAGTCCATGACCCGATCGGCCACCTCTTCGTTGGCACGAAAGGCGCCCGACTGCCACAGCATCGCGTCGACCAGCGTGGTCTTGCCGTGGTCGACGTGGGCGACGATGGCGATGTTTCGGAGGTCTTCGCGGACTGCCATTGGCGGCTGATGAGTGTGGCAGGGTTGCCGTGCGGCTAAGGTCGGCCCCATCGACGACGCGCGCCCGAAGCTGATCGAGTTTCCCGCCGACGATCCCGAGCGCGCGCGGCGCTTTTGGTCGGGCTTGCTCGGGGCCGAGTTGGTCGCCCGCCAACCGGCGCAGGGATCGGGCTGGGAGACGACGCCGGGACCGGTGGCCGTCGGAGTCCACGAGCGCGGCCGCGGGCCGGGCGACTCGTTCTCGCTGCCCTACTTCGAGGTCGCCGAGATGGCGCCGGCCCTGGCACGGGTGGCCGAGCTCGGCGGCAGCGTGGTGCATCCGGGCGAACGCTGGTCGATCTGCAAGGACTCCGAGGGCAGCCCGTTCGCGCTCGCCGTCAGCGCCGACTAGACCCCCGCCTGGCGTCCGCCCCGTGCGGTCAGGAGCCGCCGGCGCCGACCGTGCCGATCGCTGCGGCGACGCAGCTGGCCACCACCTGGTCGGGCGTCACCGCGAACAGGCCGGGCACCCCGGGGGCGAGCTGGCGCAGGCCGACGCCGATCCGCGCCAGGTGCATCGCGCCGAGCGTCTGGGTCCACAGGAGGTTCGCGGTGTAGTCCGGGTCGTCCAGCTCGAAGGCGCCGCTCTCGGTCCCCGCTCGCAGCACGTCGGCGAGCTGGCCGATGCAGCCCGCCATCCCCTGGCCGAGGCGAAGCCACACCGACTCCGAGACCACCTCGCTGAGCTCGCGCGCGGGCCGGCGCATCAGCGCCAGCGAGCAGTCGAGGAACGCCGGGTAGCGCTGGCAGAAGCCCGCGTAGGCGTGGGCCACCGATTCGAGCTGAGCCACCGGCTCGTCGGCCGCGGCAACCGCCGTCGAGAGCAGCTCGGCGAGCTCGGCCAGGTAATCGGTGACGGTGAGGACGAAGAGCTCCTCCTTGGAGGAGAAGCTGCGGTAGACGAGGCCGCGAGCGATCCCGGCCGAGCGGGCGATCTCTTCGATCGGGGCGTCCTGCATCCCGCGCTCGTCGAACAGCTTGCGCGTCGCCGCGACGAGCTCGCGCTCGCGCACCTGGCGTAGGGGTTTCCTCTTCGTCTCGGCGGGCATCAGAGCCGGTTGAGAACGCAAGTGTGACAGGCGTTCTCAAACCACCGTATCGTGCGCGTCCGATGGCAGAGCGAGGAGCCAAACCCAACGTCCACCCGCTGCGCGCCCGCGCGCTGCGGGCGATCAGCGCGTTCACCTCGCCGCTGCTGCCCGACGACTACCTCGAGCTGATCAACCCGCTGTGGTCGACTCGCGAGCTGCGGGGCCGCGTGGAGGAGCTGGTCCGTGAGGCCGGCAACGCGACGACCGTGTTGATCAAGCCGGGCCACACGTGGCCCGGCCACGAGCCCGGCCAGTACCTGCGGATCGGCTTCGACGTTGACGGCGTGCGCCACTGGCGCGCCTACTCGCTGACCTCGGATCCGGGCCGTCCGGACGGGATGATCTCGATCACGCCGAAGCTTGTCGCCGAGGGGAAGGTCTCGCCCTACGTCAATCGCAAGCTCAAGCCGGGCGCGGTCGTCTCGCTGTCCGACGTCGAGGGCCAGTTCGTGCTCCCCGATCCGCGGCCGAAGCGGATCCTCTTCATCTCCGCCGGCTCGGGGATCACGCCGATCATGTCGATGCTGCGCGCGCTCGAGCGCGAGGAGAAGCTCGACGACGTCGTCCACCTGCACTCTGCGCCGACCGCCGACGACGTGATCTTCGGCGAGACCCTGCGCCAGCTTGCCGAGCGCAACGAGGGCATCCGCCTGCACGAGCAGCACACCCGCTCCGGGCCGGGTCGCATCAAGCCCGCCGACCTCGACGACCTCTGCGGCGACTGGCGCGAGCGCGACACCTTCCTCTGCGGCCCGGCGGAGATGCTCGACGCCTTCGAGGCACGCTGGGAGGAGGAGGGGCTGACCGACCGCCTGTACATGGAGCGCTTTCAGCCGATCATCGGCGGCGATGGGGCCGGGGGCGAGGGCGGCACGATCAAGTTCCTCGAGTCCGAGATCGAGGCCGAGAGCGACGGCAGCCAGCCGATCCTCGTCGCGGGCGAAGAGGCGGGGGCCGAGCTGCCGTTCGGCTGCCGCATGGGGATCTGCCACACGTGCGTGGGCAAGCTCTGCTCGGGCCGGCTGCGCGACATGCGCTCGGGCGAGGTGCACGGCGAGGAGGGCCAGATGGTTCGCACCTGCGTGAACGCGCCCGAGGGGCCAGTGGAGATCGCACTTTGAAGGGGGCCGTGGAAATCAACGGCGACAGGAGGATGGGATGAGCACCGAAACCGAGGCCCGCGCGGCCGCTGCCAACGGCGAGATCGAAAACCCGCTGAACCGGCTCACCGACGAGCAGATCGAGGCCCTCGGCAGGGAGTTCGACGCGATCCACGACGAGGTCTTCTCGGACCTCGGTGAGCGCGACGCCAAATACATCCGCTCGATGATCGAGATGCACCGTCGCCTCGTGCTCCTGGGCCGCGCGATCCTCGTTCCGTCGCGCTTTTGGCCGGCGTGGATCCTCGGGACGGGGGCCCTGGGGTCGGCGAAGATCCTCGAGAACATGGAGATCGGCCACAACGTCATGCACGGCCAGTGGGACTGGATGAACAACCCCGAGATCCACTCCTCCACGTGGGACTGGGACACGGCCTCGACCAAGGAGGCGTGGAAGCACTCCCACAACTACATCCACCACACCTACACGAACATCCGCGGCAAGGACAAGGACCTCGGCTACGAGATCATGCGGATCGACCCGCACCAGAAGTGGCACCCGGTCTACCTCTTCCAGCCGCTCTACAACCTGGCGCTGATGGCCCTCTTCGAGTGGGGCGTCGCCGTCCACGACATGGACATCGAGGCGATCCGCGCCGGCGAGAAGCCGAAGGAGGACATCGTCAAGGACCTGAAGGGGATCGCCGGCAAGGCGCGCACCCAGATCGTCAAGGACTACATCGCCTGGCCGGCCCTCTCCGCGCTTGCGGCCGCCGCCGCGACCACCGCTGTCGAGCTCGTCCGGGGGCGCGGTGAGCCTCGGCCCGCGAGCCGGCGGGAGGGGCTGCGCCGCCGCCTCGATCCGCGCCGCCGCACGAAGCGCGCGCTCGCGGAGCAGCTCGGGCGTCGTGCGCTCGACACCGGGGTCCGGACCTACAAGGCGACGTTCTGGGCGGACATCGCCGCGAACGTGGTTCGCAACCTCTGGTCGCACGCGATCATCTTCTGCGGCCACTTCCCCGACCAGACCTACACGTTCAACCAGGACGAGGTCGAGGACGAGACCCGGGGCGCCTGGTACGTGCGCCAGCTCGCCGGCGCCGCCAACATCGAGGGCGGGCCGATGTTCCACGTGTGGAGCGGCAACCTCGGCTACCAGGTCGAGCACCACCTGTTCCCGGACATTCCCTCCACGCGCTACGCGGAGATCGCGCCGCGCGTGAAGGAGATCTGCGAGCGCTACGAGCTGCCCTACAACACGGGGCCGTTCTTCCAGCAGTGGGGGATGGTGAACCGCACGATCCTGAGGCTCGCCTTCCCCGGCGGCAAGCCGCGCCCCAAGCCCGGCCCCTACAAGGGCGGCGACGGCGCTGCCGCCGCCTCGGCGAACGGGCGGTCGCGGCGGCCGGAGGAGCGGCCGACGGGCGCCAACGGGTCCGGCCCCGAGCAGGCCGACGAGGGCGTGCGCGTCGAGATGCCCGAGGAGGACTGAGGCCGAACCCCCGCCAAATCCCTTGCGCAGGCAGGAAAACGGGCCTCGCGCGCGCAAGGGTCGGAGAGAATCCGGTGCCCGTGCGCCCACCAGGCGAGCGGGCTGAAAGCGAGGGCGAAGGCGATGTCGACGAGCGAGGGCGGAGGCGGCGAGCGGCGGTCCGCGGCGGCGCGGCTTCGCGCAGCCGCCGCGCGCGCCCGCGGCGAGCTCGATCGCCGCCTGCGCGAGGAGCGGGCGCGCCTCGAGCCCGAGGTCGACGCGCTGCACGCCGCCGCCGAGCGCGGCGCCGCCGACGCCGCCTCTCGCCACGCCTCCGAGCTCACCGCCCGCGTCGACGAGCTGGTCCGCGACGTCCGCGCCCAGATCGACGAGCTCGAGCAGCGCGTCGCAGGGACCGTCGAGGCCCGGCTCCGCGAGGGCTTCGACCAGCTCGCGGACGGGCTCGGCAGCGAGTCGGCGGCGCAGGGGGAGGCGCTCGAGCGGCGCCTCGACGAGCGCATCGAGCGGCTCGAGCGCGAGCTCGGCAACGACGTCCGCAGCGAGTACGAGCACGCCGCGCGGGAGATGGAGCAGCGGCTCGAGTCGAGGCTCGAGACGGCCCTGCGCGGCCACCGAAACGCGCTCGCCGAGGAGAACCGCGCCCGCGAGACGGAGGCGGAGCGACGCGCGTCCCGCCTCGCCGACGAGATCGGCGAGCGGGCTGTCGAGCGCGAGCGAGCGCTCGCCGAGCGGCTCGAGGGCACCGTGGCGGAGAGCGAGGAGCGGCTGCGCTCCCAGGCTTCGCGCGAGCGCAAGGAGACCGCCGACGTCCTCTCCGCGAAGATCGAAACGGCGCTCGCGACGGCGACCGAGAGCGCGGCCCAGCGCGCCCAGGTCGAGATCGACGGCCGGGTCGGGCGCGCCGAGAAGGAGATGCGCCGCGCGGCCGGGGAGGAGCTGCGGGCGATCGAGCGCGAGCTCGAGCGCCGGATCGACTCCCGGATCGAGGAGCTCTCCACGACCGCCGACACCCGCGTCGCCGAGCGGCTCACGTCGGCCGAGGCCAGGATCGCCAAGGCCTCCGCGACCGCCCGCTCGGAGGCCGAGCAGGCCCGCGCCGCTGCCGAGGAGCGCATCGCCGTCCAGGCCGAGCGTGCCTTCCGCGAGCGCGCGGACACGCTCGAGATGCGCCTCGCCGAGCGCTCCGACTCGCTCGCGTCCGAGCTGCGCGGCTCGGTGTCGGCCGAGATCTCCGCCGGCCTCGACCGCGCCGACGAGAAGCTCCGCGCCGACCTCACCGCCGACGTGACCGAGCGGGCCGGCGCCGAGCTCGGACGCGCCGTCGCCGAGCACCGTGCCCACGCCGAGGCCGCGATCGCCTCGGCGCGGGGCGAGGCCGAGGCGGGCATCGCGGGGGCGCAGGCCGCCGCGCACGAGGACATCGACCGGGTCTTCGACCGCAAGCGCGGCGAGCTGGTCGACGCCGCCGACCGCGAGTTCGCCCAGCGGCTCGCGCAGCGCTCCGATACCGAGCGCGAGCGGATGCAGGCCTGGCTCGCCCAGGCCGGCGAGCGCCACGCCGAGCACCTGACCCAGGCCGCGGCGGCGGGCGAGAAGCGGATCTCCGACTACGTCGACCAAAACCTCACCCGGGCCGCGCGCAAGCAGGAGCTGAAGCTCGCCCGCGAGGAGCGCGAGCGCCGCATCCGCGACGCCGAGAAGCGGGTCGAGCGCGAGGGCGAGAAGGTCATCCGCCGGGCTCGCGAGCAGGCCGAGGCGGAGGCCCGGCGGACCGCGACCCAGGCCGCGCAGGAGGCCGCCGCCACGACCGTCCAGACGGCGACCGCGAACCTCACCGCGGAGGCCGGGGCCCGCCTGCGCCAGGACGTGGAGGAGCTGGTCGGCGAGGCGCGCGAGGAGCTGCGAGTCGCCGGTGAGCGCCTCGAGGAGGCCGAGCGGCGCGCCCGTGCAGAGGCGGGGGCGACGGCGAAGCGCGGGGCCGCGCTCGCCGAGGCGGCCGAGGCCCGGGTCCGGGCCGCGGCCGACGCCGCCGGCGCCGAGGCCGCGCGCAGCGTCTGGGCGACGGCCGACGCGGTCTGGAAGCGGATCGAGCACGAGTCGAAGGTGCAGGCCACCCGCCGCCAGCTCGAGTCGGTCCTGGAGCGCTTCCGCGAGGCCGACCGCAGCCTGCGCCAGAAGGAAGCGCGGCTGCGGGCGGCGGCGATGCCGCTGATCGAGGCCTCCCGCGGGCCGGCGAGCGGCGGCGACGGGCAAAACGGCGGCGAGGGCTGACGACGCGCGGCGAGGCCCGCGTTCAGCGCGCCGCCGGCTCGACCCGGTCGAGGTCGGCGAAGACCGCGTAGCGCTCCGTGTCCGAGTAGAGCGGGTGGCAGGCGGTGAGGACGAGCCGCTCGTGCTTGCGCTGGCGAACGATCCCCACCTGGGTCGGGGCGACGACGCGGGCGTCGTCGACGCTGTAGACCAGCGTGGCGTAGGGCATCTCGACGATCACCTCGTCGCCGCCCTCGAGCTGGTCGATCTCGCGAAACGGCGCCAGGTAGGTGGTGCGGTGGCCGGCGACCCCGACCGTGCCGCCTGCGCCGGGCAGGTCGGTCGCGGAGTAGTGGCCGGGCCCCTGCCGGAGCGCGCCCGGGTCGGTGCCCTCGACGAGCGCGTATTCGGCGCCGATCGCGGGGATCCGGATCCGCCCGATGCCCTCGCCCTGGCCGGCCTCGGCGGCGAGCCTGCGGGCGAGCCGGGCGGCGTCGCGGCGCAGCGCGGCCGGCGTCGGGCCCTCGGCCTCGGGGAAGTCGGCCTCGAGCGCGGCGACCTCGTCCTCGACCCCGATCTGCTTCAGGGCCCCGTACAGGGAGGACACCGGCTCCTTCCAGGCGAGGGTCACGCCGACGTCCAGGACGACCATCAGACCGGCCGTGACGAGGACCACCGAGGCGATGGAGAGGGAGCGTGAGATGGGAGAACCGTAGAGTTCCCGCCCGCATGAACGCACCGGACGCCGACGACCGGCCGATCGCCTCCTACCTCGCCGCCCCCGGCGAGGTCGATCGCGTCCTGCTCCTCTACTCGGGCGGGCTCGACACCTCGGTGATGCTGCGCTGGATCCAGGAGCGCTACGACGCCGAGGTGGTCGCGATGACCGTCAACCTCGGCCAGCCCGACGAGGACTGGGACGCGATCGCGGGCAAGGCGCGCGATCTGGGCGCCCGCGACGCGATCCTGGTCGACGCGCGCGAGGAGTTCGTCCGCGAGTACGTGCACCCGGCGATCAAGGCGAACGCGCTCTACGGCGGCGGTTACCCGCTCTTCACGGCGCTGGGCCGACCGCTGATCGCGAAGCTCGCGGTCGAGCACGCCCGCCGCACGGGCTGCGACACGATCGCCCACGGCTGCACGGGCAAGGGGAACGACCAGGTCCGCATCGAGGCGACCGTCGCGACGCTCGACCCCGCGCTCAAGGTGATCGCGCCGGTCCGCGAGTGGCGGATGGGCCGCGAGGAGGAGATCGCCTACGCGCGCGAGCACGGGATCCCGGTCAAGGGCGGCACCTCGGCGGCGCCCTACTCGATCGACGACAACATCTGGGGCCGCTCCTCGGAGGGGAAGACGATCGAGGACCTCACCGAGCCCCCGCCCGACGACCTCTTCCAGCTCGTGACCCGGCCGGAGGAGGCCCCGGACGAGCCCGAGCACGTGCGCGTTGGCTTCGAGCGGGGCCTGCCGGTCTCGATCGACGGCGAGCGCCTCGGCCCGGTCGAGCTGATCGAGCGCGCCGCCGAGGTCGGGGGGCGCCACGGGGTCGGCATCGTCGACCACGTCGAGGACCGGATCGTCGGGCTCAAGGTGCGCGACATCTACGAGGTGCCGGCGGCGGAGATCATCCTCACCGCCCACCGCGAGCTCGAGAAGCTCGTCTCGACGATCCACCAGAACGAGTTCAAGCATCTTCTCGAGCGCCACTGGGCATACCTCTGTTACGCGGGGCTCTGGCTCGAGCCGCTGCGCACCGACATCGACGCCTTCATGGACGCCGCCAACGAGAACGTCACCGGCGAGGTCACGCTGAAGCTCTTCAAGGGCTCGGCGCGCCCGGTCGCGCGCAGCTCGCCCTACGGGCTCTACGACCAGACGCTCGCCTCCTTCGGCGAGTCCGGCGGCGAGTTCTCTCAAGGAGCGAGTCCGGGCTTCATCGAGCTCTTCACCCTGCAGAGCCGCCTCGCCCATCGGGTGCGGCGCAAGATCTCCGAAGAAGACGAGAACGAAAGGAGGGGCAGTTGAGCGCCATCTATGAGGCGATCGGACGCGCTGTGATCATGTTCGTCCGCTATCGGTTCCGGACCCAGCTTCGGGTAGCCGCGGGCGTCGGCCTGGCCTCGATCGCGCTCGGGGCGTACCTCGCCCTGAGCCGCGACGTCAAGGAGGGCTAAGCCGTTGAGGTCGTTGGTGACGGGGGGCGCGGGGTTCATCGGCTCGAACCTGGCCGATGCCCTGCTCGAGCGCGGCGACGAGGTCACCGTCATCGACGACCTCTCGACCGGGCGCCGCGAGAACCTCGCCGGCGCGCTCGAGCGAGGGACCGAGCTCGTCGAGGCCGACATCGCCGACGCCGAGGCGGTCGGCGAGGTCGTCGCCGGGCATCGCCCCGAGGCGGTCTTCCACCTCGCCGCGCAGATGGACGTGCGCCGCTCCGTCCTCGACCCGGGCTTCGACGCCCGGGTGAACGTGGTCGGCACCGCGAACGTGCTCGAGGCCGTGCGCCGCGACGCGCCCGGCGCCGCGCTGGTCTTCGCCTCGACCGGGGGCGCGATCTACGGCGAGGGCGAGGGCCGGGACCTCCCGTTCGGCGAGGACTCTCCGCTCGCGCCCGAGGCCCCCTACGGGCAGTCGAAGCTCGCCGGCGAGGGCTACGTCGGCTTCTACCGGCGGATGCACGGCCTCGCCGGGGTCAGCCTCCGGCTCGGCAACGTCTACGGGCCGCGCCAGGACCCGCTCGGCGAGGCGGGCGTCGTCGCGATCTTCTGCGGGCGGCTGCGCGACGGCGGCTGCCCGACGATCTTCGGCGACGGCAGGCAGACGCGCGACTTCGTCTACGTCGGGGACGTCGTCGCCGCGATGCTCGCCGCGGCCGAGCGCCTGGACGGCGGCGCGAGCGGGGTGGGGGAGGTCTACAACGTCGGCACGGGGCGCGAGACGACCGTGCTCGAGCTGGCCGAGACGCTCGCGTCGATCGGCGGTCGCGACGACTTCGACCCCGAGCTGGCGCCCGCCAGGGCGGGGGAGATCCAGCGCTGCGCGATCGATCCGGGCAAGGCTGGCGCCGACCTGGGCTGGCACGCAGCGACAGGCGTGGATGAGGGCCTCAGGATCACCCTCGAAGGGGTCTAGGGACTGCAATTTTCGTTGCATGCAGGACTTTTTGCCTTGGGGAAGTACGGCGCAAATCGTTAACGGTTGCTAACGTCGCCGCCTCATGACGCCGAATCCGCCGCGGTTCCGGGCGGCGGATCGGGGGACCCGACCACGGGGCGAATCGCGATTTCGCGTAGCGCCATTCCTTCGGCGCGAGCCCGCCAGCTAACCCCGTAGGCAAGAGAAGGATGAGCCGACCGAGCAACCTCCATAGAGCCGTTCTCGCGGGCCTCGCCTTCGCGGCCGCGGCCGTGGGCGCCGCCGTGCCCGCGGGCGCCCAGAGCGTCTCCGACCTCGAGTCCAGGATCGCCGACGCCAAGTCGGAGGCCGGCGGGCTCGCCGCGGACATCGACGCGAAGAGCGCCGAGCTCGCCGCCGCGCAGGCGCAGGCCCAGGCCGCGGCCCAGCGCGAGGCCGAGCTGAGCGCGACCCTCGCCCGGGGCCAGGAGCGCGCCGCCGAGCTCGACGTCCAGGTCGCCGCGACCGAGGCGGCCCTCGCCGACGCCCGCGACCGGCTGCGGCGCGCGCTCGACGCGCTCTCCGATCGCCTCGTCGCGATGTACAAGGGCGACGAGCCCGACTCGACGACGTTGATCCTCGAGTCCGACGGCTTCGACGACCTCGCGACGCGGACCGAGTACCTGAAGCGGATCGAGGAGGCCGACTCCGCGCTCGCCGCGCGCGTGCGCATCCTGCGCGCCGAGGTCGCGACCAGGCTCGAGGCCGTCGAGGCCGCCCGCGCCCAGCAGCAGGCCTTCAACGACCAGGTCGAGGCCGCCCGCGACCAGATCGCCTCCGCGCGCGCCGCGGCCGAGCAGGCCGCGGCCCAGCTCGCCGCCGCCCGCGCGGCGCAGCAGGACGCGCTGGCCGGCCTGCAGTCCCAGGTGGGCGACTGGACCTCCGAGGTCCAGAAGCTGCGCGAGGCCCAGCGCCAGGAGGCGAGCGCCGCGGCCGCCCAGGACGAGGTCGCGGACTGGGTCGGCGACTACTCGATCCCGTCGGCGATCGTGATGTGTGAGTCCGGCGGCAACTACGAGGCCGTGAACCCGTCCTCTGGCGCCGGCGGCGCCTATCAGATCCTCCCCTCGACCTGGGACCTCTACGGCGGCTCGGGCAAGCCCCAGGAAGCCGCACCGGCCCAGCAGGATGAGATCGCGAGCCAGATCTGGGCCGACTCCGGCGGCTCCGCCTGGGTCTGCGCCGGCTGACGGGGGCCGCCGAGCGCCTCGGGACCAGCGCGAGCCGGGCCGTCCGAGCCCGAATCCGTGACGTTGGCCGCAAAGCGATGCTCACAGCATCGAAACGCGGCCAACGTCCCCTTCGTTCGCGTCCCTGAGGCGGCCGGCGCGGTCAGGCGCCCGGGGCGCCCGCGATCCGCTCGAGGTCCGAGGGCTCGAACAGCCGGTGCAGCTCGCTGCCGTCGACCGCCGCGAGCCCGCCCTTCCTGAGCTTCACGAGCCCCCCGGTGGCGGCCTGGATCGCGCGGTGGAAGTCGGGCTCGTGGCCGACGAGCAGGACGTTTCCGCGGCCCACGGTGACCTCGGCGATGTCGAACTCGCCGCCGCGCAGGGCGTCGGTCTCCTCGGCCTCGACGCCGAGCTCGCGGCAGGCGATCTCGGCGGTGTCGCGGGCGCGCACCTTCGGGCTGGTCAGGCAGGCGTCGAGCTCGACCCCGATCGCGGCCATCGCCCGGCCCGCCGACTCCGCCTGGCGGCGGCCCTTCTCGGTCAGCTTGCGCGACGCGTCGTCGGCCGCGTCGTCCTCGGCTTCGCCGTGTCGCAGTAGCCAGATCACGGCGCGGGATCATCGCATGCCGCACGCACGGCGGAGTTTGCGGAAACGCCCTCGTCCCGGCCCCGGCCGGGGCCGGGAGAGGTCCGATTCGATTGGCATGATCGTGGCGATGGCCGCCGCCGCGCAAGCCGTGCATCTGCACGTCCACAGCGAGTACTCGCTGCTCGACGGCGCCTGCCAGATCCAGCGCAAGGTCGGCGGCAAGATGACCTATCCGATGGCCGAGATGGCCGCCGCGCAGGGGATGCCGGCGCTCGGCCTCACCGACCACGGGGTGATGAACGGGGCGGTCGAGCACTACAAGGCCTGCAGGGCGGCCGGGATCAAGCCGATCCTCGGGCTCGAGGCCTATTTCGTCGACGACCGCAAGGCGATCGAGCACCGCACCGAGCGCAACCATCTGACCCTCCTCGCCGCCTCCGACGAGGGATTCCGCAACCTCGTCCAGCTCACCTCGCTGGGCTACCTGGAGGGCTTCGCCCGCGGCAAGCCCTCGGTCGACATGGAGCTCCTCGACCGCCACTCCGAGGGGGTGATCGCCCTCTCGGGCTGCCTGCAGTCGCGGTTCTGCCGGCGCCTCGTCGAGGACCGCCCGGACGACGCGCGCGCCCACCTCGACGAGCTCGCCGGCGTCTTCGGCGCGGACAACCTCTATATGGAGATCCAGGCGAACGGGATCCCCGAGCAGGACAAGGCGAACGAGGGGATCGTCAGGTTCGCCCGGGAGCTCGGCCGGCCCCTGGTCGCCACGGGCGACGTCCACTACCTGCGCCGCGAGGACTACGGCAACCACGCCGCGCTCCTCTGCGTGCAGACCAAGTCGAAGCTGGACGCTCCGAAGCTGACCTTCGACACCAACGAGTTCTATTTGAAGAGCCCGCAGGAGATGGCCGAGGCCTTCGCCCGATGGCCCGAGTCGGTCGCGAACACGCTCGAGATCGCCGAGCGCTGCGAGCTCGAGATCGAGCTCGGCAAGCTGCTCCTGCCGCGCTTCCCGACACCCGAGGGCGAGGAGCCCGCGGCGATGCTCCGCCGGCTCGCCGGCGAGGGTCTGCGCCGCCGCTACGGCGACCCGCCCCCCGCCGAGGCGCTCGAGCGGCTCGAGTTCGAGCTCGGCGTGATCGGCGAGATGGGCTTCGACTCGTACTTCCTGATCGTCTGGGACTTCGTCCGGTTCGCGAAGGAGAACGGCGTCGCGGTCGGCCCGGGCCGTGGCTCCGCCGCGGGCTCGATCGTCGCCTACTCGCTCAACATCACGGACCTCGACCCGATCGCCAACGACCTGCTCTTCGAGCGCTTCCTGAACCCGGCGCGCAAGTCGATGCCTGACATCGACATCGACTTCTCGGTCCGCGGGCGCGAGCGGGTGATCCGCTACGTCGCCGAGAAGTACGGCCGCGAGGCGGTCGCGCAGATCATCACCTTCGGCAAGATGGCGCCGCGCGCGGCTACGCGCGATGCCGCCCGCGTGCTCGGCTACCCGAACCTGAAGGGCGACGAGCTCGCCAAGAAGATCCCCGAGCCGATCATGGGCCGCAGCCCCTCCTTCGAGGAGTGCCTGAAGTCGGGCCAGGAGCTGCGCAAGGCCTATGACTCCGATCCCGAGGCGAAGCGGATCGTCGACGTCGCGCAGGGACTCGAGGGGATCGTCCGCAACAACTCGATCCACGCCGCCGCGGTCGTGATCGCCGACCGCCCGCTGCAGGAGATCGTCCCGCTGCAGCTCGCCGAGGATCGCTCGGGGGTGAACGGCAACGGCAACGGCAACGGCGGCCGGCAGGAGCGTGCCTACAAGATCGTCACCCAGTACTCGATGGGCCCGATCGAGGAGATCGGGCTGCTCAAGATGGACTTCCTCGGCCTGCGCAACCTCGTCGTGATCGAGGACGGGGTCGAGATCATCCAGCGCTCGCACGGGATCGAGCTCGACATCGAGTCGATCCCGCTCGACGACCCGAAGACCTACGAGATGCTCGCCAAGGGCGACTCGATCGGGGTCTTCCAGCTCGAGTCCGAGGGCATGCGCGAGGCGATGCGCAAGGTGCGCCCGACCGAGTTCGAGGACATCGTCGCCCTCGTCGCGCTCTACCGGCCCGGCGCGATGCGCTACATCGACGACTACGCGAAGGGCAAGCGCAGCCCGGCCTCGGTGCGCTACCAGGACGATCGCCTGCGCCCGATCACCGAGGCCACCTACGGCTGCTGCCTCTACCAGGAGCAGCTCATGGAGATCGCCAAGCAGATGGCCGGCTTCAGCCCCGCCGAGGCGGACGACCTGCGCAAGGCGGTCGGCAAGAAGAAGCGCGACCTGATGGCCACGATGGAGGGCAAGTTCATCGACGGGCTCGCCGAGTCGAACACCGACCGCGCCGTCGCCCGCGACCTCTGGAAGCTGATGACCGCGGCCGCCGATTACAGCTTCAACAAGTCCCACGCCGCCTGCTACGCCCTGATCGCCTACAGGACCGCCTACCTGAAGGCGAACTACACGGCGGAGTACATGGCGGCGCTGATCTCCTCGGTGATGTCGACGAAGGACAAGGTCCCGTTCTTCGTCAACCGCTGCGAGGAGATGGGGATCGAGGTGCTGCCCCCCGACGTCAACTCCTCCGACCACGGCTTCGTCGTCTCGGGCAAGTCGATCCGGTTCGGCCTCGACGCCGTCAAGAACGTCGGCCACGCCGCGGTGCAGGCGATCATCAGGGCGCGCGAGGGCGACGACGGCGAGTTCACCTCGATCTGGAACTTCTGTGAGCGCGTCGACGCCCGCGCCGTCAACAAGCGCGCGATCGAGTGCCTCGTCAAGTGCGGCGCGCTCGACTCGACCGGGGCCTCGCGCAAGGGGATGCTGGCCGTCCTGCCGCAGGCGCAGGCGAACGGGCAGAAGATCCAGGAGGACGCCCAGCGCGGCCAAGGCTCGATCTTCGACCTGGGCGGCCCGCCAGCCGACGGCCCACAGGCGCCCTCGGAGCTCTCGGCGCTCACCGCGCCGGCCGACCCGCCCGTCCCCGAGGGCGAGTTCGAGCAGCGCGAGCTGCTCGCGATGGAGAAGGAGACGCTCGGCACCTACGTCACCTCGCACCCGCTGAAGGGGATGCGCGAGGTCCTGCGCGAGCGGGTGGACTGCTCGCTCGCCGAGCTCTACACCAAGGAGGACCGCTCGTTCCTGACCGTCGGCGGCCTGATCGGGGACGTCAAGAAGCTCCGCACCCGCTCGGGCCAGGACATGATGTTCGCCGGCCTCGACGACCTGGCCGGGTCGGTCGAGATGCTGATCTTCAACCAGGTGCTCGAGCGCTCCGCCGAGGTCCTCGTCCCCGACAACGTCGTGATCGCCAAGGGCCGCCTGGATCACCGCGAGGGCGGCAAGACCAGCTTCGTCGTCTCCGAGGTCGAGGCCTTCGAGCCCGACCCGACCCAGATCGCCGCCGCCCGCCGCCGCGCCAACGCCCCCGCCGAGCCATTCAAGCTCGCGCTCGCCCCGACCGACTTCGAGCCTTCGCTGATCGAGGAGCTCAAGTCGATCTTCTCGACCTACCCCGGCGAATGCGAGGTCCTGCTCGAGATGCAGACCGCCGCCGGCGCCCGCCGCCTGCGCTTCGGCCGCGAGTACCGGGTCCGCCCCTCGGCGGCCCTCCGCGCCGAGGTCGACTCGCTGCTCTCCGCCCGCGCGCTGGCGGCGTAGGCGCCTTCAGGACGCCCAGTGACGAAGCCGCGGCGTCCCCGGCGCGAGAAATGTGCGAGGACGGCGAAGGCGCGGACGTGTGAAGCCTTGTGGGGCCATGACCCCCAAAACCCTTCACGGAAGGCCGATCCGCCTCCCGATCCGCCTCGTTATTGACCCCTAGTCGCCCCTCGACCGAGGCTCCTCGCGCCAAGCGGCGCGGCCGAGGCCTACTCCATCAACCCGCGGCGCATCGCCTCGGCGACGGCGGCGGCGCGGTCGGAGACGCCGAGCTTGCGGTAGGAGTGCTGGAGGTGGGTCTTGATCGTGGCCGCGCTCAGGTGCAGGTGCTCGCCGATCTGAGCGACGGAGTTGCCCTCGGCGGTCAGGCGCAGCACTTCCCGCTCGCGGTCGGAGAGGATCGGGCCCGGGTCGGTGGCGCGGAGCTTGATCTGGTCGGCGAGGGCGCCGTGGAACTCGGGGGCGAGGTAGGTGCCGCCGCGGGCGACGGTCGTGATCGTCTCGCAGACGGTGTCGGGCTCCGACGCCTTCGAGAGATAGGCGGCGGCGCCGGCGGCCATCACCTCGTAGGCGGTCTCGCCCTCGGCGTAGCCGGTCAGCATCACGATCTTGGTCTCGAGGTCCTCGCGCTTCACCGCGTTCAGGATCGCGAGGCCGTCGAGATCGGGCATCTTCAGGTCGACGACGGCGACCTGGGGCCCGTGCTCGCGGATCGCGTCGAGGGCCTTCCGGCCCGAGTCGGCCTCGGCGACTAGCGTGAGCTCGGGCCGCTGACCGACCATCCGGGCGAGCCCCGATCGGTAGACCGGATGGTCGTCGGCGATGACGACCGATACGCGCTCTTTGCGGTTGCCCATCCCGATCGTTCTAGCACGACCGTCACCCGTCAATCGCGCGCCGCTCAGGCGCCGTCGCGGATCAGGGCGCAGGTCTCGAGCATGACCGCGTCCGTCGGGGTCGCCTCCGGGAAGTCGTAGCCGAACGCGATCCCGGTCTGGCGCTCGAGGTCCACGGGCTCGACGCCTTCGCAATCCGCCGGGTTGTCGGCGATGAACTCCGCGGCGGAGGCGAGGCGCTCGTCGCGGGACAGGTCCCGCCACCAGGTCCCGAGGCCGGTGTAGTCGGGCTCGCCCGTGGCCGGCGCGCCCGGTTCGCCGCCGGTGGTCTCGCCGGATTCGGTCGCCGCCGGCGGCGCCGGCGTGCCCTCGCGCTCGTCGCCGCCGCACCCGGCGCCGATCAAGATCGCTGCGGCCGTAACCGCTCCCAGTAGACGTAGACTTCTCATATGGCGCTCAAGCAGCGTGGCGGAGAGGGTACGCGCGCCGGTGAATGCCGGCGCTGCCGGACCTTCTGCGACAAGCTGATCGAGCCGCGTGGCTGCGTCGAGCTCGGCTGCCCGTACCTCTACAGCTACGACGACGAGCTCAGCGGCCGCCGCTACCTCGGCTGCCTGAACCGCGTCTTCGGCTGCGAGATCGACGTCGACGCGTTCGAGGCCGCGGAGCGGTCCGGCGGCTACGGCGGGGTGAAGATGACCGGCAAGCCGATGCCGCACTGCCAGTTCACCGTCGAGCCCTCGTACGAGGGCGACGGCAAGGCTTACGAGTGCATCAACCCGCGCTTCTTCGACTGCACCGACGAGGGCGTCGAGGGGCTGCGCGTCTTCGACCTGCGCGACGCCCTGGCCTAGCGAGCCGGCCCGCGGCGCTCGAGCCCGCGCTTGCGGATCCGGCGCGCCTTGTCCATCTGACCCCGGTCGAACTTCGTCTCGAGGATCGCCGGCAGCTCCTCGAAGCGCGGCTCGGAGAGGAACGTGGCGAGCCCGTCGCGGCCGATCTCGCCGTCGCCGAGGGTCGCGTGGCGGTCGCGGTTGGCGCCCAGCGGGACGGCCGAGTCGTTCACGTGCAGGCAGCGCAGCCGCTCGAGGCCGAGCTCGGCGTCGATCTCGTCGAGCAGCGCGGAGAGGGCGTCGGCGTCGCGCACGTCGTAGCCGGAGGCGAACAGGTGGCAGCTGTCGAGGCAGATGCCGAGTCGCTCGTCGCCGCCGATCCGCTCGACGAGCTCGGCGAGCTCGCCGACGTCGCGCCCGATGAGGCCCTTCGCGCCCGCCGTGTTCTCGAGCAGGAGCGGGCAGCTCGCGGTCTCGGCGAGGGCCTCGCCGATCGCCTCGCCGGCGCGCTTCAGCGCGACGTCCACGGGGTCGCCCTTGGCGGCGCCGGAGTGCAGCACCACCCCCGCCGCGCCGATCCCCTCGCCGACCCGCAGCGCGTGGGTGAGCGAGGCGATCGACTTCTTGCGCAGCTCGCCGTCGGAGGTGGCGCAGTTGATCAGGTAGACGGCGTGGATCACCACGCTGCGGATCCGCGAGCCCTCGACGGCCTCGCGGAACCTGGCGAAGTCCTTGGGGCCATACTTCGTCGGCCGCCACGCCCGCGGGCTCTGGTTGAAGACCTGGATCGCGTCGGAGCGCGTCTCGACTCCACGGCCTGCGGCCTTGTCCAGGCCACCCGCTGTGGAAACATGCCCGCCGATCAGCATCGTGAATGAAGCCCCGCTCCTAGTCCGATTCGCACCTTCGCCCACCGGCGCCCTCCACATCGGCGGGGCCCGGACGGCACTCTACAACTGGCTCACGGCTCGCCACGGGGGCGGCCGGCTGGTGCTGCGGATCGAGGACACCGACCGCGAGCGCTCGACCCCGGAGAACGTCGAGCAGATCCTCGACGCCCTGCGCTGGCTCGAGCTCGACTGGGACGAGGGGCCGATCAGCCAGTACGAGCGGGCCGATCGCCACCGCGAGCGGATCGAGGAGCTGCTCGCGGCGGGCCACGCCTACCGCGACCCGGCGACGAGCGCGGACGTGCGCGCCTGGAAGGCCGAGCACGGCGGCGCCGGCTACCGGGGCACGCCGTCGGACGCCGAGGGCGCGGCCGTGCGGCTGCGCTGGCCCGACGAGGGCGAGACGGTGGTCGAGGACCTCGTTCGCGGCCCGGTCCGGTTCGAGAACCGCCTTCAGGACGACCTCGTGATCGCCCGCGGCGACGGCTCGGCCGTCTACAACTTCGCGGTCGCCGTCGACGACCTCGACCAGGGGATCACCGATGTGATCCGCGGGGACGACCACCTCTCGAACACGCCGAAGCAGCTGCGGGTGATCGAGGCGCTCGGCGCGACGCCGCCCCGCTACGCGCACCTCGCGCTCCTGCACGGCCCCGACGGCAAGAAGCTCTCGAAGCGCCACGGCGCCGCCTCGGTGCAGGAGCTCCGCGACGCCGGCTACCTGCCGGCCGCGGTGCGCAACTATCTGGCCCTGCTCGGCTGGGGGACCGACGACGACGCGACGCTGCTGTCCACGGAGGAGCTCGTCGAGCGCTTCGAGATCGAGCGCGTGGGCACCGCCTCGGCGATCTTCGACGAAAAGAAGCTGCGCTGGATGAACGGGCGCTTCATGCGCGAGCTGCCGCTCGACGAGTACACGGCCGCCGTGGCCCGCCACATCGGCCGCGCGCCCGACGCGTCGCTCCGCGCCGCCTGCGAGATCGTCCAGGAGAAGGCGCAGACGCTGGCGGAGGTCTGGCCGCTCGTGCGCTTCCTGTTCGAGCCCCCGGCCGACGACGCCACCGCCTGGGAGAAGGTGATGAAGCCGGATTCGAAGCCGCTCCTCGAGGGCGCGCTCGAGGCCTTGCGGGGGTGCGATCCGTACGACGCCGAGTCGATCGAGGCCGCCCTGGGCGAGATCCTCGAGCGCAGCGGGGCGAAGCCGAAGGCGGTCTACCAGCCGCTGCGCGTCGCGATCACGGGCGGAACCGTCTCACCCGGCATCTTCGAATCGCTCGCGGTGCTCGGCAAGGAGCGCTCGCTGGAGCGCATCGAGGCCGCGATTTCGCGCCTGGATCCCGTCTCGGGCTAAAGCCGGGGCCTTCAGGTTCCGATGGGGACCCTGAGTTGGCCACTGCAGTCGCCCGAAAGCCCCGCCGCTCCGGCGTCCGCAAGGTCGACGCCGGGGCGACCGACGCGAGCCGCTCGGCCCCCGCCGCCGGCGGCCGCTCGCCGCGCGCCGGCGGCCGCGGCGGCGCCCGGCTCGCCGCCGCGTTCGACGCGGTCGAGGCGTTCCCCGTGCTCGCCGAGGCGCGCGCCCGCCTCGTCCGCGCCGCCAAGCGCCGCAACGCCTCGCCCGAGAGCCTCTCGCCGGTGATCGAGTCCGACCTCGGGCTCACCGTCGTCGTCCTGCGCGCCGCCAACTCCCAGCGCGGCCGCCGCGGGATCGGCAGCATCCCGGCGGCCGTGGACTCGCTGGGCGCGGGCGGAGTTCTCCTCGCGGTCTCCGGCGCTACCGCCTACGACTTCCTCGACGGCGAGGGCCCCTGGGGCGCCGTTCCCGAGAGGATGCGCCGCCACGCGGTCGCGACCCGCGCCGCCGCCGAGCGGATCGCTGAGGTCGCGAACCTGCCCGCCCGCGACGACCTCGCCGCCGCCGCCCTCCTTCACGACTTCGGCCGCCTCGTCCTGCTCTGCCTCTACGTCGAGTACCCGAAGCTGATCGCCGACCCGGCGTTGAGCGCGGAGGAGCGGCTGCGGGTCGAGCGCCGCGAGCTCGGCATCGACCACGCCCTGGTCGGCGGCGTCGTCGCCCGGCGGATCGGCGTCCCCGCCGGGCTCGCCTCGGCGATCGAGCGCCACCACGCCCCTGACGCGACCGGCGCCGCCGCCGCGGTCGGCCTCGCCGACCAGGTGGCCCATCACGCCCACGGCGAGCGGATCGACGCCGCGGGCGCACGGGCGCGCGCGAGGGCCCTGGACATCAAGCCCGCAGAGCTGCGCACCCTCCTCTACGAGTTCCCCTACGCCACGAGCTCGCGGCCGCACGCGACCGAGCCGTGCCCGCTCTCGGCGCGTGAGCTCGACGCCCTCCGTGGCCTCGCCGAGGGCAAGGTCTACAAGGAGATCGCCAAGGAGATGACGCTCTCCGCGAGCACGGTGCGCACGCACCTGCACAACGTGTACCGCAAGATCGGGGCCTCCGACCGCGCCCAGGCGGTGCTCGTCGCGCGCGACCGCGGCTGGATCTGAGCCCGGGCCTCGGCCCGGGCTACTCGACGTTCGGGCTCTTGGTGACCTTGCCGGCGCCGGGCCAGACCTCGTCGGTCCAGTGCTGCTCGACCCGGTCGGCGGCGAAGAACCCGACCACCCGCAGGTCCTCGTCGCCGGTGTTCTCGAGGTCGTGCACCTTGCCTTCCTCGAGCACGATCACGTCGCCCGCGCTGATGTCCTCGTCGCCGGCATCGAGGAGGATCCTGCCGCTGCCGCCCACGATGAACTGGGTCTCCTCGGCAGTGTCGGTGTGCTTGCCGAGCCGCTTTCCGGGCGGGACGGCGAAGTAGATGACGGTCGACTTCTCGGCGCCGTTGCCGCCGTAGGCGAAGTAGCCGCCCTTCCAGGCCGCCTCGCCTGATTCGGCGACGAGGTCCGCGAGGTCGAGGTCGTCGATGTTGAGCGGTGCGTCCATGTCGTCCCTTCGTAGCTCGCTGAAGGGCGGGATTCTCCCACGCCGCCCGAGCGCGTACTAGTCGATCAGGCCGCCGCGGAAGGCGATCGCGACGGCGTGCGCGCGGTCGCGGGCGCCGAGGCGCGCCAGCACCGCCTTGATGTGGGTCCGGACGGTCTCGGGGCTGAGGCCGAGCGATTTCGCCGCCCGATCGGTCGAGAGGCCGTCGGCGAAGAGCTGGAGGATCTCGCGCTGGCGGCGGGTGAGGGCGGGGGGGTTGCGGCCGTCGGCACCCGGCGACGCGGCCTCCTCGACGAAGGTCTCGGCCTCCGCCGACGCGGCGTCGACCGCGCGGCTGAGCTCGCTGGCCGGGGAGCTCTTCGAGACGTAGGCGCGCGCGCCGGCGCGGATCGCCTCGGCGGCGACGTAGCGCTCGGGGCGGTCGCCGTGGGCGACGATGCCCAGCCCCGGCCGGGCGTCGAGCAGGGCGCGGATCATCCGCGTCCCCGAGATCTCGCTGCCGCCCGTCGTGGGCCTCCCGGTGTCGACGATCGCCACGTCGAAGTCCTCGACGTCGGTGACCATCCGCAGCGCGCCCTCGCCGTCCTCCGCCTCGTCGATCACCTCGAAGCGGTCATCGAGCAGCCGCCGGACCCCCAGGCGGACCAGCGGTTGATCGTCGACGATTAGACAGCGAGCTTCTTCAGTCATCTCCCCCTCCTCGGCCGCTGCCGACGCCGGAGCCCCTCGAACCGGCGGTCGTGCGGAGCGCCCGATGGTAACGAAGCAGCGCGATCGCGAGGAGCACCCCGGCGAAGTCGACGAGGAGGTCCGTCCCGGCGCCGTGTCGGCCCTCGACGAAGGTCTGGTGGAATTCGTCCGAGGCCGCGTAGAGCACCGCGATCACGGCGGCGGCGGCGACGTTCCAGCGCGTCACCGGCCGCAGCGCCCAAGCCCAGAGCAGGGCCAGCAGGGCGTACTCGGTGGCGTGAGCGAGCTTGCGGAGGATCAGGTCGAGGACGCCGAGCCCGCTGTCGAGGTCGGGCTGGGCCGAGAGGAAGTAGATGAGCCCCATCATCGCGAGCGGCGCGAGCGCGCGCAGGGCGAGCTGTCGGGTGGCGGCGACGTCCACGTCGTCATTATCGGCGGGCGGTCGGCTCCGGGGCGTCCCGCCCGTGCGGTACAAACTTGCCGTGATCTCAGTCACCTCGAAGTCGCGCTACGCGGTGGTCGCGATGGCCGAGCTGGCGCGCTCGGGCCCGGCGCCGGTGCCGATCGGGACGATCGCCGAGCGCCGCGAGATGCCGGTGCAGTTCCTCGAGCAGCTCTTCTCGACGCTGCGTCGCAACGGCCTGCTGACAAGCCACCGCGGCGTCAAGGGCGGCTACACGCTCGCCCGCCCGGCGGGCGAGATCACCGTCCTCGAGGTCGTGCAGGCACTCGACGGCAGGGTCGGAGAGGAGGGCAAGGAGGCCGGCGGGATCTGGGAGGAAGGGGTGGAGGCGCTGCGCGCGGTCTTCTCGGAGACGACGATCGAGGACATCGCGAAGCGCGAGGCCGGCAGCGCCGAGACCGGCATGTACCACATCTAGGGACGCCGGCTTCGAGCTCGAGAAGCGGCGGCGGACCGCAACTTGCCGCTGCTACCGTCCTTCTCAGGGAAGGGAATCCGCTGAACTCGATCGCTATATCCGGGGCAGGGTCGATCGTCAGGCTCGGCCTGGCACGTCGCGGCGCCGCCTGTGCCCTCGCCGCCGTCGCGGGTCTCCTGCTCTTCGCCCCCTCCGCGCTCGCAGGCGCGGGCGAGAAGGTCCTCCCGGCGGCGAGCTATCCCGACATGACCACGTTCAGCTGCCGCTCGGATGCGCTGCCGATCCACCCCGGCCAGAACCTGAACCTCTTCGCGGGCAGCAAGACGTGCCCGAACGCACAGAAGGTGAGCGGGCCCGGCGACGCCGGAATCTTCGCCCCCGGCTCCGACGCCGAGGGCTACATCACCCGCTTCAAGCCCAGCATGGTGGAGATCCACGGGGACGGCACGACCTCCACCCCGAGCGTCTGGGACCTGCACCTGCACCACGTCGTCTGGCTCAAGCCCGGTGGCGGCCCGACCTTCGCGTCCGGCGAGGAGAAGACCGAGGCGAAGCTGCCGCAGGGCTACGGGATCCAGGTCGAGGGGGACGCCAACTGGGGCATCAACTACATGATCCACAACCTCACCGCGGAGGGTGGCCGCTCGATCTACATCACCTGGGAGATCGACTGGGTCCCCGCGGAGCCCGGGCGGACCGACATCAACGCCACCAACATCCAGTGGCTCGACGTCGCCGGAGCACCCCAGCTCTATCCGGTGTTCGACGCCGAGCGCGACTTCGACCGCGACGGCGACGGCTCCTTCGTCTTCCCCGACGACGTGCCGACCGACCCCGGCGTGCCCGGCTACGAGGAGCGCTCGAAGGTCAGCCAGGCGGCGAGCTGGGTCGTGCCGCCGGCCGGCAGGACGCTCGTCTTCGGCGCCGGCCACCTGCACCCGGGCGGCACCAGCGTCGACCTCGAGGTGGCCCGCGACGGACCCGACGAGGGCACCGTCGACGGAGACGACCCCGCCGAGGTCCGGCCGCTCTTCCACTCCGGGGCGAAGTACTACGAGCCCGCGGGAGCGGTCAGCTGGGACGTGAGCATGGAGGCGACCCGGCCGGACTGGCGGATCAGCCTGAAGGGCGGCGACACCGTCTCCATCGACGCCACCTATGACGTCCAGAAGGCGTCCTGGTACGAGTCGATGGGGATCCTCCCGCTCGCCGTCTCGACCGCCGACGACGCTTCCGCCAGGGACCCGTTCGACGACGATGCCGAGGTCCGGGCGATGTACGAGAAGGGCGGCATCCTCACCCACGGCCGGCTCCCGGAGAACATCGACCGCAAGGCCAACAAGGACCTCAACCTTCCCGACCCTCGGAAGCTGCCGAGCGGCCGGCGGGTCCCGAAGTCCGGCATCGACATCGACGGCTTCCGCTTCCAGCTCGGCGGCTACTCGGCCTTCCGCAACTACCCGGTGGAGCGGATGAGCCCGCCGACGATCAAGCCAGGCGGGACCGTCGACTTCACCAACACCGAGGCGCTCCCCGGGATGCCGGACGAGGAGCAGGCCTGGCACAGCATCACCTCGTGTAAGGCGCCGTGCAACCGTGGCTCGGGGATCGGCTATCCGCTCGCCAACGGCCCGGTCAAGTTCGATTCCGGCCAGCTCGGCTTCGGGACGTTCACGAGCAGCGAGGTCACCACCGGCTCGAACACCTACACGACGCCCCGGCTGCCGAAGTCCGACAAGACCTACACCTACTTCTGCCGGATCCACCCGTTCATGCGGGGCTCGGTCCGGACCAAGGGCAAGCAGAACCGAAACTAGGAACGAGGAGGGATCGTGCGCCGCACATTCGCAATCGTCGCGTCGCTCGCCGTGGCAGGGACCCTGTTCATCGCCTCTGGCGCCGCCGGCCGAGCAAGCGAGACCGTCGACGTCGGGGACAACTTCTTCGACCCCGGCAGGGTCAAGATCCACAAGAACGACAAGGTGAAGTTCAACTGGGTCGGGACCGAGGAGCACGACGTCGCGCGGGCCAAGGGCCCCGGCCGGTTCTTCGAGTCTGGCCCGATCACGGGCACCGGCGTCCTGTACTCGCACAGGTTCAAGAAGAAGGGCACCTACAAGATCATCTGCACTCTCCACGAGGAGATGAGGATGAGGCTGGAGGTCAAGTAGGCCCCCCGCGCGGCTCGCGGGCGCTACGGTGCGCCCCGTGAGCGTCACCGGAGCGAGGGCGCGGATCGCCGAGCAGGCCGCGGCGACGATCGGCAACACGCCGGTCGTCGCGCTCTCCCGGCTGGGGACCGGGCTCGGCGCCGAGGTCGTCGCCAAGCTCGAGCAGATGAACCCCGGCGGCTCGGTCAAGGACCGGATCGGGGTGGCGATGATCGACGCGGCCGAGGAGCAGGGCCGGATCGAGCCGGGCCGCTCGGTGATCGTCGAGCCGACCTCGGGCAATACCGGCATCGCCCTCGCCCTCGTCTGCGCGGCGCGCGGGTACCACCTCGTGCTCACGCTGCCCGAGGGGATGTCGCGCGAGCGCTCGAAGCTCCTGCGCGCCTACGGCGCCGTCGTGCGCGAGACGCCCTCACTGGGCGGGATGAACGAGGCCGTCGACCTCGCCCGCGAGATCGCCTCCGCCGAGAACGCCTACATGCCGCAGCAGTTCTCGAACCCGGCGAACCCGGAGATCCACCGGCGCACGACCGCCGAGGAGATCTGGCGCGACCTAGACGGCGAGGTCGACGCGCTCGTCTGCGGCGTCGGCACCGGCGGCACGATCACCGGCGTGGGCCAGGTCCTGAAGGAGCGCCGCCCCGAGCTCCACGTGCTCGCCGTCGAACCCGAGCGCTCGCCGGTCCTCTCCGGCGGCGAGCCGGGGCCCCACAACATCCAGGGCATCGGCGCCGGCTTCGTCCCCGAGATCCTCGACCGCTCGGTGATCGACGAGATCGTCACGGTCGAGGACGACGTCGCGATCGAATGCGCCCACCAGTGCGCCCAGCGCGAAGGCCTGCTCGTCGGCATCTCCGCCGGCGCGGCGATCTACGCCGCCCTCCAGCTCGCCTCGCGCCGGGAGATGGCGGGCAAGCGGATCGTCACGATCGTCCCCGACGGCGGCGAGCGCTACATGTCGCTGCCCTTCTTCTCACCCGAGTAATGCTCGGCCTGGGGACACTCTCGAGGGTGCTTCGCGAGGTGACGAGCGATGTCGCCGCCGCGCGCGATCGCGATCCGGCAGCGCGGGGGGTGGGGACCGTTGAGATCCTCGCGACCTGGCCCGGGGTGCAGGCGATCCTCTCCCACCGCATCGCCCACGTGATGCACGAGGCCCGGGTGCCGCTCGTGCCGCTGGCGCTCTCCTACGCGACCCGCGCCGTGACCAGCATCGAGATCCACCCCGCGGCAAAGATCGGCGAGGACTTCTTCATCGACCACGGGGCCGGCGTCGTCATCGGCGAGACCGCCGAGATCGGCTGCTGCGTGACGCTCTACCAGGGCGTCACCCTCGGCGGCACCGGCTTCGCGCGAGGCAAGCGCCACCCGACGCTTGAGAGTTACGTCACCGTGGGCTCCGGAGCCAAGCTGCTCGGGCCGATCACCGTCGGCTCCCGCGCGAAGGTCGGCGCCAACACGGTCGTGATCGAGGACGTGCCGGAGAACTCCACCGTCGTCGGCAACCCGGGCCATCCGGTCCGCGTCGAGGGCCGCAAGCCCGAGGGACCAGACACGGACTGGATCCACCTGCCCGACCCGATCGCGGATGCGATCAAGGGCCTCTCCGAGCGCGTCCGCGAGCTCGAGAACCAGCTCGCCGAGGAGCGCGGCCACGAGGCGCCCGGCGATCGGGTCCGCGAGCTGCGGCCGAAGCGGGGACCGTCGTCGGCCGGCGGCTGAGCGGCGATGCCGAAATGGGCCGTGGTCCCGCTGGCGTTCGCGGTTGCCCTCTTCGTGGCGAGCCGGCTCGAGGCCGGCGAGCTCGACCGGATCTACTCGTAGTGCGGGATCGACTGAGTCGCTCTCTATGCTCGGCGGGTGGCCGCCACGGAGGCAGAACGGGAGCATGAGCAGGGTGAGCTCGGCGCTCCGCTGACGCCTGGCGCGACCCAGATCGAGCGCCTCGTCGAGGGGCTGAACGAGCCCCAGCGCCGGGCGGTCGAGCACGGCGAGGGCCCGCTCCTGGTGTTGGCCGGCGCCGGCTCGGGCAAGACCCGCGTGCTCACCCACCGGATCGCCTATCTGGTCGCGACCGGCCTCGCCCACCCGAGCGAGATCCTGGCGATCACGTTCACCAACAAGGCGGCGGACGAGATGCGCCAGCGCGTGGAGGGCCTCGTGGGCGGCGTCTCGCGCCTGATGTGGGTGATGACCTTCCACTCGGCCTGCGCGCGGATCCTGCGCCGCGAGGCCGAGCGCCTCGGGTACAAGCGCTCGTTCACGATCTACGACTCGGCCGACTCGCAGCGGATGGTGAAGCGCTGCATGGACGAGCTCGACGTCGATCCGAAGCGCTTCCCGGCGCGGGCCGTGCAGTCGCAGATCTCGGGGGCGAAGAACCGCCTGCTCGACGCCGAGGGCTACCGCGAGGAGACCGCCGGGTTCTTCGAGGACACGGTCGGCGACGTCTACGCGCTTTACGAGCGCCGCATGCACGAGGCGAACGCGATGGACTTCGACGATCTGCTCGTCCGCACGGTCAACCTCTTCGAGCTCTTCGAGGACGTCAGGCGCCGCTACCAGAAGGCGTTCCGCTGGATCCTCGTCGACGAGTATCAGGACACGAACCGAGCCCAGTACCGCCTCCTCCAGCTGCTCTCGGAGGAGCACGGGAACCTGGCGGTGGTCGGTGACGATGCGCAGAGCGTGTACGGATTCCGCCACGCCGACATCCGCAACATCCTCGACTTCGAGCGCGACTTCCCTGGCGCCGAGGTCGTGAAGCTCGAGCAGAACTACCGCTCGACCGAGGTGATCCTCGAGGCGGCGAACGCGGTGATCGCCAATAACCGCGAGCAGAAGCCGAAGGAGCTGTGGACCGACCTCGGCCGGGGCGAGCTCGTGAAGGTCGCCGAGCTCGGCGACGAGCACGAGGAGGCGCGCTACGTCGCCGGCGAGATCGGCCACCTCGTCGCGGACGAGGACTACGGCCGCTCCGAGGTCGCGGTCTTCTACCGCACCAACGCGCAGAGCCGCGTGCTCGAGGACACCCTGGTGCGCTTCGACGTGCCCTACCAGGTGATCGGCGGCACCAAGTTCTACGAGCGGGCCGAGATCAAGGACGCGATCGCCTATCTCAGCCTGCTCGCCAACCCCGCGGACGCGGTCTGCTTCGGGCGGATCGTCAACGCGCCCCGGCGCGGGATCGGCAACACCACCCAGGGCCGGCTGCTCTCGCACGCGAACACGACCGGGCAGACGATCTGGGAGGTCGTCGAGCGCGTCGAGGCGGTGCCAAACCTCGGCTCCGCGGCCCGCAAGTCGGTCGCCCGCTTCGCCGAGACGATGGCCGCGCTGCGCGAGCGCGCGGAGAAGGGGGGGAGCGTCGCCGACCTGCTCGAGGCGGTGATCAACGAGACCGGTTACGCCGAGGCGCTCGAGGCCGAGCGCACGATCGAGGCCGAGGGGCGGCTCGAGAACCTGCACGAGCTGATCGGCGTCGCCGCCGAGTTCGACCTGAACCGCGAGGTCGAGGGCGACGGCGAGGTGACCCCGCTCGAGGAGTTCCTCCAGCAGATCTCGCTGCTCTCCGACCAGGACGCGATCACCGACGACGAGGGCCAGATCACGCTGATGACGCTGCACAACGCCAAGGGGCTCGAGTTCCCGGTCGTCTTCGTGATCGGCGCCGAGGAGGGCGTCTTCCCGCACTCGCGCTCGGTCGAGGAGGGCAACATCGAGGAGGAGCGCCGGCTCGCCTACGTCGCGATCACGCGCGCCAAGCAGCGCCTCTACGTGACCTGCGCGCAGCGCCGCAGCCTGTTCGGGCGCCGGCCGGAATTCAACATGCCCTCGCGCTTTTTGGGCGAGCTCCCCGACGAGCTGGTCGAGCGCAAGCAGTCCGAGAACATGATGCGCCGCGGGGGCGGCGAGGGCGCCGGGCGATTCTCCCTCGGCAGCCCGGTGGCCCGACCGGAGCCGAAGCTGCCGGCGGTCGAGTTTCGCACCGGCGACGACGTCGTCCATGCCAGCTTCGGCGAGGGCGTCGTCACCCAGGTCGAGGCCGGGAACGTGCTGGTCGTGCGCTTTTCCGGCGACGGCGTGGAGAAGAAGCTGATGGCGGAGTACGCGCCGCTCAAGAAGGTCTCCTGAGCAGTGACCCACCGGTGAGCGCGCGGATCATCGACGGCAAGGCGCACTCGGCGCGCGTGCGCGAGGGCGTCGCCGCGGAGGCAGCCGAGCTCACCGCCGAGCTCGGGCGCCCGCCGGGCCTCGCGACCGTGCTCGTCGGCGACGACGCCGCCTCGCAGGTCTACGTCCGCAACAAGCGCAAGGGGACCGAGGAGGCGGGGATGCGCTCGATCCACCACGAGCTCCCGGCCGACACCTCCCAGGACGACCTGCTGGCGCTGGTGCGCGAGCTCAATGCCGACGCCGAGGTCGACGGCATCCTCGTCCAGTTGCCGCTCCCCGACGCGATCGACCAGGACGCGGTCGTCGCCGCGATCGACCCCGGCAAGGACGTCGACGGGCTGACCGCGACGAGCGCCGGCCTGCTCGCCCAGGGCCGCCCCCGCCTCGTCGCCTGCACGCCGTCGGGCGTGATGGAGATGCTCGCCGGGGAGGAGATCGAGGTCGAGGGCGCCGAGGCCGTGATCGTCGGCCGCTCGATCCTCGTCGGCCGGCCGCTCGCGGCGCTGCTCACGAACGCGAGCGCGACGGTGACCGTCTGCCACTCGCGCACGCGTGACCTCGCCGGGGTCTGCCGCCGCGCCGACATCCTCGTCGCCGCCGTCGGCTCCCCGGAGATGGTGAAAGGCGATTGGGTGAAGCCCGGTGCGGCGGTGATCGACGTGGGGATCAACCGCACGGGCGGCGGACTCGTCGGGGACGTCGAGTTCGCCGCCGCGAGCGAGGTCGCCGGCGCGATCACGCCCGTGCCGGGCGGCGTGGGACCGATGACGATCGCGATGCTCCTGCGCAACACGGTGCTGGCCGCGAGGCTTGCGTCCGAAGGTGCTGTGTAGGCTGCGTCCGACCGAATCCCCCGGAGGAGGAGAGAGTCTTGAATACGAACGTTGGCAGAGGGCCGCTGATCGCAGGGATCTCGGCGGTTTTGCTCCTGATCTTCATGTTCTTCGCGTGGTACGGCCTTGACGGCGTCACCACCAGTGTCGGCGGAGTAGAGCAGCCATCGGTCAATTTCGATGACGCCGCCGAGTTCGGCGGCCTCGGCGATATCGATACCTCGTTCAACGCCTGGCAGGCGTTCGGCCTGATCGACCTGATCCTGTTCGTCTGCGTCGTCGGGATCGTCGCGCTGGTGATCGCCGAGATGGCGGGTGCCGGGATCAACATGCCGGTCTCGCCGGGGCAGATCATCGCCGGGCTCGGCGTGATCGCCTTCCTGTTCATCCTCTTCCGCCTGATCTTCACGCCCGACCTCGTGCCTGATATTCCGTCGTTCGGGTTCGGAGACACTGATGTCGACACTGACGTCTCGCGCAAGATCGGGCTCTTCCTGGGCCTGCTCGCCTCGATCGGGATGGCGATCGGCGGCTGGCTCTCGATGCAGGAGGAGGGCACCTCGCTCGGCGACGTCGGCCGCGGCGGCGGTGCCGGCACCACGCCGCCTCCGGCTTCGCCCGGAGGCCGGGCTCCGGCCGCTCCGCCTCCGCCTCCGCAGCAGGATCCGCCTCCGCCGCCGCCCGCGGCCGGCGGGTCGCAGCCACCGCCGGCGCCACCACCGCCGCGCAGCGGTCAGTAGCGCCGGGAGGCCATAAGCGGTAGAAGGGGCGGAATGGACCTCCGCAAGCTCGACGCCGGCGAGATCATCGCCGGCGTCGCCGGCATCGGCCTGATCGCCTCGATGGCGCTCCTCGACTGGTTCGGCGTCGACGTGCCGCCCGGGACCGAGCCGATCGAGGGATTCGACGCGTTCCGCGCCTTCGACGTCGTCGACATCCTGCTCCTGCTGCTCGCGCTCGCCGCGATCGCGCTGCCGGTGACGGCGCTCGGATCGAACCGCACCGACGTCCCGACCGCGCTCAGCGCGCTCCTCACGCTCGCCGCGATCGTCGCCGCGCTCGTCCTCGCCTACCGGATAATCGACACGCCGGACCTGAGCGGCGATCGCTTCGCCCTCGACCGGCCGCCCTTCAACATCGGCTTCGAGACCACGGTCTCCGTCGGCGCGTTCGTCGGTCTCGCTGCGACCCTCGCGATCGCGGTCGGCGGCTGGCTTTCGATGCGCGATGACGGGACGCGCGGTTGAGCGGCCCCCCACCGTCGCCGGGGTCGAAGCGCCGGGAGTGGCTCGTGGGCGGGCTCGGGGTGCTCGCGGCCCTGGTGATCGCGGCGGTCGTCCTGATCGTCGTGACCGGGGGCGATGACGACGACTGCTGCGCGCCTCCCCCCGACGAGGCGGTGACCGAGGTCCCGCCGTCCGCGGTGGCGGTCGTCGAGGAGGCGCCCGAGCAGTACGTCGAGATCGACGACTTCGATCCGGCGCTGATTCGCGCCGCCGCGTTCCAGGGGACCAAGGGGGTCCCCGAGCCCGGCGACCCGCAATACGAGCTCGTGCGCGACCAGGCGATGACCGAGCTCCTGAACGCGGCCTGGGTCGCGGGCGAGGCCGAGGAGCGCGGGATCGCCGTGACCGACGCCGAGGTCGCTGCGGAGATCGACCGCACGGTCGACGACAGCTTCTCGGACCGCCGGCAATTCGAGGACTTCGTGGCCGACCAGGCCTACTGCACGGAGGACGAGCTGGCGACGGTCGAGCCCGAGCGCTGCGAGGGCCTGCGAGCCCAGGTGCGCACGACCCTGCTGGCCGACGCGATCACGGCGGAGGTGCTCGGCACCGCGGCGCCGGACACGACCGACCCCGATCAGGCCGAGGCGACGGAGGCGTTCCAGAACGAGTTCACGGAGAAGTGGACGGCGCGAACCACCTGCGCGGACGCCTACGTCACGGAGCGCTGCTCGAACGGGACGGAGGCCGCCGGCTCGGGGCCCGCGACCGCGCCCACCCCGGCGCCCGGGGCGCCGCCGGTCAGCCCGTGAGGGTCTCCGCGAGCCCGCGCGCGACGTGGGCGGACATCGCCGAGACCGTCATCATCGGGTTCACCCCGAGCGAGCTCGGCATCAGGCTGGCGTCGGCGACGTAGAGGCCGTCGACGCCGTGAACGGCGCCGTCCACGCCCGTCGCCCCGAGCCTGGGGTCGGCGGACATCCGCGCCGTGCCCATCGGATGGAAGGCCTCGAGGTGGAGCGCGTGCGGCGGCGGGTCGGCGGCCTCGAACTCGGCCACCCTCCCGGGGACGATCGCCGGCGCCCCGCGGATCTGCGAGTAGACCTCGGTCGCGCCGGCGGCGAAGAAGATCTCCGCCGCCCGGGCGATCCCGAAGGTGAGCTTGCGGGCGTCATCGCGGGTAAGGCGGTAGCTGACCCGCGCCGCGCCGCGGCGGTCGACGCGGACGCGCCCCGAGGAGGCGTCGGACAGGTGGACGCCGTTCGAGCCGAGCCGGTCGTAGGCCAGCATCCGCTCGGCGTGCTCGTGCCCGGTGCCCGGCAGCCACTGGGCGCCGAAGGCGAGCGGGGTGAAGGTCGCCTCCATGAGCAGGCCCAGCTCGTGCCACTCGTCGACGTAGTAGCTCTGCATGATCCCGTCCCAGCCGCGTACCTCCTCGTCGAAGAGCCCGCCGATCCAGGCGGCGGGGTGGATGTGGAGATTGCGGCCGACCTGGTCGCCGGGCGTGCGGATCCCGTTGCGAAGCAAGAGCTCGGGCGTGCCGATCGCACCGCCGGCGAGGACGACGGCGCGGGCGCGGACCTCGATCGGCGAGCCCACCTCGTCCGCCACCGGCCCGGCGCCGCCGGGCAGCGGCGGCCGCGCGACGACGCCGCGGACCCCACGCACGCGGCCGTCCTCGCGGATCAGCTCGCGGGCCTCGACCCCAGCCCGCACCCGGGCGCCGGCCGCGACCGCCCGCGGCATGTAGGAGACGTGCATGGCGCGCTTGGCGTCGAGCCGGCAGCCGAGCGGGCATGAGCTGCAGCTGACGCAGCGGCCCGCGTTGCGCGAGATCGGTCCGCCGCTCGCCCCGATCGCGGCTGCGCCCTCCATCACGATCTGGCCGTTTCGCCCCATGCGCTCGACGTCGACCGGCATCACCTGCAGCATCTCCTCCGCCTCGGCGTACTCGGGGTCGAGCCGGTCCGCCCAGTCGATCCCGTGTTCCTCGGCCCACGCGCTCAGGACGCGATCGGGCGCGCGGAAGCAGGTCCCCGAGTTGATCACCGTGGTGCCTCCGACCGCGCGGCCGAGCGGGACCGGGATCGCGGGGCGCCCCTCGGCGATCGTGAGCCCGTTGTCGCGGTAGAGGCTCTCGAGCGCGGTCAGCGGGTCGTCGGGGTAGCTCGTGCGGTCGAGGTACTGGCCGGCCTCGAGCACGATCACGTCGAGCCCGGCCTCGGCGAGGACCGCGGCGGCGACCGCGCCTCCGGCCCCGGACCCGATCACGACCACGTCGGCCTCCTCGCCGTCGAGGCGAGGGGCCAGGTCGCCAAGGGGGTCGGCAACGGGCGCCGCGGGCTCGTGGCCCTCGGCGACCTCGCATCTCGTCTCGTAGCCCAGGGCGGCGGTGACCCGCGGATGCACGCCGTACCCGACCCCGACCAGGACCTTCAGGAAGAGCAGCAGGTCTTCGATCCAGCCGGTGCCCGACCGGTCCATGTCGCGCAGGAACCCCCGGCGGGCCTCGAGGTCCTGGCGCGAGAACCGCCATGGCCACGGCATCCACTCCACCGCGTTCAGGGCGAGGTGGACGAGGAGGCGGCCGCGGCGCGGCAGGCCGGCGACGTAGGCGGCGATCGGGCCGGTGACGTCGATCTCCGCGGCCGCGGGCAGCGGCCCGGCGCCCGGCGCCATCGCGTCGGCCACCGCGCGCAGGATTCGCAGCTCAGCGGCTCGCAGCCCCGGAGCGCGCCTTCAGGACGGCGCGGCGGGCGCGCCGACCCTGCCGGCGACGCCGTGCAGGAAGAGCGCGACGCCGACCAGGAAGCCGTCGACGAGGAAGTTGAGGAGGTAGGCGAAGACGTCGTCGTCGAAGAGGAAGAAGCCGAGCGTCGCGAGCGAGGACGCGGCCTTGCCGGCGGCGAGGACCAGGAGCAGCGGGCGATAGCGGACGACGTCGGTCGAGACCAGCAGGCAGATCCCGGCGATCACCATCATGTAGGCGAACCCGAGGCCGAGCCAGAGCTGCTCGGTCGTCTCCGGGGCGGGGGAGAAGCCGCCGAACCAGTCCCCGACGTCGTCGAGGACCGAGAGCACGCCGTCGGGGGCCGCGATGAAGAGGATCCCGACCACGGCGAAGGTGGCCGCGAGCAGGCGGCAGTTGAGGACGACGAAGCGCTCTGCTCGTGCCCCGGTCATCTCATGCAGATGAGATCGAGCCGGACCGGACGCGCAGCGGAGGATTCGGCGTGTTCATTCGAGCAGATGAGATCGAGCCGGACCGGACGCGCAGCGGAGGATTCGGCGAATTCATTTGGGCGGGGATCCTATGCTGCGGCACCGATGATCGACCGCGATCAGGTCCTGCACGTCGCCCGGCTGGCCCGCCTCGAGCTCTCCGAGGACGAGGTCGAGCGCATGTCCGGCGAGCTCTCCGGGATCCTCGACCACGTCGACAAGATCGCCGAGCTCGACCTCTCCGACACCGAGCCGACCGACCACGTCGTCGCGCTCGAGAACGTGCTGCGGCCCGATGAGCCGCGGCCGAGCCTGCCCCGCGAGCGCGCCCTCGAGAGCGCTCCGGACCCCGACGACGGCGCCTTCCGGGTGCCCTCGCCGCAGGCATGAGCGAAATCCTCGAGCTGACCGCGGCCGGCGCCCTCGAGAAGATCGGCGCCGGCGAGCTCTCCGGCGACGAGGTCTTCGACGCCTGGGCGCAGGCGGCCTCGGGCGACGACCTCGGCGCCTATCTCTGGCGCGCCGAGCCGGGCGACCGGCCGGCCCCGGGCCTCGCCGGCGGGGACGGAGGGGACGGTCCCCGCGAGCTCGGCGGGCTGCCGATCGCGGTCAAGGACATCTTTTGCACCGAGGGGATCGAGACGACCGCGGGCTCGCGCATCCTCGAGGGCTACCGCCCGCCATACACCTCGACCGCGGTCCGGCGGCTCGCCGAGGCCGGCGCCCGGGTGCTCGGCAAGACCAACATGGACGAGTTCGCGATGGGCTCGTCGAACGAGAACTCCGGTTACGGCGAGGTCCGCAACCCCTGGGACCGCGAGCGCGTGCCCGGCGGCTCCTCTGGCGGCTCGGCCGCGGCGGTCGCCGGCGGCCTGGCGCCCTGGGCGATCGGCACCGACACGGGCGGCTCGATCCGCCAGCCCGCGGCGCTCTGCGGGATCGTCGGGATGAAGCCGACCTACGGCGCCGTCTCGCGTTACGGGATGATCGCCTTCGCCTCCTCGCTCGACCAGTGCGGGCCGCTCACGCGCGACGTCACCGATGCCGCGCTCCTGCTCCGCGTGCTGGAGGGCCGCGACCCCTGCGACTCGACGTCGACCGGGATCGAGGGCGGGGTGGAGCTGCCCACGCGCGAGGACCTCTCCGGGCTGCGCTTCGGCGTCCCCCGCGAGCTCGCGGAGGAGGGCATCGAGCCCGGCGTGCGCGCCGTCTTCGAGCGCACCGTGGCCCTGGTCGAGGAGCTCGGCGGCGAGGTCACCGAGACCGCGCTCCCGCACGCGCCGCACGGGATCTCCGCCTACTACGTGATCGCGCCCGCCGAGGCCTCTGCCAACCTCGCCCGCTACGACGGCGTCCGCTTCGGCCCGCGCGCCGAGGCCGGCGACCTCACCGCGATGTACGAGCGCACCCGCGCCGCCGGGTTCGGGCCGGAGGTGAAGCGCCGGATCATGCTCGGGACCTACGCGCTCTCCTCGGGCTACTACGACGCCTATTACGGGCAGGCGCAGCGCGTGCGCACGAAGATCGCCGACGACTTCCGCGCCGCCTTCGAGAGCTTCGACTTCGTGATCACGCCGACCTCGCCGACGGTCGCCTTCGAGCTCGGCGAGCGCACCGACGACCCGCTCGCCATGTACCTCTCCGACTACTGCACGGTGCCGATGCCGCTGGCCGGGATCCCCGCGATCTCGATCCCGGCGGGCCTCGCGGCGCCCGAGGGCGGGGCAGAGGGCGGCGTGGAGCTGCCGGTCGGGTTTCAGATCGCCGGCCCGGCCTACTCGGAGACGAGGATCCTCGACGCCGCCCACGCGCTCGAGCGGGCGATCGGCTTCGACGCGAGGCCGGCGCGATGAGGCTCACCGAGGAGGAGGTCCGAGCCGCCGCCGGGGAGGCGCTCGACTCGCTGCCCGCGCCGTTTCGCGACGAGCTCGGCGACGTAGTCGTGATCGTCGAGGAGTCGCACCCCGACGGGATCATGGGCATCTACGACCCCGTCGGCGAGCTTCACCGGATCGTGATCTACCGCGACGCGAACCCCGACGCCGAGGAGGTCCGTCGCACCGTCCTGCACGAGGTCGGGCACTTCTTCGGGATGGGCGAGGCGCAGCTCGAGGAGCTCGGCTATGGCTGAGGCGGCGAGCGCTCGCTGGGAGCCCGTCATCGGGCTCGAGATCCACGTCCAGCTCCGGACGCGGACGAAGATGTTCTGCGGCTGCGCGCTGTCGTTCGGCGACGAGCCCAACGTCCACACCTGCCCGGTCTGCCTCGGGCACCCCGGGACGCTGCCGACGGCGAACGAGCAGGCGATCCACTACGCCCTCCAGATCGCCGCCGCGCTCGGCTGCGAGGTCGCGCCGCGCTCGATCTTCCACCGCAAGAACTACTTCTATCCCGACCTGCCGAAGGGCTACCAGATCAGCCAGTACGACATCCCGCTGGCGAGCGGCGGCCGGCTCGGCGACGTCCGCGTCCACCGCGTCCACCTCGAGGAGGACGCGGCGAAGCTGACCCACGTCGGCGAGTCGGGCCGGATCCACGGCTCGGGCGCCTCGCTCGTCGACTTCAACCGTGGCGGCACCCCGCTGGTCGAGATCGTCACCGAGCCCGACCTGCGCGACGCCGCGGCCGCGCGCGAGTGGGCGCAGCTCCTGCGCACCACGCTCCGCCGGCTCGGCGTCTCCGACGTGAACATGGAGGAGGGGAGCCTGCGGGTCGACGCCAACGTCTCGGTGCGCCCCGCCGGCGAGGAGGAGCTGGGGACCAAGGCCGAGCTCAAGAACATGAACAGCTTCCGGTTCCTCGAGCGCGGCATCAACGCCGAGATCGCCCGCCAGGTCGAGCTGCTCGAGGGCGGCGGCAAGGTCGAGCAGGAGACGCTCCACTTCGACCCGCGCTCCGGGGCGCTGACCCCGCTGCGCTCGAAGGAGTACGCGCACGACTACCGCTACTTCCCCGAGCCGGACCTGGTCCCGCTCGCGCCGACCGCGGAGATGATCAGCGCGGCGACCGAGTCGCTGCCGGAGCTGCCCGAGGCGCGCCGCGAGCGCTACCGCGACGAGCTCGGCCTGCCAGAGGCCGCCGCCATCCAGCTCGCGAACGACGCCGCCGCCGGTGACTACTTCGAGCGGGTCCTCGCCCACGCCGAGGGGGTCGAGGCCAAGGTCGCGGCGAACTGGCTCACCAACGAGCTGACCGCCGCGGTCCGCGAGGCCGAGGACGGGAGCGAGCCCGAGCCCGAGGTGTTCGCGCGGCTGGTCGTGATGGTCGCCACCGGGAAGGTCTCCCACGCCGTCGGCAAGCAGATCCTGGGGACGATCGTCGCCGAGGGGGGAGATCCCGAGGAGCTCGCCGCGGGCTTCGAGAGCGACACGGACATCGGGGAGATCGTCGACCGCGCGATCGCGGCCGAGCCCGAGGCCGCCGAGAAGGTGAGGGCGGGCGAGATGCGCGCGATCGGGCCGCTCGTGGGCGCCGTCATGAAGGAGACCCGGGGCGCCGCGGACGGGGGAGAGGTGACCCGCCTGATCCGCGAGAAGCTGGGCGCCTGACCTGCCACCCGAGGGGTCTGACCCCAAAGGGACAGGTCGTGCCGCTTGACACTTTGTAACAAGTTGTTACAAGCCGTGCCATAATGAGGGCATGGCCTGGAACGTCGTCATCGCCGGTGGTGGGTTCGCGGGGGCGTCGGCCGCTCGGCGGCTCGAGAAGATCGTGCCGAAGCAGTCGACGCGGATCGTCCTCGTCAACGACGTCAACTTCCTGCTCTACACGCCGTTCCTGCCCGAGGCCGCGGCCGGCACGCTCGAGCCCCGCCACGTGGTGACGCCGCTGCGGGACATCCTGCGCCGTACCTACCTGCGCCTCGGTGCCGTCACCGGCCACGACCCGGTCGCCCGCACGGTCGAGCTCACGACCCACGAGGACGAGGTCGAGGAGCTCGGCTACGACCAGTTCCTGGTCGCGCTGGGGTCGGTCTCGCGCCTCCTGCCGGTGCCGGGCCTCGACCGGCACGCGATCGGCTTCAAGAGCCTCGCCGACGCGATCTGGCTGCGCAACCACGTGATCGAGACCCTCGAGGCGGCGAACGCGACCGAGGACCCCGAGCTCCGCGAGGAGATGCTCACCTACGTCTTCGTCGGCGGCGGGTACGCCGGCCTCGAGGCCCTCGCCGAGCTGCAGGACTTCGCGGTCGACGCGATGGACCGCTACCCGCGCGCGCGCCTGCACGGCATGCGCTGGATCCTCGTCGAGGCCGCGGACCGCGTCCTGCCCGAGACGCCCGCCGACCTCGCCGCGTACGCGGTCAGGGAGCTTCGCGGACGCGGCATCGACATCCGCCTGGGCACCCGGCTCGAGGACGTCGGCCCGAAGAGCGCGACGCTCTCAACCGG
>DASUSH010000087.1:0-23797 GCA_036375215.1 Solirubrobacterales bacterium
CCGCGGCCGGCGCGGCCGCGGCCGGGAAGCCTCTGCCCCCTCCCCCTCCCCCGCCGCGGCCGCCGGGGCGAAGCGAGTCGCGGATTTCCTCGATCGCGAACCGCCTCCGCCCATCGTCGGGCAAGCGCAGCGAGTCGGCGATCCAGCGGATGCTCCTGCAGCGGTCGGTGAAGCGCGCCACCCTGCTCGCCTACATCGCCGGCGGGATCGCGGTCCTGGCGATCATCGCCGTCGTCCTCTTCTTCGCCACCGACATCTTCGACGACGACCCGCCCCCGGCCCCGGCCGAGCCGAGCGCCTCCGACATCATCGCCGACGCGACCCCGTCGACCGTGTCCGTGATCGGCTCCGAGGGCGGCAGCGGCACCGGCTGGGTGCTCGACGCCGAGGAGGGCCTGATCGTCACCAACGGCCACGTGATCGAGGCCAACAGGACCTTCGAGGTGATGCGCCCCACCGGCGAGCGGCAGGACGCCGAGCTCGTCTCCGTGGCGATCTGCGACGACCTCGCGGTGCTGCGAGTCGACGACACAGAAGGTCTCGTGACGCTGCCGATCGGCTCCCAGTCGGAGCTCGAGGCGGGCGACACCGTCTACGTGCTGGGCTACCCGGGGAACTTCCAGCAGGAGCCCGACCTCCAGGCGACGCGCGGCATCGTCTCCCAGGTCGAGACCACCGCGGACATCGGCCCGCTCGCCGACCCCGACCTCCAGGTCTACCCCAACGTGATCCAGACGGACGCCGCGATCAACCCCGGGAACTCCGGTGGGCCGATGGTGAACGAGCAGGGCGAGCTTGTTGGCGTCAACACCCTCTCCGACCCACAGACGCAGCAGCAGGGCTATGCGATCGGCGCCGACCTCGTCCAGGAGGACCTGACGCAGCTCCGCGCCGGGGAGTCGATCGGGTACGGCGGCTTCGGCTTCCTCGCGACCGGCTCCGACCTCGAGGTTCAGGCCGCCCAGGCCGGCACCGAGGCCGCCAAGCTCGGATTCGGCGACGACATCACCAACGTGATCGGGATCAACGGCGTCCGCACGCGAACCCGCGAGGACTACTGCAACGCGGTCGACGACGTCGCCTCCGGCGAGCAGGTCGACGTCGTCGCCAACGACTTCTTCGGCGACCGCCGCAGCGGGCCGCTCACCTTCGAGTAGGCCGAGCGACCACCGGAACCGGCCGATGGAGCGGATCGCAAGCGGCTACGCGCTGGCCGAGGCACCGCTCGCGGCGCCCGACGGCGGCCTCTGGTTCTCCGACGCGCTCGCCGGCGGCGTCTACCGCTGGTCGCCGGGCGCCGGCGAGGTCGAGACGGTGATCGAGCGGCGCCGCGGCGTCGGCGGGATGGCCGCGCACTCGGCCGGCGGGCTCGTGGTCTCCGGGCGGGACCTCTCGCGGGTCGACGGCGGTCGCTCCGAGGTCCTCTACGAGGACGGGACCGCGGCCGGGTTCAACGACCTGACGGTCGATCCCGACGGCCGCCTCGTCGCCGGGGTGCTGCGCTTCCGCCCGTTCGCGGGTGAGGAGCTCGTCCCGGGCGAGTTCGTGCGCGTCGACGGCCCCGCGGCCGCGGCGACGATCGTGCCCGGGGTCGAATGGGTCAACGGGTGCGGGTTCTCGCCCGACGGCGGCGCCTTCTACGGCTGCGACTACCGCCGTGGCGTCGTGCTCACCGCGAAGCGGTCCGACGACGGCTCCTACGGCGCGGCGAGCGTGCTGCTCGAGAGCCCGAGCGGCGAGGCCGACGGGCTCGCGGTGGACGAGAACGGCGGGATCTGGGTGGCGCTCGGGGGCGCCGGGGCGGTGGGCCGCTTCCGCCCTGACGGCCGGCTCGAACGGACGATCGACGTCCCGGCGGGATTCGTCGCGAGCCTCTGCTTCGGCGGCTCGGACGGCCGCGACCTGTTCGTGACCACCGGCGGCGACCCGTCCGGCCCCGAGTCCCCGGGGGGCGTCTTCCACGCCCGCGCCGAGGTCACGGGCGCGCCGATTCCCGCCGTCGCCGCGAGGTAGCCTCGGGGGCGTGGCGGGCAGGCTGAGGATCGGCGGGGTCGTCGCCGTGCTCGCCGCGGCGGCCCTGCTCGCGCCGCCCGCTCTCGCGTCCGCCGCCCGCTGCGCCGGCGCGCCCGGCGGCGGGCTCACGCTGACCAACGTCGCCGCTGACGGCGAGCGGGCGCGCGCGGTCGGCTCGGACGGGCTCGTCGCCCGCTCGCGCAAGCCCCGCCGCTGGACGATCGAGCCGACCGGCGTCGAGCACGCCCTGCGCGGCGTCGGCTGGACCGGGGACGCGTGGGTGGCGATCGGTGACGCCGGCACGATCCTGCACCGCACCGGCACCGAGTGGCCCGCGGCCTCCGGGATCCCATCCGTGGGCCTGCGCGGGATCGCGGCCCGTCCCGGCCTCGCCGCGGCCTCGGGGAACGCCGGGACCGTGGTCACCTCGACCGACGGCGGCGCGACCTGGCAGCGGGCCACGAGCGGGACCGACTCGATCCTCTGGGGCGGCACCACGGTCGGCGACGAGCTCTGGCTCTCCGGCCAGGAGTCGACCGTGATTCGCAGCGCCGACGGCGCCTCCTGGTCCCCGGTCGCGACCGCCCCGGCGCCGACCGACTCGACCGCGGCGCCCCGGCCCTTCCTCTGGCAACTCGCCTCCGACGGCGAGCGGGTCGTCGCCGTCGGCGACTTCGGGGCGATCCTCGCCGGCACCGCCGCCGACGGCCTCGCCGCCGTGAGGAGTCCGAGCGACGAGATCCTCCGCGGGGTCGCGCACGCCGGCGGCCGCTGGGTGGCGGTCGGCTCCGGCGGCGACGTCCTCTTCTCCGACGACGGTGTGAGCTGGCGGCTGGGCTCCGCGCCGACCACCGTCGACCTGCGCGGAGTCACCTGGACCGGGGAGCGCTGGGTGGCGGTCGGCGACCAGTCGACCGCGATCTCCTCCGAGAACGGGCGGGACTGGCAGGTCGACGTGACCGCGATGCCGTGCGCTCTGCTCGGCCTCGCCCGCTCCGGCGGCCGGTTCGTCGCGGTCGGGGGCGGCGGGAGGATCCTGCGCGCCAACCGGGGCTCGGATTGGCGCCGCAGCGCCACGGCCGTCGACGAGGACCTCTACGGGCTCGCCCAGGGCGGCAAGCGCTTCGTCGCCGTCGGCGCCGACGGCACGATCCTCACCTCCGACGATCGCCGCGAATGGTCGGTGCGCCCGAGCCCCGTCGAGCTCAACCTCCACTCCGTCCACTGGACGGGCGAGGAGTTCCTCGCCGGCGGCGACCGCGGCGAGGTGATCCGCTCGCGCGACGGCCTGCGCTGGCGGCGCAGCGAGTTCCCCGGCTTCCACTCGGTCCGGGGCTTCGCCACCGGCGGCGGCTCGGTCGTCGCGGTGGGCGCCGGCACGATCGCCCGGCGCGAGGCGAGCGGCGGCCCGTGGGACCTCGAGTCGGCCGGGACCGCGAAGTTCCAGACCGGGATCGCCTACGGCGCCGGCCGCTTCGTAGTGATCGGCCACAACGGCAGCGTGCTGGTCTCGACCGACGGCGGCGGGAGCTGGGAGCCCGGCACGAGCGGCGTCGAGGTGAACCTCGACGCGATCACCTGGACCGGCAGCCGCTTCATCGCGACCGGAGAGGGCATCGCGATCTCCTCGGCGGACGGCCTCGCCTGGGAGCCCGAGCCGGCCCCGGCGCGGCGCAGCGTGCGCGCCCTAATTCCGTACCGCGACCTCGTCTTCGGGGTCGGCGACGGCAACACCCGGGTCGAGCTCCCCCGCTAGCCCGACCTGTCCCTTTGGGGTCAGACCCCTCGGGTGGCAGGTCGGCCTGTCCCTTTGGGGTCAGACCCCTCGGGTGGCAGGTCGGCCTGTCCCTTTGGGGTCAGACCCCTACTTCGGCAGGCCGGGCGGGACCCGGTGCACGCCCGACGGGCTCGGCTTCGGGTCGAGGGGCACGGCGTGGGCGCCCGACGCGCTCCGCAGGACCGGGCCGGCGCCCGCCTCAGCCTCGGCGGTGGAGGCGACGATCGGGATCGCGGCCTGCGAAGGCGGGATCGACCACTCGGTGGTCCGGAACTCGAACGACGACTCGAGGTAGGTCAGCGAGAGGATCGGCAGGATCACGATCTTGGTCGCGATCGCGATGCACCAGACGACGACGTAGAAGATGATCGCCTCGGCCGGCGAGAGGCCGAGCTCGAGGACGTTGGCGAGCACGTAGAGCAGGCCCAGCTCGGCGAGCCCGAGGACGCCGGTCATCCAGGGTGGCTGGTAGCGGATCAGCCAGGAGTAGACGGCGGCGTCGAGCGCCACGCCCATCAGCAGATAGACGCCGATCAGCACGATCCAGCCCGCCTCGCCGGTGACGAGCGAGATGATCGTGCCGAGGATCGCCGGGACCACCAGGGTCGTGACCCGGGTGTGGATTCGGCCGATGGGGGTCGGGCACATACCTGGCTCCTTTCTCCTAGGCGAGCTGCTCCGACTTGCGGACCTGCTTGAGCGCCTTCGAGGTGGCCCCGGCGAGCTTCAGCTGCATCGAGAAGCGGCTCGGGAAGGAGCGCTGGCGCAGCCCCTCGGCGCGGACGCAGTCGCCGACGAAGCGGCGGGCGATGTACTTGAGGCCGGCGATCGTGTCGCCGTTCGGGACGACGGTGTTGGCGTTGATCCCCATCATCGCGAGGCGAGAGTCGTCGCGGTCGAGCGGCGGTACGCCGCAGTTCGTCTTCAGGCGGATCCGCTCGCGGACGATCGGGACGTCGTAGCTCTGCGCCAGGCGGCGCAGGAGCGGCAGCGAGAGCGCCGACTTGACGAACCCCGTCGCGCAGGTGACGCCGGTCACCTCGAGCTCGCCGGGTTCCTCGCCGCCGAGCAGCTTCAGGTCCAGCACGAGGCCCCCCGGCGAGGGGCTGATCGACTTGGTCTCGCCGAAGACCTGCTCGAAGCGGCCCTCGCGCTGCGCGTTCGCCACCTTCTCGGCCCAGGTGCGGCGCTCCGGCGAGGTCCCGCGCAGGACCCGCCCGAGGAAGTCGAGGCGCTGCTCGAACGGCAGGCCCGCGAACGCGTCGATGCCGCTGCCGTCGAAGAGGCAGCGGGGCACGTTCAGGTCCTGCTCGTCAGGCTCGGGGTTGCGCTGCAGCGCGATGCAGGAGGCGCCGGCGTCGACGATGTTCGCCCACTCGTTGATCGCGGCGATCCCGGAGCCGACGACGAGGTAGCGGCCGCCGGGGTAGTACTGCTTCGGCTCGTATGCCTGGACGATGCGATCGGCCGTCTCGGGGTTTTCGCGGGCCGCGCCGTAGACGCCGGGGAAGGAGAGCGGGCCGTGGCCGATCGCGATCATCAGGTGCTTGGCGCGTCCGATCAGCTCGGCGTCCTCGTCATACAGCGAGAAGTAGGGCGGCGGGCCGGGCTCGCGCACGATCCAGCCGACGTGGCGGCCGCCGATGATCCGGTTCTCGTAGCCGAGCATGCGGGTGACGAGGGTCGCCTCGGTGAGGATCTCCGGGACGCCGGGGTTGAACTTGCGCCCCGCCGAGCGGAGGAGCGGCGCGGGGTCCTTGCGCGACCAGGCGTCCAGCTGCGCGAAGGTGGGCCAGTCGGCGGGCAGGAAGTGCGACTCGGACTCGGAGCGCAGGATCGTCTGGCCGAGGTTCCAGGCGAACTGCTGGTAGGTACCGACCGGGTTCGACCCCTGCCCGAAGATGCCGATGCGCTCGGGGGCGAAGCCGAGATACACCGCGGTCGTGTAGACGAGGAGCGATCCGAAGCCGTCCCCGACGATGCCGACCGTGACGTCGTTGGAACCGCTGCCGTTCCCCGATGCCATCTACTCACCTCCTTTGGAAGACCCGCCGATCGGATTGCCGGCGCCCGGTGGGACCATACCCGGCGAGGACCAGGTGAAGTGAGTGAATTCGTCACTCGGCGCGAGCGCGCCCGGACGGCTGCCGCGGCGGACGAAGGCGATCGGGGCGGGAGCGGCCCGGGCGATCTCCGACCTGGTCGGGCCGAGGCCCTCCTCGCGCCAGCGCGGGGAGAGGCCGATCACGAGCAGGCCGGCGCTCTCGGCCGACTCGATGATGCTGACGCCGCCGGGCTCGGCGATCAGCGGCTCGGCGGCGACGCCGGCGTACTGCTGGACGAGCAGGCCGGCGTCGGCGAGCAGGCGGCTCACCTTCGAGGTCTCCTCGGTCTCCCCCGCGGCGCCGAGCAGGCGCAGCGGCGCCTTCGTCGCCGAGGCGATCCAGGCGCCGAGCTCGAGCGCCGCCCAGTCGTGCTCGGCTCCGCCGAAGGGGACGACGATCGACGACTCCGGCCCCGGCGCCAGCGTCTGGTCCTCGCGGGCGACGACGACGGCGACGTCGCAGGGCGTGTCGCGGAGAACGACCCCGACCTCGCCGCGGGGGACGCCCTCGCCGAGCAGCGGCCGGCGCCCGTCGACGAGGACGATGTCGACGTTTTCGCGCTCGGCGACGCGGATGATGTCCTCCGCCGGATCGGGGCTTATGAACGCGACGGCCCGGGCGGCGATCCCGTCGGCGAGGAGCCGGTCGCGCGCCTCCTGCGTGTGCGCCGTGGCCTCCAGGAGCAGCTTGTTCTCGGTCTGAAGGCCGGGGCGGACGCCTGCAGCAGCGCCCCGCGGGGGGAGGACCGGCCGGGCGAGGATGACCTCGCGGGGCGGCTCCGAGCGCGCCATCGGCTCTGCCAGCGCGAGGAGCTGGGGCAGCCCCGACTCGTCCTGCGGGGCGAGCAGGATCGATCGCTCGGGCACCTCGATCGCCGGGAACGCGGCGAGCGAGTCCTTCCGCGCCTCCTCGAACTCCTCCTCGACCGGCGCGCCGAACTCGTTCTCGCGGTCGACCAGCCGCAGAAGCGGGCCGGCCATGAACGTGGTGACCAGGGCCATCAGCACGAGCGCCGCGAACAGCGCGTCGGAGATCACGCCCTTCTCGAGCGCGAGGTTGAGCACGATCAACTCGGTCAGGCCCCGGGTGTTCATCAGGATCCCGATCACGGCCGCGGGCTTGGACGCAAAGCCGACAATGCGGCCGGCGATGTACGCCCCGGCGAGCTTGCCGATGATGGCGACGGCGATCAGCGCGATCGTCAGCAGCCAGAGCTCCGGCCGGTCGAGCAGCCCGACGTCGGTTCGCAGACCTGTGTAGGTGAAGAAGAGGGGAAGCAGGAGGATGACCACGAAGTCCTCGATCTTGCCGGTGACGTCCTCGGTGAGGCCGGCGTGCCGGGGCATCACCATGCCCATCACGAACGCGCCGAAGATCAGCGCGATCCCGATCGACTCGGTCGCGTACGCCGAGAGCAGGACGCCGGCGAGGATCGCGGCGAACCACGCCGCCGGGACCCGTCCCGCCTCGTCGTAGGCGCTCGAGGCCCGGCTGATCACGGGCCTGATGACGCCGAACATGACCGCGCAGAAGACGAGGGCGAGGCCGATGGTCTCGAACACCTCCAGGGCCTCTCCGGCAACCGCGACCGCACTCGCGAGCGCGATCAGGAACCACGCGGTAACGTCGTCGACCGCCGCCGACGCCATCGCGATCGCACCGACGGGGCGCTTCAGCATCCGCCGCTCGACCAGGATCCGGGCGAGCACGGGGAAGGCGGTGATCGACATCGCGACGCCCATGAACAGGGCGAAGGCGACGAACTCCTTGTCCGGCCCGACGAGCGAGTAGATCGGCACGGCGACCGCGATACCGAGCACGAGCGGGAAGACGACGCTCATGTTCGAGATCGCGAACGCCTGGCTGACCCGCCCCTTGAGCTGGCGCGTGTCGAGCTCGAGGCCGACGAGGAACATGTAGAAGATCAGCCCGAGGTTGGCGACGACCCCGAGGAACGGGATGATGTCGGAGGGGAAGATCGCGGTCTGAAGCTCGGGCGAGATCGCTCCGAGGAGGGTCGGCCCGAGGCAGATCCCGGCAATGACCTCGCCCATCACCCGCGGCTGGCGGAGCTTTACGGCGAGCGTGCCGAAGAGCCGCGCGACGAGCATGATCACGACGACGGCGATGAAGAAGTGGGCGAGCGTCTCGCCGAACTCGCGCCGCTTGGTTGCGGTGACCTTTTCCGGGGCGGCCGCGGCCGCGGGTTCCTCTGCGGCCTCCTCCTCCGCCGCCGGCCCAGCTCCCCCTCCGCCGCCGGCCGCCGCGCCCTCTTCCTCCGCGGCGACCTCTTCCTCCTCGCCGGCGGGCGCCTCCGGGGTGATCGTGAGGGTGATGGTCCGGTCGGCGGCCTCGCCCATGAGGGTCGCCTCGCCGCCCTCGGCGCAGGTCGCGGTCCCCTCGAGATCGCCTTCGGAGTAGGTGACCTCGCCGCGGGTCTCGTTCGCGATTATGACCTCGAGCGCGCCGTCGTCGGCCTCCTCGATCTCCATCCGGCCGCCGAGGCATGCCGAGCGCGGGGTGATCATGTAGTCGGAGGTGATCGAGTCCGGCGGCTTCGGCGCGGGCGTACCCGGCGGCGGCGGGTCCGCGTCAAGCGTCGCGACCAGCGGCTGGCCGTCGAGTGTGCCCTCGATCGTCTCGTCGCCGACGGTCGCGTCGATCTCGGCCGTCGAGCCGTCCACGCAGCCGACATCGCCGGTGAGCTCAGGCTGCTCGAAGCGAAGCGATCCGGAGACCTTCCCGTCGGGATCGGTGAGGTTGACGAACTCCCCCGATTGCTTGACGTCGAACGTCTCGCCGAGGCAATCCGAGCCCTCTTCGACCGCGTATGTGCCCGCGATCGGCGGCGCGGCGGCCTCGTCCTCTCCCGCGCTGAAGCTGAACGCCGCGGCGAGCGCGGCGGCTGCGAAGAGGACGACATAGAAGATCGTGACCCGCCGCTTCGACGCCCCCGTACCCAGGCCTGTCTCGTCCATCGGGCTGACCCTACCCGCTGCGCCTCTCCGCCCGCAACCGATTCTTCGGGAAGATCGAGAAGCTGCCGATCGCGGTCGCGAGCAGGCGGTCCTCGGCGTCGCGCACCTCGCCGGAGAGAACGGCGACGCGATCGTTGCGCCGGTCGACGCGGCTGGTGCACGTGACCTCGCCCTCGCGGGCGGTGCGCAGGTAGTTGATCGAGATGTTGATCGTCGCGATCCGCTCGCCCGGGTTCTTCTGCGCCCAGAGGGCGGAGCCCATCGAGTAGTCGACGAGCGCGTAGGCGACCGGGCCGGAGAGCAGGCCGGCCGGGTTGATGAGCTCGTCGCGGACCTCGATCTTCACCGTCTCCGCGGACTCCCAGGTCATGCCGAGGAAGCGGCTGAGGCCGTCGATCCCGCGCGGGCTGTTGGGCTCGGCGTTCAGGCGGCGGAGACTATTCTGGCCCGGCGGCGATCCGCAGGAAGCCCTCGCGGACGAGCCGCCGGACGAGGACGAGGCGGCCGGCCTCGTCGATCGGGCCGGGCAGGTCGGCGGCGCAGAAGGGGGCATCGGTGGCCGCGGCGGCGGCGAGCGCGTCCCCGGCGCGCGCCGGCACCGCGATCTCCCTGCCCTCGAAGAGGAGCGCCGGCCTCGCGCGCTCGAGCTCGAGGACGTGGAGGACCGTGGGGCGGCGCTCGACCGCGTCGCCGGCGCGCAGGCGCTCGGCCGCCTCGAGCTCGGCGAGGTGGCGGTCGAGGATCGGGCGCCGGCGGGCGACGAGACGGCGGCGGGCCCGCGCCCGGACCAGCTCGGGCTCGAGGCGCTCGGCGAGTCGGTCGAGGAGGCCGGCGGGCAGGGCGCCGTCGGCGTCCAGGGTGCGCCGGAACTCGACGTCGTCCGCGCACTCGGCGAGCGCGGCGCGGATCGCGTCCAGCCGCGACGGCGGGTGCAGGCCGATCGTCAGATGGAGCGAGTCGGAGTCGGAGGTTCGGGCCTCGTGCGGCCAGCCGCGAGGCAGGTAAAGGGTGTCGCCGGGCGCGAGCGCGAGGTCGGCGACGGGGTCCCCGGGGTCGTCGCGCTCGGCCGAGAACCGCTGCTCGCCGAGCGGCAGCTCGAGCACGGGCTCGTACCAGAGCCAGCGCTTGGTGCCCGCGACCTGCAGGACGAGGACGTCGTGGGTGTCGTGGTGGACGGCGAACCCCCGCGCCGAGGCGGGCGTGAAGTAGGCGTTCGCCTGCACGGGGCAGCCGAGCGCCGCCTCGAGCGCTCGGCAGTAGAGCGCCGCCGGGCGCCAGTGCAGGTGGAGGCCCTGGAGGACGATCGTCGCGCCCGCGCGGAACTCGCTCGCGACCCGCTCCGGGCGGGCCATGCCCGTGAAGCCCCCGGGCCGCCAGGAGATGTCCTCGGTGTAGCCGGAGAGCGGCAGCTGCCTGCCGTCCTTGACGAGCCGGAACGCGGGGGCGCGCAGGCCCGGCTCGGAGACGAGGCGGTCGACGTCCTCGCGGGAGAGGATCGGGTCGAACCGGCCCGCCTCGGCGCGCGCGACGTGGAGCGGGCGGCGGCCCCAGCGCTCGGCGAGGAAGCGGCCGAGGTCCTCCGGCTCGAGGGTGAGCGCGACCGCGCGCTCCGACTCGGCCCCGCCCGCGCCCGACGCGGCGGGCGGGGTCGAGGGGGCTAGGTCCGCCGAGGCGATCTCAGGAGCCGCCGTCGCTGCCGGAGTCGCCGTCGGCCTCGTCGCCGCTGTCGTCGCCGGTGTCGGCGGCGTCGCTCACGTCGCCGCTGTCGTCGCCGGTGTCGCCGGTGTCGTCCGAGTCGTCGCCGGTGTCGTCGGAAGCGCTCGTGGGCGAGTTCCCGAGCGGCGTGGTCTCGATCTCCTCGTCGACGAGGCTCGAATCGTCGGGTGCGGTCAAGGTCTCCTCCTCCTCTGGGTGGCCGGGGGGCGATCCTATGCCTCCCTCGGGGCAGTCGCCGGTCTGCGCTCCAGTGGGCCGGCCGCGAGCGCGCGCCGCTCGGCGTCCGCCCTACTTCAGTTTCTATAGTTTTGAGCGATGGCGACGTTCAGGCGGCTGCTCGGGTTCCTGCGCCCCTACCGGCGCGCCCTGATCTTCTCGCTCGTCCTCGCCTCGGCCGCGATGGGGATGACGGTCGTGATCCCGGCGCTCGTCGGCGAGGCGGTCGACGCGATCGAGCGCGGGGCCCGCCCGGACCTGCTGCCGCTGGGGCTGGCGATCGTCGGCGCGGGCGTGCTGCGGCTCGGCCTCACCGTGGTCAGGCGGCTCGTCGCCGGCAAGGTCTCGCTCGGCGTCGAGTTCGACTTGCGCAGCCGCTTCTACTCCCACCTGCAGGCGCTCGAGCTCGGCTACTTCGACTCGCACCAGACGGGCCAGCTGATGTCGCGCGCGACCGTCGACCTGCAGTCGATCCGGTTCTTCCTCGGCTACGGGCTGATCTTCATCACGCAGAGCATGCTCACGATCGTGCTCGCGAGCGCGGTGATGTTCGTGCTGAAGCCGTGGCTGGCGGCGCTCGCGCTGATCCCGGTGCCGTTCGTGGTCGCGACCGCGGCGCGCTACAACCGGCTCTCCCGCCCCGCGCAGCAGGAGGTCCAGCAGCGGATCGCGGAGCTGACGGCGGAGGCCGAGGAGAGCGTCTCGGGCATCCGGGTGATCAAGGCGTTCGCCCGCGAGCGCCACGTGCTCGCGCGGTTCCGGCGCTCGGTCGACCGGGTCTTCGACCAGACGATCTACGCGACCCGGCTGCGGGCGCTCTACACGCCGCTGATCGGCTTCCTGCCGAACCTCGGGATCGCCGTCGTGTTGCTCGTCGGCGGCATCCAGGTGATCCGCGGCAACCTCACCCTCGGCGAGTTCACCGCGTTCTACACCTACCTGATCATGCTGGCGCTGCCGGTGCGGATGCTCGGCATCGCGCTCGGGATGTCGCAGCGGGCGATCGCGTCCGGCAATCGCCTGTTCGAAGTGCTCGACCGCGAGCCGCGGATCGCGAGCCCGCCGGACGCGAAGCCGCTGCCCGAGGGCGACGGGCGGGTCGAGCTGCGCGACGTGTCGCTCAGCTACGACGGGGTGACGGAGGCGCTCGACGGGGTCGAGCTCGCGGTCGAGCCCGGGCGGACGGTCGCGCTCGTTGGGCCGACCGGCTCCGGCAAGACGTCGCTGGTCGCGCTGCTCGCGCGCCTCTACGACCCGACCGGGGGCGAGGTGCTGCTCGACGGCGCCGACTTGCGCGACGTGGACCTGGTCTCGCTGCGCTCGCAGATCGCGTTCGTCGCCGACGACAGCTTCCTGTTCTCGGCGACGGTTGCAGAGAACATCGCCTACGCGCGGCCCGACGCGAGCAGGGAGGAGATCGAGCGGGCGGCGCGGCGGGCGCAGGCCGCCGAGTTCATCGAGCGCCTCCCCGACGGCTACGAGACGATGGTCGGCGAGCGCGGGCTCACCCTGTCGGGCGGCCAGCGCCAGCGGGTCGCGATCGCGCGGGCGCTCGTGGCCGACCCGAGGATCCTGATCCTCGACGACGCCACCTCGTCGGTCGACGCGACGACCGAGGCGAGGATCCGCGACGGGCTCGTCGAGGCGATGGCGGGCCGGACGACGTTCGTCGTCGCCCACCGCCTCTCGACGATCGCGCTCGCCGACGAGGTGGTGGTGATGGACGCGGGCCGGGTCGTGGACCGCGGGACCCGCGACGAGCTGCTCGAGCGCTCCGAGCTCTTCCGCGAGATCGCCGAGCACGGGTGCGAGGACTCGGTCTTCCTGCAGCGCGACCTCGAGGAGCGTGAGGAGGTGGCGCGGCTTTGAGCGAGCGCCGCGAGAACGGCGAGCCCGTGCGCGAGCGTCCCGAGCCCGAGCAGCTCGCGGAGGAGCAGAACCAGCCGGGGCGGCTCGCCGGCACCTGGCTGATGGTGCGCGAGCTGTGGCGGATCCTGCGCGGCGAGGACCAGCGCGGCCGCAAACTGCGCTGGCTCGTCTCCCTGCTGCGGCCGTACCGCGGCCGGGTCGCGCTGATGTTCGGCGCGCTGATCGTGGCGACGGTGGCGGGGCTGGCGCCGCCCTACCTGGTCGGGAAGGCGATCGACGACGGGATCCGGGCCGGCGACGAGACCGCCCTCTACGTCATCGTCGGCGTCTTCCTAGCCTCGGGCCTCGTCTACTTCGCGGCGACCTACGCGCAGACCTATCTCGTCGGCTGGGTCGGGCAGCGGGCGCTGCAGGAGCTGCGGCAGCGGATCTTCGCCCACGTCCAGGGGATGTCGATCGGCTTCTTCACCCGCAACCGGCCGGGCGTGCTGATCTCGCGGATGACGAACGACGTGCAGGCGCTCGACAGCCTCGTGACCGACGGGATCGTGACGCTGTTCTCGAGCACGCTGACGCTCGTGGGCGTCGTGGTGATCATGCTCCTGCTCGACGTCCCGCTGGCGCTGGTCACGTTCCTCACCTTCCCCCTGCTCGCGGTGGGGAGCGTCGTCTTCCGGATCGTCGCCGCCGGCGCCTACCGCAAGACGCGGGAGACGATCGCGGCGATCACGGCGAACCTGCAGGAGTCGCTCTCCGGCGTCCGGGTGGTGCGGAGCTTCGGCCAGGAGCCTCGTCACGTCGCCGAGATGGAGCGGCTGAACGAGGACAACATGCAGGCGAACATGAAGACCGTCTACCTGAACGCGTCGTACTTCCCGGCGGTGGAGCTGCTGTCCGCGATCGGGACGGCGGCGATCCTCCTGTACGGGGGCTACCGAGCGCTGCCGCCCCAGGAGGTCGTCTCGGTGGGCGTGGTGGTCTCGTTCGTCGCGTATTTGCAGACGTTCTTCGACCCGATTCAGCAGATCTCGCAGCTGTACACGACCTACCAGCAGGGGATGGCGGCGCTGGACAAGATCTTCGACCTGCTCGACACCGAGCCCGACCTGACCGACAAGCCGGGCGCGCTCGATCCGGGGACGCTGCGCGGCGAGATCGAGCTCGAGCGGGTCTCGTTCTCCTACGGCCAGTCGCTGGGCGGCGACGGCTCCGAGGAGGAGGTGTGGGCGATGCGCGGCGTCTCGCTGCACGTCCCGCCCGGGCAGACGCTGGCGCTCGTCGGCCAGACCGGGGCGGGGAAGTCGACGCTTGCGAAGCTGGTGGCGCGCTTCTACGACCCGCAGGAGGGCCGCGTCCTGGTCGACGGCCACGACCTGCGCGACCTGAAGGCGTCGTGCCTGCGCAGCCAGCTCGGGATCGTGCCCCAGGAGGGGTTCCTGTTCTCGGGGAGCGTGCGGGAGAACATCGCCTTCGGGCGGCCCGAGGCGAGCGACGAGGAGGTGCGCGCGGCCGCGGCGGCGGTCGGCGCCGAGGGCTTCATCGCGCGGCTGCCGCAGGGATACGACACCGAGGTCGGCGAGCGCGGCGGGCAGCTCTCGGCAGGTCAGCGGCAGCTGGTCGCGTTCGCGCGAGCGCTGGTCGCCGACCCGCGGATCCTGATCCTCGACGAGGCGACGTCGAACGTCGACGTGCGGACCGAGCGGACGATCGAGCGCGGCCTCGAGCGGCTCCTGCTCGGGCGCACCGCGATCGTGATCGCGCACCGGCTCTCGACGATCCGCCGCGCCGGGCGCATCATCGTGCTGGAGCACGGCCGGATCGCCGAGTCGGGCACCCACGAGGAGCTGATCGGCGCGGGGGGCCCGTACTCGCGCCTCTACGGCGCCTGGTCGGAACAGGCCGCCTGAGAGGGGTCAGACCCCAAAGGGACGGAGCCCTTGAGTCACCACGACTCAAGGGGTCTGACCCCGGAGGGACGGGTCTAGGGGCTGACGCCGCCGGAGTCCCCGCCGCCTCCGCCGCCCGCGGGGGGCGCGGTGCCGCCGCCCGGGTCGACCGGCGCCGGAGCCGGGGCGGGCGCCGGAGCCGGGGCCGGGGCGGGCGCCGGAGCGGGCGCGGGCGCGGCGGGCTCGGCCGGCGCGGACGGGGCCGTGCCGGCGTCCCCGCCGACGTCGCCGCCGGTCCCATCGGGGCCGCCGTCGATCCCCTCGCCCTCCTGGCCGCAGTCCTCGAGGCCGAAGTCCTCGGCCGCCTGCTGGGCGTCGGAGCGGGCGGCGTCGGCCTCGGAGTCGGCCTCGGTCGTGTCCTCGCCGCGCTGTGCGGCGAGGTCCGACTTCTCGAGCGCGGCGACGAGCTCGTCCATCGCGGCGAGGAAGCGGTCGAAGGTCTCGGCGTCCTCGGGCGGCGAGCCCAGCGACTCGAGGCCGTCGATCTGGCCCTCGAGGATCGAGAGCTCCTCGCCGGCGCTCTCGCTCGAGCCCGCGATCGCCGCGTTCGACTCGGCGCAGATCGCGTCGGCGTCGTCGATGAAGGCCTCCAGGCTGCCGGAGGCCCCGGAGGCGCCGGTCGCGCCGGCCGGGGTGCTCACCGAGGTGATCGGGTCCTCGTCGTCGCCGCCGCACCCGGCGGCGATCGCCGCCACGGCCAGCAACGCCGCGCCGAAGCCCGGCCTGAGCAGGGAAAAACGCCGCCCCATCGCCGCCTGAAAGTAACAGGTGCGCCCAACGGCACCGCGTGCCGATCAGCGGTCAGGCAGCGTTCTTGCGCCGGTGCCCGTTGCGCCCGCCGTAGGTATCGGTCTGGGCGTGGCAGTTCGGGCAGAGGATCTCGAGATTCTCGAGCCGGTTGTCGGTGCCGTCCCCGTTGCGGTGGTGGAGCTGCATGTTGAGCGGCTTGCCCTGCCATTCCGTGAGCCCGCAACGCTCACAGCGGTTTCGCTTGAGGCCGTCGGATAGCAATCGCTGCTTCAGATGGCTCCTGTTCGTCTGCGTACGACCCTTGACGAGCAGCTGCTCGATCGCCATCGCGGCCGGCCGAGCCTCGATCGCGCCGCGCAGGACCGCCTTGTGCCAGCTGGCGAGGTTGAACCCGAACCGCGCCGCGCACTCCCGGACGCTTAGCCCCGAGTCGTAGGCGCGCTGGATCTCAGCCCAGTCGTAACGTCGAGCACAGCGCTCGTCGACCTCGATGTCGAGCCTGCGCATGTGGAAGGCGACGGTGCTCTTCGTGACGCCGATCCGGAGCGCAACCTCAGCGGGGCTCAGGCCCGTCGCGAGCAGGTCGCGAACGAGCGCCCTCGTGATCCCCTGTCTCCGCTTAGGACCCCGTTCCCTTGACACGAACACATGTTCCCATGTGGACCGGATGGAACCATGGGACGATCCGAGGCTGCGGGCCAGGGACTCGAACCCCGACTACGGACACCAGAAGCCCGCGTGCTGCCAATTACACCAGCCCGCAACGGGGCCAATTGTATGAGGCTCAGTCCGAGCTTCCGAGCTCGTCCAGATCGGTGTCCGGGTCGGCGATCTCGTCGCGTGAGGCGCTCACGTCCGCGCCCTCGGCGAGCAGGCGGCGAGCGTGGGCCAGGTCCTCGGAGCGCTCCACCGAGAGGCAGCCGGCGACCCGGCCGTCCTTCAGGTACCAGGCCGAGAACTCGCCGGAGTCGCGCTCGCCGCGCCAGACGATCTCGTCCCAGTCGGTCGCGGGGCCGACGTACTCGAGGCTCGTCCAGTCGGCGAGGTCGCTGAAAAAGTACGGGACCTCGCGGTAGGGCTCGGACTCCCCCAGCATCGCGCGCGCGGCGTAGCGGCCCTGCTGGAAGGAGACGTCCCAGTGCTCGACCCGCAGGCGGCGGCCGTGGACGACGCTGTCGTAGGAGCAGACGTCGCCGGCGCAGAAGACGCCCTCGGCCGAGCTCTGGAGCCGGCGATCGCAGACGACGCCGCCCTCGACCTCAAGCCCGGCGCGCTCGGCGAGCATCGTCTCCGGGTGGACGCCGGCGCCGACGACGACGAGGTCGCCCTCGACCTCGCGCCCGCTCTCGGTGCGCACCCCGGCCACGCGGCCCTCGCCGATGAACTCCTTCGCGGTCTCGCCGCCGACGAGCTCGACGCCGTGCGAGGTGAGGACGTCGTGGAAGTGGCGCCCGGCCTCCTCGCCGAACGACCCCGAGAGCGCCACGTCCTCGAGCATCAGGCACGTGCACCGCTTGCCCCTGGCGGTCAGCGACGCCGCGACCTCGCAGGCGATGTAGCTGCCGCCGATCATCACGACGTGGTCGGCGTCCTCGGCCTCCTCGGCGATCTCGTCGGAGTTCTTGAACGCCCGCAGGTAGTGGATGCCGTCGAGCTCGGCGCCCTCGAGCCGCAGGATGTTGACCCGCGCTCCGGTCCCCAGCAGGGCCTTGCCGAACTCGATCTCCCCCTCCCCCTGCACGTTCGCCGTCCGCGCGTCGAGGTCGAGCCCGAGCACGTTCCGACCGGTGAGCAGCTCGACTTCGTTCTCCGCGTACCAGCTCGGCTCGTGCACGTAGGCGTCCGAGCGCGCCGCCTCGCCGCGCAAGTACTCCTTCGAGAGCGGCGGGCGCTCGTAGGGCGGCTCGGGCTCGCGGCCGACGACCAGCACGCTCCCCTCCGCGCCCTGCTTGCGGAGCTCGGCCGCGCAGTGCGCCGAGGCCATGCCGCCGCCGATCAGCAGGAAGTCGACGCCGCGCTCGGCCATGGCCCCTACGCCCCGCCCGAGTTCGGCCCGAAGTACTCCTTGAGGTCGTCTTCGAGCCCGGGGTCGAGGACGGCGAGGATCTCGTCGCCGGGCTCGAGCACCGTGTCGGGCCCGGGCACGAACCCGCGGCCGTCGCGAAGGACGGAGATCAGCAGGCTGCCCTCCGGCATCTCGAGGTCGCTCACCTGCCGGCCCGAGGCGGGCGAGTCGTCGCCGAGCAGCATCTCGATGATCTCGAGCCGCTCCTCGGGCAGGTCGAGCAGGTGGACGAGCCCGTACTCGGGCACCTCGTGCTCGAGCAGCCTGAGGATCAGGTCCGTGGCCGAGACGAACGGCTTGATCCCGAGCAGCTCGAAGTGCTGGCGGTTCCGCGGGTTGTTGACGCGGGCGATGATCCGGTCGACGAGGTACTTCTCGCGCGCCACCTGGCAGATCAGCATGTTGTCCTCGTCGTCGCCGGTGACCGCGATCACCATGTCGGCGCGCTGGATCCCCGCGCGCTCGAGGATCCAGAGCTCGGAGGCGTCGCCGTATTGCACGTTGTGCTCGAGCTCCTGCTCGACCGTCGAGTACCGCTCGCGGTCGTTCTCGATCAGGGTCACCTCGTTCCCCTTGTCGAGCAGCTCGCGCGCCAGGTTCCAGCCGACCTTGCCGGCCCCGGCGATCATGATGTAGAGGCGCTCAGGCACCGGCCTGGCCCGCCTTGGCCTGGCGGACCTCCTCCTCGAGCAGGTCGATCGCGACCCGCGTCGGCGAGATCGTGTGCAGGCCCTGCTGCTCGTACCACTCGGCGCGGTACGGGTCGAGCACGCGCGCGATCACCTTCGGCACGCTGAACCGCCGCTGGGCGATCTGGGAGATGATGATGTTCGTGTTGTCGCCGTCCGTCGCGGCGACGAAGACGTCGGCACGCTCGATCCCGGCGGCGATCAGCGCGTCGATCTCGAGGCCCGTGCCGACGGTGAACTGACCGCCCTCGTCCTCCCACGGCCTCTCGAGGCCGACCTCGAGCCGAGCGTGGGACTCCGGGTCCTCGTCCAGGCACGAGACCTCGTGCCCCTCTCTGAGCATCGCGCGGGCCAGCGACGAGCCGACCCTCCCCGCGCCAACGATGAGGATGAACATGGTCGTGATCCTACGCTTCGTCGCCATGGTCGCGTCCGTAGGCTCGGTCGATTCCCCCGGCGAGGCACCACGGGGTATGGAGCGTGAGCTGACAGGACGAACCGCGCTCGGCTACGGGCTCGTCGTAGCGGCCGTGACGATGTTCTCCCTGAACGCCAGCCTCGCCCTCTTCCTGCTCGACGACGGGCTCTCCGCGATGCGGCTCTCCGAGCTGCGCTCGGCGGGCGCCCTCCTCCTGCTCGTGCTCGTCGTCGCGGTCGTCCGGCCGGCCGGCCTGCGGATCGAGCGCAGCGAGGTCCCCCGGTTCGCCGTCCTCGGCATCGCCGGGCTCGCGCTCGTCTACGTCACCTACTTCGTCGCGATCGAGCGGCTCGGCGTCGGCCCCGCCCTCACCCTCGAGTACCTCGCCCCGCTCCTCCTCCTGGTCTGGCTGCGCTTCGCCCACGGCCGGCGCCTCTCCCCCGCCCTCTGGGCCGCGGTCGCGATCTCGCTCGCCGGCTCGGCCCTCGTCGTGCGCGCCTACGACCCGAGCGCGCTCGACGTCGCCGGCGTCGCCGCCGGTCTCGGCGCCGCGATCTCCTTCGCGATCTACTTCGCCGGCTCCGAGCGGGCCGGCCGGCGCCACCCGCCCCTCGTCACCCTCCTCTGGGCGTTCGGGTTCTCGACCGCCTTCTGGCTCGTGATCCAGCCGCCCTGGACCTTCCCCGCCGATCAGCTCGACACCGGCGGCGACCTCGCCCTCGCCGCCGCGATCGTCGTGATCGGGACCCTGCTCCCGTTCGGCCTGATCGTCGCCGCCCTCCGCCACGTTCCCGCCGCCCGCGCGGCCGCCGTCGCCACGCTCGAACCGGCCCTCTCCGCGCTGTTCGCGTTCGTGATCCACGACGAGGCGCTCGCCGCCGTCCAGATCGCCGGGATCGCGATCGTCCTGGCCGCCGTCGCCTGGGTCCAGCTCCAGCGTCCCGACATCGCGGCGGAATCGATCGGTTAGTTTGGCACGCGGTGGCCCACGATCCCGCTGACGCCCCGCCGCTGGCCCTCCGGCCGATCGACCCGCACGTAATCGTGCTCTTCGGCGTGAGCGGCGACCTCGCGCGCCGCAAGCTCCTCCCCGGCCTCTACCACCTCTACGCCACCGGCCTCCTCCCCGAGTTCCGCATCCTCGGCTGCATGCGCGGCGAGTCGACCGACGACGAGCTTCGCGCCCTGGCCCGGGAGGCGGCCGACAACTGCGGCGACGACACGCCCACCGACGAGAAGTGGGACCCGTTCGCCGAGCGCCTCGCGAGCGTGGACATCACCCTGGGCCCGGAGACGCTCGCGGCCGCCGTCGACGAGGAGCGATCGCGGCTCGGCGACGAGGCGCGCATCCTGCATTACCTGAGCGTCCCGCCGAAGGCCGTCGACTCCCTGCTGACCCTGATCGCAGAGGCCGGGCTCAACACCCGGCGCGCCCGGATCGTGCTCGAGAAGCCGTTCGGCCACGACCTCGCCAGCGCCCGCGCGCTGAACGCCCGGCTGCACGAGGTGTTCGCCGAGGAGCAGGTCTTCCGGATCGACCATTACCTCGGCAAGGAGGCCGCCCAGAACATCCTCGCGCTGCGCTTCGCCAACGGCCTCTTCGAGCCGATCTGGAACCTGAACCACATCGAGCACGTCCAGATCGACGTCCCCGAGACCCTCGCGGTCGGCGACCGCGCCGCGTTCTACGAGTCGACCGGCGCCTTCCGCGACATGATCGTCACCCACCTCTTCCAGATCCTCGCCTTCGTCGCGATGGAGCCGCCGACCGCGCTCGAGCCCGACGCGATCACGATCGAGAAGAACAAGGTATTCCGCTCCCTGCAGCCGCTCGACCCGGGGAAGGCGGTCCGCGGCCAGTACGAGGGCTACCACTTCACCGAGGGCGTCGACCCCGACTCATCCACCGAGACATTCGTCGCCCTCGCCTGCACGGTCGACAACTGGCGCTGGGCCGGCGTCCCCTTCTTCCTGCGCACCGGCAAGCGGATGGCGGAGAGCTGGCGGATCATCTCGATCGCCTTCCGCGAGCCGCCGAAGAGCATGTTCCCGTCGGGCTCCGGCGTCGGCTCGCACGGCCCCGACCACCTCACCTTCGACCTGGACGAGAGCTCGCGCCTCTCCCTCTCCTTCTACGGCAAGAGGCCCGGGCCCGGCTTCGTCCTCGACAAGCAGAGCCTGCAGTTCTCGCTCACCGAGGTCGACCACGACGACACCCTCGAGGCCTACGAGCGCCTGATCCGCGACGCGATGATCGGCGACCACACCCTGTTCACGACCGCCGACGGGATCGAGCACCTGTGGGCGATCTCGGAGCCGCTCCTCGAGGCCGAGACCCCGGTCCACCTCTACCGCCAGGGCTCGTGGGGGCCCGAGGCGATGAACCAGCTCGTCGAGCCCTTCGGCTGGCGCCTCCCCTTCGCCCGCCACTGGCGCGGACCGCTCGACGGCGACCCGAAGCCGAACCCGGCGGCGCGCGGGGGATCCGACCCCGGCGGCGCCCCCCGGCCCGGGTAGCCCCCCCGGCCGACGGCGCGGCGCGCCCGCGCGCGAAGCTAGCCCTCCGCGGGCGCGGTGAGGAGCACCCGGCACGGCGCCTTCTTGAGCACGTACTCGGTCACCGGCCCGATCTCGGCCGGGCGGGCGCCGCCGATCCCGCCGAGCAGAGCGCCGCCGCGGATCCGGGTCGGCGGCTCGGCGCCCATCACGATCAGGTCGACGCCCCGGCTGCGGGCCTCGGCGACGATCCCCGCGCCGGTCGAGCGGGCGCGCGCGATCGAGGTGCCGACCTGGACGGTCTCGTACTCGGCGCCCACGTTCGCCGCGCGCTCGACCGCCGCCTCGGCGACCTCCTGCTGCGCCCGCGTCGGCGGCGCGTCGAGCGGGATCGTCAGCGGCAGCTCGATCACGAACAGAACGTCCACCCGGGGCTCGATCCCGCCCCGCTCGTCGGCGGCGGCGGCGAGCCGGCCGGCGGTCGAGACGATGTCGTCGTCGTGCTCGGCCCCGAACACGGGCACGAGGATGCTCGCGTACTCGAGGTCCGGCTCGTCCTTGAAGAGCGCCTCCTCGGGGATCGTCACCCGCCTCGTCACGGACGTCTCCTCGACGGCGCTTCGGTAGAAGACGTAGGCGCCGATCCCGAACAGGAGCCAGCCGCCGCCGATGTAGCGAGCGCCCTCGTGGAAGACCACCACGCTCACCCACGCGAGCGCGGTGAGCGCCGCCATGCCGAGCGCCGGGAGCGGGATCTGCCGCCCGCGCCAACCGACGTTGAACGGGATCCGGAAGGGCCGCTCGCGGTCGGGGTCCGTGATCCGCAGCCTGACGATGGCCAGGTGGGCGATCGTGAACGCGATCGTCGCCCCGAACGCGTAGACGCCGGCGAGGAAGCGGACGTCGCCGGGGATGACGAGGACGAAGGAGATCACCGCGGCGCAGAGGATCGCCACGTGCGGCGTCGCCCAGCGATGGCTGAGCTTGCCGAGCCAGCTCGGGATCTGGCGGTTGCGGGCCAGCGTGTAGGCGTGGCGCGTGAGCCCGAGCATCGCCGTCGACGCCGCCCAGATCAGGACCAGCGGCGCGACCGCGACGACCGCGACCTCCATCACGTCGCCGACCCACGCCGGGGTGAACGAGAGCACCGCACCCAGCACCGGCGCCTCGATGAACTGCTCGGCGAGCGCCGTCTCGGGGCCACCGGGCCCGGGATCGACCGGAACCGCCATCAGCGCGATCAGCGCCGTCCCCGTGTAGATCAGCGGGACCAGGACCGCGGCGGCGCCGACCAGGTGGCGCAGGTCGGCGGGCTCGTACTCGAGGTCGGGCGCGAGGTTGGAGGCGGCCTCGATCCCGGCGTAGGCGACCGTCGCGATCACCGACGCGTAGATCACGTCCTCGAGGGTCGGGGAGGTGAACGGGTCGAGCCCGTCGGTGATCGCCGCGACGTCCCAGGAGGTGATCGCGCCGACGACGATCACGACGACGAGCAGCGCCACCCCGCCGATCGCGATCATCGTCAGCAGCCGCTGGCGGTAGCGGCCGGTGAAGCCCGCGATGTTGAGCGCGGCGACGGCGGCGATCACGGCGCCGGCGACGACGAGCTCAGCCGGCGACTCGCCGAGCTGGTCCCAGATCGGCGCCAGGTAGTGCGGCACCGAGATCGCCGCGATCGCGATCACGATCATGAAGTCGAGGACGATCGCCCAGCCCGCGATGAAGCTCACCAGCTCGTTGAAGGCGTGGCGCGCGTAGGTGGAGGAGCCGCCGCGCTCGCGGTACATCGCCCCGCCCTCGATGTAGGTGAGCGTGTTCAGCACGAACACGATCCCGGCCGCGAGGAAGATCAGGGGCGTCAGCCCCAGGCCGCGATCCGCGACGATCCCGATCGCGAAGTAGACCGAGAACCCGACGGCCGAGAACGCCGCCGCGAACAGCCAGGGAACGCCGAGGAAGCGGCGCGCGGCGCCGACCGGCAGCCGTGGCAGGTGCATCCGGCGCCTGTCGATCACTCGCCGCCTCCGGAGTCCCTGAGGGCGAGGTACAGGCGGCCGCAGCCCATCGCGATGAAGACGATCCCGATCAGGATCCCGAAGGCGAAGGCGTCGCCGCCGTTGGCGAGGGTCACGACGACGATCGCGACCCCGAACCCGATGATCACGACCGAGAAGAACCGGGTCGCGAGGCGGTAGCCCTCGCTCACCCCGCCGCCTCCTTCACCTCGGCCTCCCCGGCGGCCTGCCGGCGGGCCGGGGTCGGCTCGGCGGCGACGATGACCCGGCAGGGGCGCTCGCTCAGGACGGTGCGCAGCGTCGAGCTGTAGAGCGGCGAGCCGTTGCGGTAGTCCAGCTGCATGACGACCGCGGCGGCGTCGATGTCGCGCGCCTCGTCCACGATCGCGTGGCCGGCCTGGCCGGGCCGGACCCGCAGCGTGTGACCCGTGACCCGCCCGCCCGCGATCAGCTTGGCGCGCTCCACCTTCGCCTGCGCCTCGGACTCGGCGTCGTCGAGGCGGGCGTCGAGCGGCAGGTTCTGGGGCACGTTGATCAGCGAGATCACGTGGATCCCGTGGCGGCGCAGCGCGCCCAGCCTCGCGGCCGTCGCGACGGTCTCCTCGCGGAAGGGGTCGTCCTCGAAGGCGACGAGCACGCTCCGGTACTCGACCTCCTCGACCCCGAGAGGCTCGAGCGACTGGACCTTCACAGTCCTCGTCAGCGGCAGGCCCTGGCTGCGCCGGTAGAGCAGATAGAGGAGCA
>DASUSH010000088.1:0-4066 GCA_036375215.1 Solirubrobacterales bacterium
GCGCTCGACTTCTCCCAGGAGAACCTCGCCTGGGTGGTGAACGCATACGTGCTCACCTTCGGCGGCTTCCTGCGGCTCGGCGGGCGCCTCGCCGACCTGCTCGGCAGGCGCCGCGTGTTCATCGCCGGCCTGCTGGTGGTCGCCGGCGCATCGCTCGCGGCCGGCTTCGCCTCGAACGAGGCCCAGCTGATCGCCGCGCGCGCGGCGCAGGGGCTCGGCGCCGCGATCGTCTCGCCCGCCGCCCTCTCCATCGTCACCACGACGTTCCGCGACGGCTCGGAGCGCAACAAGGCGCTCGGAGTCTGGGGCGCCGTGGCCGGCGCCGGCGGCGCCGCCGGCGTCCTGCTCGGCGGCATCCTCACCGACGGCCTCGGCTGGGAGTGGGTGCTCTGGGTGAACGTGCCCGTGGCGCTGCTCGCGCTCGCGCTCGCGCCGGGACTGCTCGCCGAGAGCCGCTCGGAGTCGGCGACCCGCCACTTCGACACCGCCGGGGCGGTCAGCGTCACCGCCGGCCTCTCGGTCCTCGTCTACGCGCTCGTCGACGCGTCCGAGGCCGGCTGGGGCTCGGCTCAGACCATCGGCCTGCTCGGCCTCGCGGCGGCGCTGATCGGGACCTTCGTCGCCGTCGAGCTGCGCTCGGCCGCGCCGCTCGTCCCGTTCCGGATCTTCCGGCTGCGGACGCTGACCGGCGCCAACGCGGTCGGCGTGCTCGTCGGCGCGTCGCTGTTCTCGATGTTCTTCTTCATCACGCTGTACATGCAGCAGGTGCTGGGCTACACGCCGATCGAGGCGGGGCTCGCCTACCTGCCGCTGGCCCTGACGATCATCGTCGCCTCGGGGATCGCCTCGCAGCTCGTCACCCGGATCGGTTTCAAGCCGGTCCTGATCACGGGGATGGTGCTGATCTCCGGCGCCCTCCTCTGGTTCTCCCAGGTGTCGGTGGGCGGCGGCTTCGTCAGCGACATCCTCGGCCCGTCGCTGCTGGCGGCCACGGGTCTGGGCTTCGCGTTCGTGACGACGACGATCGCGGCGATGTCCGGCGTGAAGTCGCACGAGTCGGGTCTGGCGAGCGGGCTGATCAACACCTCGCAGCAGATCGGCGGCGCGCTTGGGCTCGCCGTGCTGGCGACGCTCGCCACCACGCGCACCGACGACCTGATCGCGAGCTCGGGCGGCGACCCGGCCGCCATGCCGAACGCGCTCAACGAGGGATTCCAGGCCGCTTTCCTCGGCGGCTCGGCGATCGCGGCCCTCGGCCTCGTGCTCACCCTCGTCCTGATCCGCGGGCGCGACAGCCGCGCCCATGCCAAGGCGGCCCGCCTGGAGGCAGAGCCGGAGCCCGCCGCCGCGTAGAGGGTTTCCCGCCAGGGTCCGGCCCCTTCTCCCCCCGGGGCCGGGCCCTGCGCCTCTACGTCCGCCGCTACGCGTCCGGGTGCCCCTCCGGGAACGGAGCCCGCCCGCCCGAGGCGCGCTCAGCCGCCGCCAGCAGCCCGTCGCGGTAGTCCGGGTGGGCGATCCGGGCGAGCGCCTCGCCGCGCTGGTGCGTCGTCTTCCCCTGGAGCTCGGCGGTGCCGTACTCGGTGACGACCACGTCGACCTGGTGGCGCGGCGTCGTGATCACGGCGCCGGCGTCGAACCACGGCACGATCCGCGAGCGCGTCTCGCCGCCGATCTCGATCGTCGATGACATGCACAGCAGCGCGCGGTCCTCGAGCGAGAGCGCGGGCCCCGCGATGAAGTCCTCGTGGCCGCCTACTCCGGAGTACTGGACGCCGGCGATCGTGTCGGCGATCACCTGACCCTGGATGTCGATCGCGAGCGCGCCGTTGATCGTCACCATCGAGCGGTTGCTGGCGATCGCCTCCTGCGAGTTGACCAGCTCGACCGGCAGGAAGGCGACGTCCTCGTTGCCGTCGAGCCAGGCGTAGAGCTCCGCCGTGCCGGCGGCGAAGGTCGCGACCGAGACGCCGTCGTAGACGCCCTTGCGGTTGGTTACCTTGCCCGCCTCGCAGAGCGTCATCAGCCCGGTGGTGAACATCTCCGAATGGATCCCGTAGTCGCCGCCGTCGCCGTCGGCGAGCAGCGCCGCGATCATCGAGGGCACCGCGCCGATCCCGGTCTGCAGCGTGGAGCCGTCGGGGATCAGGGCCGCGGAATGCTCGGCGATCGTGCGGTCCGTCGCGCTCGGCTCGGGCTCGGGGAGCGCGAGCGGGTCGCGGTCGGACTCGACGATCACGTCGATCTCGTCGACGTGGAGGGCGTGGCGGTGGTCTGGCGCGATCCCGTAGGTCCGCGGGAACTTCGGCGATGCCTCGACGATCAGCATCCGGTCGGGATCGGCGCCGGCGCGCCTGCACTCACCCGCCGTCGCGCCCGCGTGCAGGGAGAGGCTGCACCACCCATCCTCGTCGGGCGGGCAGGCGACCGTGGCCATGACGCGCGGGGCCTGCGCCTCGAGGATCGGCTCGAAGCGGCGGAAGTCGGCGGGGGTGAAGCTGATGTTCGCCCCTTGGTCGCGCAGCGCTCGCTCGAGCGGGCCGAAGAACCCGGAGAGGATGTTGACGCCGGGGCGGGTGAAGAGCTCGGACCAGACCATGAGCAGGCCGCCGCCGATGCGCAGGTCCCGCCAGTCGTCGCGCTCGCCCATGGCCTCGAGCAGCGTGCCCGGCTGGCCCGGGCCGAGCGGGATCCCGAGTGTGTCGGCGGCCTCGAACCGGGCGGTGGCCTCGGCGGGTGTGAGCGTCTCCGGCATCAGGCGGACCCTATCTCCGCGCCGCCCGCCGGATAACCTCCGGCCCATGTCCGAGGAATGGCGGCTGGAGGTCGAGCTCGACGAGGAGCGTCACGGGTACTCGCTGGGCGAGCGGCTGCGCTCGCACAGCCTCGACGACGAGGCCCGCGAACGCCTCGAGAACCGCCGCGTGATCGTCACCCGCGACGGCTCCCGCATCTTCGTCTACGCCGACACCGAGGCGACCGCCCGCGAGGCCGAGCGCGTCCTGCGCGAGCTGCTCGAGGCGGACGACCTCTCCGCCGACATCTGGGTCAGCCGCTGGCACCCGGATGCCGAGACCTGGAAGGACGCCGCCGAGCCGATGCCCCAGACCGAGGCCGACCGGATCGCCGAGTACCGGGGCCGCGAGGCGGCGGCGCTCGAGCGGGCCGAGCGAACCGGCGAGATGCCGTTCGAGGTCCGCGTGGACCTGCCGAAGCTGACCGACGCGCTCACGCTCGTCGACGAGACGCGCGAGCGGGGCTATCCGGTCGAGCGCCGCTGGCGGCACGTGCTGATCGGCGCGCCGACGGAGGAGCGCGCCGCCGAGATCGCCGCGGAGATCCGCCCCACCCTGCCCGAGGGCACCGAGGTCGAGGTCGAGGCGTCCGGGGTCCGCTTCCCGTTCTTCTCGGTCCTCGGCTGGTCGAGCTGAGCCACGCGCTCTCGCCTTCCCCGTCGCGATCGCGGGCTCGGCCGCCGTGGCGACTCCTGCGGGCGCGCGGTTAGAGCGGCAGCTTGTCGCGGGCCTGGCGGCCCTTCGAGGCGCTCTTGTTGGTCGCCTTGCGCGAGCTCGAGAACGGCTTCTGCAGCAGGCGGCCGAGCGGGCCTGGCGCCGACCCGCCGGCGCGCTGACCCGCGCCGAGGGTCTTGTCGACCCCGCGCTGGGGATGGCGCGAGAGCTTCGGCAGCAGGAAGGCGAGGATCGCGAGCACGATGCAGACGACGACGATCACGGCGATCGTCATCGATCCGGCTCCGCGCTCGGGCTCGGAGCATCGCCCTCCGCGTCGTCAACCTGGTCGGACTCGTCCTCGTCGCCGGGCTCGGCCCGCTCGGCCCGGGCCTCGTCCTCGCCGTCGTCGCCGCCTTCCTCCTCGTCGCCGGGCTCCTCGTGCGGCGGCTCGTCCTCGCCCTTCGGCGGCGCCACGTCGGGCGACGGCTGCGTCATCAGGCTGTCCTTCTTCCACTGCTCGACGCCGCCCTCGAGGCTGGTCACCTCGCGGCCGTCGCCGCCGATCCGCTCCGCCACCTCGGCGCTCAGCTCCCCGTCGGGGCAGACGACGAGGATCT